>DATLLC010000336.1:0-29084 GCA_035538015.1 Vicinamibacterales bacterium
GCCTTCTACACCGTGGCCGCGCTGATGGCCGTGGCGAGCGGCGTCATCATCTACGCGTTCGTCGCCGGCGACTACTCGATTCGCTACGTCCAGCGCTACTCCGACAGCGTCCAGCCGCTGTTCTACAAGATCACGTCGTACTGGGGTGGGCTCGATGGCTCGGTGATGTTCTGGGTGTTCCTGCTGTCGGTCTTCGGGTCGGTGGCGGTGCGGGTGAACCGTGAACGCCACCGCGAGCTGATGCCCTACGTCGTCGCCATCATCAGTGCGGTGGAGATGTTCTTCATCTTCCTGATGATCATCCACAATAACCCCTTCGACACCTACCTCACGCAGTCGCCCACCGACGGACGCGGTCTGAACCCGCTGCTCCAGAACTTCTACATGGCGATTCACCCGCCGACGATGTACCTCGGCTTCGTCGGGCTCACCATCCCGTTTGCGTTCGGCCTCGCGGCGCTGATCACCGGCCACCTCGACGACTCGTGGCTGCGCGCCGTGCGCCGCTGGACGATGTTCTCCTGGTTCTTCCTGTCGCTGGGCCTCACGCTCGGCATGATCTGGGCGTACGAAGAGCTCGGCTGGGGCGGCTACTGGGGCTGGGATCCGGTCGAGAACGCCGGCCTGCTGCCGTGGTTCACCGCCACCGCGTTCCTCCACTCGGTGATGGTCCAGGAGCGGCGCGGCATGCTCAGGGCCTGGAACGTCACGCTCGTGATCATCACGTTTCTGCTCACGATCTTCGGCACCTTCATGACCCGCTCCGGCGTGGTGCAGTCGGTCCACGCGTTCGGCGACGACCCCGCGCTGGCGCGGCTGTTCCTGTCGTTCATGGCCGTGGTGGCGACGTTCAGCTTTGGGTGGGTCATCTACCGGCTGCCGCTGCTGCGTGCCCGCCACGAGCTGGACTCGTGGGTGTCGCGCGAGGCGGCGTTCCTGGCCAACAACTGGATCCTGCTGTTCTCCGCGTTCTTCGTGCTGTTCGCGACGATGTTCCCGACCATTACGGAGGCGATCAACGGCGAGCGACTGACCGTGGGCCCGCCGTTCTTCAACCGCTGGATGGCGCCCATCGGCCTGGCGCTCCTCGCGCTCACGGGCATCGGCCCCCTGCTCGCCTGGAGAAAGTCCACGATCAGGAACCTCGTGGATCAGTTCCTCTTCCCCGTGGTGCTGGCGCTCGTCGTCTCGGGTGCGCTCGTGGCGCTGGGTGTGCGGGTCTGGAGCTCCGGGATCTGTTTTGCGCTGTGTGCCCTCACGTTCGGCACCATCGCACAGGAGTTCTACCGCGGCGCCAACGTGCGGCGCGGCATGACGGGCACGGATATCCTCACCGCCATGATCGGCCTCGTCGGCCGCAACAAGCGGCGCTACGGCGGCTACGTCGTCCACCTCGGCATCGTCCTGATGTTCCTCGGCTTCGCGGGCGAGGGGTTCAGCCGTGACGAGCAGATCCTGCTGAAGCCAGGCGAGGAAGCCACCGTGGGCGATTACGTGCTGCGGATGGACGCGTTGCGCGTGACCGACGATGGGCAGAAGCAGATGGTGACGGCGCACGTCAGCGTGCGCGACGTCGACGGCAAGGATCTCGGCAAGATGTATCCGGCGAAGTGGTACTACCGGAAGCACGAGGAAGAGCCGACCACAGAAGTGGGCATCCGGCGCAGTTTCGCCGAGGATCTCTACATCGTGATGCCGGCCTTCGAGCTGCAGGATCAGACCGCCAGCGTCGAGGTGCACATCAACCCGCTGGTCAACTGGCTCTGGTTCGGGTTCGGCATCCTGGCCGTCGGCACCGGCATCGCGCTGCTGCCCGAGCGGGCGGTCAGCTTTGCGGCCGCCCGGCTTCCTGCTGAAGCGGCGACCGCGTCGCTCGTCGTCCTGGCGCTCCTGCTCGCGCCGGCCCTGGCCGGGGCGCAGCACGTGGACAACCCGCGCGGTGCGCAGTTGCAGGTGTTCCCCAAGGAAGTCCGCGACGCCACCAAGAAGCTGGCGTGCTGGTGCGGCGGCTGCTCGAAGCTGCCGGTCGGCGAGTGCTCGTGCGGTCACTGCGCGATGGTGAAGAGCGAAGTGACGCAGATGATGAAGGACGGCCAGAACGAAGCACAGGTGCTGCAGCACTTCGTCGACCCAGGTAACCACCTGACCGAGGGTGGGCACCAGGGCAAGAGCGGACAGGCGCTGCTCAGCGAGCCGTCCACCCGCACCGGCCGGCTGGTGCTGTACGTGCCGTACGTGCTCGGCCTGATCGGCGCCCTGGCGGCGCTCAGCATGGCGGTCACCTGGTCGCGTCGGCCCGCGCTGGCGGGTCCCGCGGCCATGCTCGACGACGACGCGGCCATCAGGTCGCGCCTGGACGACGAGCTGAGGGACCTTGATTAGCTCTAGGCTCTAGGCTTTAGGCTCTAGGAAGCGCTGGGCTTCCGGCTCGAGACCCCAAGACCCAGGACCCAAGACCCAAGACCTTAGGACCTCAAGCCCCCAAGCTCTCCCGACCCGATGGCCCATACGACTGAGATGAGCGAGGCACAGGCCGACCAGGGGCTTCCCCCGTGGCAGTTCTTCCTGCTTTGCGGCATGCTCGGCGCGACGGCGGTGGTGATTGTCGCCACGGGGCAGTCGATCGCCAACATCCTGATCCTCAGCGTGACGATTGTGCTCGCCAGCTTCGTCGGGCTTGGCGCGTACCGCATGCTGGCGCCGCTGGTGTCGCCAACGGTGGCGAGCGCGCCGGTCGTGGCCGGCGGGCGCACGCGGGCGGCGCTCGAGCGCGAGAAAGCGCTGGTGCTGCGCGCCATCAAGGAGCTGGAGTTCGACTTCGCCATGGGCAAAGTCGCGCAGGCCGATTTCGACGAGATGGCCGGGCGGCTGCGCCGGCGCGCCATGGGTCTCATCCAGCAACTCGACGCCACCACCAGCTACCGCGAACAGATCGAGCTCGAGTTGGCGGCGCTGGTCCCGGTCCCGCCCGCGCCGGCGGGTCACGCCGAGAAGCGCGGCGCGGTCTGCGCCGGCTGCGGCACGTCCAACGATACCGACGCGCGCTTCTGCAAACAATGCGGCACCTCGCTCCGCTTCTAGCACGCGCGGCCCTGCCGGCACTGTGGATCGTGGCGTCGCTGGCGCCTCCGTCGTTCGCGCAAGTGGCGATGCCGGACGCCGCGCAGATGTCCGGCATTCCGCTGCCGGCCGCGGAGCTCCCCGTGGGGACCGTGTCGGTGCGTGTGGTTCGCGAGCGCATGGGCAACAACATCACCGGGCAGAGCGTGTCGGCGACCTCGGGCGGACAGACGAAGACTGCGACCACCGATGGGCAGGGGCGTGCCGAGTTCAGCGGCTACGCGCCAGGCGCCACGGTCGTGGCGACCGCGACCGTCGACGGCGAAGTCCTCCTGTCGCAGGAGCTGACCATCCCCTCACGCGGAGGCCTGCGGGTGGCCCTTGTCGCCGGTGCCACGGCGGCGGCGGCCAAGGCGCGGGCCGCGGCGGAAGCGGCCGCAAAGGAGCCGCCGCGCCAGGGCGTCGTGGTGATCGGTGGTGACTCGCGGATCATCTTCGAGTTTCAGAGTGACGTCCTCACCGTCTTCTATATCCTCGAGATCGTGAACAACGCCCGGACACCCATCGATACCGGAGCGCCACTCGACTTCGCGCTGCCCGCCGGCGCCGCCAACCCGTCGCTGATGGAGGGATCGACGACGCAGGCGACGGTGCGGGGCGAAGTGGTGCGCCTCACCGGCCCGTTTGCGCCCGGCGTGACCAGCGTGCAGATTGGCTTCTCCCTTCCCGATCATCCGTCGCACGTCACCTTGCGCCAGCGATGGCCCGCGGCCTTCGAGCGGCCCTTCGTGGCGGTGGAGAAGATCGGCGACATGCGGCTCCAGTCCGCGCAGCTGAACAACGTGGAGAACTTCAACGCCGAGGGCGGGAAGGTGTTCCTCCTTGGCAACGGCGGGCGGCTGGCCGCAGGAGCCGAGCTCGCGGTGGACATCACGAACCTGCCGGCGCACGACATAAGGCCCCGATGGGCGGCCGTGGGGCTGGCCGCGCTCATCGTCCTCGCCGGGCTGTATGTGGCGTTTTCACCAAGCGGGAAGTCCGAGCAAGTGCTGCTGCAAGACGAGCGGGCCCGGCTCATGCGCGACCTGGTGGTCATCGAGGAGCGCCGCCGGGCCGGGAAGGCCAAGCCGAAGGATGCGGAACGGCGGGCGGCGCTGATGGCCGAGCTCGAACGTGTGATGGCGTCGCTCGACGAAGCTCCCGGGGGCGGCCAGGGGGCCGCCGCGTGATCGAGGACTTCGAGCGCCTCGCGGTTACCAGCCTCTCCCGTCACTACGGCCGCCGCAAGGCGCTGTCGAAGGTGACCTTCACCTGCCTGTCCGGCGACATCGTCGGGCTGCTCGGCCCGAACGGTGCCGGCAAGTCGACGCTCCTCGCCATCCTGGGCACGCTGCTGGGGCCGTCCGAGGGACGCGTGGTATACGGAACCCTGACGGCGGCGCAGGGCGGCGCCTCGCTGCGCGCCCGCATCGGCATGCTCGGTCACGACCTCTTCCTCTACCCAGAGCTGACGGCCCACGAGAACCTGACCTTCTTCGGCCGGATGTACGCGGTAGCCGATGCCCCTGCGCGCGCAATGCGGGCCCTGGAGCGCGCAGGCCTCGGCGAACGGGCACACGACGCGGTGTCGGGGTTCTCGCGGGGCATGCGTCAGCGCGTGGCCCTCGAGCGGGCCCTGCTGCACGCGCCACGCCTGCTGCTGCTCGACGAGCCGTTCACGGGCCTGGACCAGGCATCGACCGCGGCGCTGGTCGGACGCTTGCGGGAAGAACAGGCGCGTGGCGTCTTGACGGTGCTGGCGACGCATGATCTCGACGTCGTGGACGGTCTGCTGACGCGCGAACTGTTCCTGCGCGGCGGCCGGATGATGGACGTATCGGCGGGCGAGGGGTCGCTCAGCGAACGGTATCGCGCGGCGATTGCATCCGCATGAACGCCTTCCTGCGAGTGGCCCTGCTCGTCGTGCGTAAGGATCTGATGGTCGAGGCGCGGAGCTTCGAGCTCGTGACCACGACGCTGTTCTTCGCTGTGACCGTGGTCCTCGTCTTCGCCTTCGGACTGGTACGCGAGGGCCGTGCCGTGGATGACGTCGCAGCGGCGGTCCTGTGGATTGCGATGGCCTTCTCGGGCACGCTCGCCCTCGGCCGCACCTTCGAGCGCGAACGCCAGGCCGACACGCTCCGCGCCCTGATGCTCGCGCCCGCCGACCGTCCGGCGATCTACGCTGGCAAGCTCGCCGGGATGCTGCTGCTGCTCGGTCTCGTCGAGCTCGTGCTGGTCCCACTTGTCGGCCTGTGGTTCCAGGCGCCGGTCTTCCAGTTCCCGGGGATGCTGATCGCGCTCCTCGTCGCCGGCACGACCGGGTTCGCCGCGGTCGGGACCCTGTTTGCCGCGATGCTGGTGCGCGCCCGCAGCCGCGATGTGCTGCTGCCGATCCTGTTGTATCCAATCACTGTTCCGGTCATGATCGCGGGGGTTCGAGGCACGGCCGCGCTCTTCCAGGGCACGCCTGACTGGGAACTGGCGCGTTTCTGGCTCGCGCTCCTGCTGTTCTTCGACGTCGTATTCGTGACGCTGGCCCTGTGGACGTTCGAGCCAGTGATGACAGAGTGAGGGAATCTGGTGATCTGGTGATGTGGTGATGTGGTGATCGATCGGATGATGTGGTGATCTTGGGATCTATCTGATGATCTATCTGGTGATCTATCTGGTGATCGGATGACTAGGCTGAACCAAATCGAGCTGGCGGTGGCGGGGACCATGCTGGCCGTGTCGCCCTGGGTGATTTACGCGGCGCCTCACGAGGCGACGATGGGGCTGGTCTACAAGATTTTCTTCTACCACTTCCCGTCGGCCTGGATTTACCTGCTGGGCGCGATTGTGGCCGGCGTCTGCAGCGCGGTGTTCCTGTTCGGCGGCAACCGGAACATGGACAGCTGGGCCCTGGCGGCGGCCGAGATGACCGTGCTTTTCGGGGCCATGACGCTCGTGACCGGACCGCTGTGGGCGCGCAAGGCCTGGGGCGTGTTTTGGGTGTGGGACGCGCGCCTCACCTCGAGCCTGATCGTCTGGATGGTGTTCGTTGCTTACCTGATCCTGCGGCGGTTCGGCGGCCCGGGCTCCGACAAGCTCGGGGCCGGCATGGCCCTGTTCGGGCTCGCGTCGGTGCCCTTCATCTTCGTGTCGGTCAACGTGTGGCGGACTCTTCACCCGCAGACATCGGTGATTCCGACGCTGCCGGTGTCGATGGGACGGCCGCTGTGGTTCTGTTTCACGGCGATGTTCCTGCTGTTCCTGGCGCTCCTCAGCCTGCGTGCCCGGCTCGAACGCCAGCGCGGGCGCATCGAGGAGCTGTATCTCGCCGAGGACGAAGCGTGATGCGATTCTGTCGAGCCCTTCTCTGTGTGGTGGCGCTGCTGGCCGTCCCGGGCGTGGTCGCGGCCCAGCCGCAACCTTCACCCGACGAGTTCGTGCCCGTGACCGAGGTGCCGCCGGAAGAACAGATCCCGGCCATCAACCTGATTGGCGCGGCTTACGGCTTCGTCTGGATCGTGGTGGTCGGCTACGTGTGGTCGCTCGGCCGGCGCATGCAGAAAGCCGAAGCGGACCTGGCGGCGCTCGAGCGCAAGGCACGGTGATGGACATTTCCCAGATTTCCGCCGCGCACTTCATCTACATCCCGTTCGCGCTGCTCATCGGGACCGTGATCGGCTGGGTGCTGGGGTCTCGTGCCGCGCAGGACGCCTTCGCGGCGGAACTCAAGCGCCGCGAAGACAAGGCCCGCCGCCAGCGACAGGACTAGTGGAGCGTATCAGCGACTTCTATAGCGTCCTGCGGCCGGCTCGGGGAGCAATTCCGGGCCGTTCCTACGGAACGGTCCCAGTGGAAATCGACCATACATCCCACTCTAGATCTATCGTCCGACCGCCAGCCGTTCGGCCAGAATCTCTGGCAACCCTTCCTCGACAATCCGAGCCTGGGCGCGGGCGATAGGGTAGGGAATGCGGTGAATCGAGACCGCGCCGCGATCCGTATCCACGATGCCGAACCCGGCCCGTGGGTCGCCGTCTCTGGGCTGTCCCACCGATCCTGGATTGATCAAGTACTTGGTATCGCTTCGCAGGGCGATATCGAGCGGCCGGTTCTCGCCGTTGGTTTCCACGGCGAACTGGTTGTGGGCGAGGCTGTAGCCGACCTGGACGTGGGTGTGGCCGAACAGGCAGAGGGGGCGTCGCGCCGCGTGCAGGGCACGGAGCGCGTCCAGATCGTCGAACACGTAGGCGTCTTCGTCGAAGGGTGTGCCGTGGCAGATCTCGAAGGCGCCGTCGACGTCCACGGGACCAGCCGGCAGGGCGGCCAGCCACGCCCGGTTCTCGTCGGTGAGCGTGTCGAAGGTCCAGCGGATGGCATTCCGGGCGACCGCGTTGAAGCCGTCGGCCGTCTCGATGCCCGATCCCACCTTGTCGTGATTGCCGCGAATCAGCGCGTGCGGTGCGAGGTCGCGAATCCGCTCGACCACGGCGTTGGGATCCCCGCCGTAACCGACCAGGTCGCCGAGCACGATCACGCGGTCCCAGCCGAGGGTGCCGGCCGTGTCGATCACGGCGTCGTAGGCTTCGAGGTTCGCGTGTATGTCGCTGATCACCAGATAACGCATGAACCCCTCGTTTCACTCGAGCGGGGAGCGCATCCGCTCGCTGGTTCGATCGGCCGGGGTGCAGGCGGCAAGGGTCGGGCTGCTATCATGCTGAACTCAAGTCAATTGAGGGGTCACATCTCCAGCCCGTCGACGATCTGATCGACCAACAGGTCAACCGGCCCGCGGCTTGCGTCGACCCGGACCGGGGCGAGCCGATAAGCGGCGAGGCGCTGATTATAAAGCGCCTCGAGCGTGGCGCGGTCGGCCGCCAGCGGCCGCCGGCCATCCGGCGGCACGCGTTCGAGGACGGTGGCGAGCGGCACGTCGAGCCAGATCACGAGGCCGTCGCGGATCATCAGCTCGCGATTGCGTGGATCCACGAACGTGCCCCCGCCGGTGGCGACGACGGTCCCGCGCACCGGCAGCAGGTCGATGAGCGACTCGCGCTCCAGGGCCCGGAAATAGGGCTCGCCGTATTGCCTGAAAATGCTCGGGATGTCACGGCGCTCCCGGGTCTCGATCCGCTCGTCGATGTCCTCCGCGCGCCAGTCCAGACGCTCGGCCAGAGCCCGGGCCACAGTGGATTTGCCTGCTCCCATGAAGCCCACCAGATAGATCTTGTCAGTCTTCACGCGCGCAGCTTGTCGAGATCGGCAAAAAACCCCGGATACGAGACCGCGACCACGTCCGCCCCGGTCATCGAGGTGGGACCGGTCGCGCCCAGGGCCGCAATCGCAAACGCCATCGCCAGCCGGTGATCCCCGTGCGCGTCCACCTGGCCGCCGGTCAGGCGGCGCGTCGGCCGGATCGTGAAACCGTCAGGCCGCTCGTCGGCGTCGGCGCCCATCGCGCGCAATCCACCGATCAACGTCGCGATGCGGTCGCTCTCCTTGACCCGGAGCTCGGCCGCGCCGCTGACCGTGATCCCGCCACCGAACGTGGCGAGGGCGGCCAGGACGGGGAGCTCGTCGATCACCTCCGGCACGTCCACTGGCAGAATCTCGACCGCCTCGAGGCGTCCATGACGGATGCGGATCGTGCCGGCCGGCTCGCCGCTGCCGGGCTCGGTCACCTGGGCGTCGACGATGGCGCCAAAGCGGCGGAGCACGCTGAGAATCGCGGAGCGGCTCGGGTTGAGCCCGACGCCCTCGATGGTGATGTCGGACCCCGGTAGAGCCGCCGCGGCGACGGCAGGGAACGCCGCGGAGGAGAGGTCGCCAGGCACGCGCAGATCCCTCCCCTGCAGGCGGCGCGCGCCGGTGACGGCAATCCGCCGGCCCTCCACGGCCGGAGGTACGCCAAAGGCCGCCAGCGCCCGCTCGGTGTGATCGCGGGTGGCGGCTGGCTCGGTCACCGCGGTCGTCCCTTCGGTCTGCAGGCCGGCGAGCAGGACGGCGCTCTTGACCTGTGCACTGGGCACGTCCGGCCGGTAGTGGAGGGCGCGCAGCCGCCCGCCGTGCACGGTCAACGGTGGCCGATCGCCGGCCGCAGCCTCGAAACGCGCCCCCATCTCGGTCAGCGGCGCCATGACGCGCCGCATCGGGCGGCGCGACAACGACTCGTCGCCCACCATCGTGGCGGCAAAGGGGTGCGCCGCCAGCACGCCCGCCAGCAGGCGCATCGTCGTGCCCGAGTTGCCACAATCGAGCGGCGCCGAGGGTGGCTGCAGCCCACCGAGGCCGCGGCCGGAGATGGTGACGCGGCCGTCGGGCCCCGGAACCCGCCCGATGGTCACGCCCAGGGCGCTCAAACAGGCCAGCGTCGAGCGGCAATCGCCGCCAGGCGCGTAATTTGTGATCGTGGACGCGCCATCGGCCAGGGCTGCCAGGATCGCGTAGCGATGAGAGACAGATTTGTCGCCGGGAACCTGAATCCGGCCACGGACGGCACTGGCCGGGGCAATCACGAGAGGCACCGGCTCACTATAGCAACTTGACCGGGTTTCGAGCGCTATGGTACTTAACGCGCACATGCCTGTCGCCCCCGTCGGGATCCGATGACCACCGCGCCGCCTACCATTCGCCTCGAGTTCGGCAGTGCGTTCGACATGCTCGATTTCGTTCAGGTGGTCAGCGACTACGTCGGCCGGCTGACGGGCCTCGACGAGGATCAGCGCTACGAAGTGAGCGTGGCCGTGCGCGAGTCGGTGGTGAACGCCATCAAGCACGGAAACAAGAACGACTTCGCCAAGCGCGTCACGGTGGAGTTCTCGGTCGAGCCGCGCGATCACATGACCGTCCGGGTCAAGGACCAGGGGCCCGGCTTCGACCCCGAGGACATCCCCGACCCGCTCGCCCCCGAGAACATCATGAAGGGCAGCGGCCGCGGGATTCTGTTCATGCGCAACTACATGGACGATGTGTCGCTCAGCCGGCATCCGGAGGGGGGCATGCAGATCTGGATGATGAAGCGGGCCGCGACGGCCGCGTCGTGAGCCCCGACCCGCGTTTCCTCGCCACGGCCGTCGAAGCGGTCGTGCGCGCCGGCGAGATCCACCTCTCCCGCTTCCGTTCCGGCGTCCGTATCGACAAGAAGGGCGCCATCGATCTGGTCACCGAGGTCGATCTGGAAGTGGAGCGGATGTTCCGCGCAATGGTGGCGGAGCGCTTTCCCGATCACGAAGTGCTGGCCGAGGAGCTCGGCGGCGGCCCCGGCACCGCGCGGCATCGCTGGGTGTTCGACCCGCTGGACGGCACCACGAACTACGCGCACGGCCTGCCGCTCTTCTGCGCGTCGCTGGCGCTCGAAATCGATGGCGAGGCCGAAGTGGCGGCGGTCTACGATGTCACCCGCCGCGAGCTGTTCACGGCCGAACGAGGGGTTGGGGCCTGGCTCAACGGCGAGCCGCTCAAGGTGTCCACCACCGCGGCGATCCTCGAGTCACTGCTCGTCACCGGATTCCCCTACGACGTCCACGACAATCCGGAGCCCTACCTCCGCGTGTTCGGGGCCTTCATCTGCCGCGCGCGGGCCGTGCGGCGGCTCGGCTCGGCCGCGATCGATCTCTGTTACGTCGCGGCCGGCCGGATGGACGGATTCTGGGAGGCCCAGCTGCATCCCTGGGACACGCGCGCTGGAGCGCTGATCGTGCAGGAAGCGGGCGGCCGAGTCACCGGGATGGACGGCCTGCCCTGGAACCCTGCCAACGGCCACATCCTCGCCTCGAACGGCGCGCTGCACGAGGCCATGCTGGCCATCGTCCGCCAATCACGCTGACCAAAGGCGGGACACGAAGATCACGATCGGGACACGAAGATCACGAAGGACCACACGAAGGTCACGAAGCCGACGGGCCGCGACTTCATTCGCGATTTCCTCGTGGCCTTCGTGCCTCCTTCGTGCCCTTCGTGCCTTCGTGGTGTCTTGTTCTCGTCAGCGGACCCGACGGTACAGCGCGACATTCCCGCCCTCGCAGACGCGCTCGTAGCCGTCGGTGAACGACGGGTTCGCGCGGATCCGCCGGGCAATCACGTCACCGCCCTCGGCAACCTCCTCGACCAGCATCCAGCCCGCGAACGGGGCGCCGCCGCTGACGATGGCCACGTCCCACATCGGGTGATTCCCCTCGTGCAGGAAGTCGCGGATGTCCAGGCCAATCCGCGACAGCTCGTGCATGTAGTGCGCGAGCGAGCCCATGCTCGCGAAGATCGTCTCGCCCCGATAGCCGCGCACCAGGCAATCGGTGACGACCTCGCGGCCGCGGCCGTTCCGCGAGTCGATTTGGGATTCTCCGAGGATGGGCGCCGAGCGGTCGAAGGGGGAGACGTCGCGAACGACGAGCAGGACCGCCCCGAGCGCCACGACGGGCGCGGCACGCCGCGCGAGCCCTACGGCCAGGCCGATCGGGATCGCACAGGCGACCACCAGTGGAATCTGATAGCGCATCCGGAATGGATGGCCGGACAGGTAGGCCGACAACGGCAGGGCGGTCGCGGCGAACAGGCCCAACGGAACGAGTAGCGCCGCGCCCTGTCGCCAGCGGAAGGCCGCGAAGGTGAGGACCGCGACCGCCGCAAAGGCCAGGCGCACGAGCCAGACGCCGCCCAGATCGCGCGTCCCCTCCAACAGCTTCTGCGAGACGACGGCCAGGTGTCCTTGGAGCTCAACGTCGGGGACGAAGAAGCCGCCGCTCACGAACCATTCGCCCACGGTGACGCGGCTCAGGACGACGAAGAACAGGGCGGTGCCGAGAGGGTATCGCGCGAGCTGCCAGAACGCGATCGCGAGGCCGCCAATCGGAGCTCCGCGCCGCCGCCGCGCAATCAGGGCCAGCGCCACCAGCGCACCGACAATCGGCCAGGCCTCGTAGCGCGTGAGGCACGCCGCGACCATCCACCACCCCAGGCTCGGCGGCACTTCCAGCGCGTCGCTGGTGGCCCACTCCGTCAGCCGCCAGGCGCACATCAGAGTGGTGCCGAAGAGCAGCGGCTCGGTCATCGGCGTGGCGTGCAGGTAGAGCACGTTGGGGTTGGACACGAACAGGACGACCGAGGCCACGGCCCCGGAGCGCGAGCCGGTGAGCCGCACGATCGTCGCGGCGATGCAGGCGGCGCCGAGACCGAGCGATAGCACGGACATGGCGATGGCCGACGCGCCCGTCTGATAGAAGGCATCCAGCTGCACGGGCAGCATGTTCAGGAGGTGGGGCAGCGGCAGCCAGACGGCGCCAATCTGCTCCCAACCCGGGGTGATACTGTCGAGAATACGGCGCGCCACCACGAGGTGGGCCCGGGCATCGTAGTGGCTCAGCGACAGGCCCGCGCGTGCATAGACCAGGCTGGCGACGGCGCCGAGGAGCACGGCCAGTCCGCCCAGCACACGCGAAAGGAGATCGAAACGGCGCACCGGCGGATATATAATGACCCGATTGCCGCGCTCGATGACTCCCGAGCTCTCAGTCGTCATCCCCGTTTACAACGAATCGCCCAACGTCGCGCGGCTCTATGAAGAGCTGACGGACGTGCTGGGTCAGTACGGACGCAGCTACGAGCTCGTGCTGGTGGACGATGGCAGCGGTGACGACACCTTCGATCAGTTGGCCGGCTTCCAGGCACGGGACCCCTGCCTGCGCGTGATTCGCTTCCGCCGCAACTTCGGGCAGACGGCGGCCTTTGCTGCCGGCATCGCCTATGCCCGCGGGCGGCTGGTGGTGCTCTCAGACGGCGACCTGCAGAACGATCCCCGCGATATTCCCAAGATGGTCGCCAGCATCGAGCAGGGCCACGACATCGTCTGTGGCTGGCGCAAGGACCGGAAGGACAGGTTCGTCACCCGTCGCGTGCCGTCGATGATTGCCAACAAGATGATCTCGTGGGCGACCGGCGTCGAGCTCCACGACTACGGCTGCTCGCTCAAAGTGTTCCGCGCCGAGGTGATCAAGCCGCTCCGCCTGTACGGCGAGATGCATCGCTTCCTGCCGGCGATCGCGAGCCAGGTCGGTGTCTCGATCGACGAGATCGTCGTGAACCATCGCCCGCGCAAGGCCGGCCTCTCGAAGTACGGGCTGTCGCGCACCGTGCGGGTGATCCTGGATCTCGCGACGGTGAAGTTCCTGCTGAACTACTCCACCCGGCCGCTGCAGATCTTCGGGCTCCTCGGGATGGCCGCCTTCGCGCTCGGCACGCTCGTCACCGGGTGGCTCGGCTACGTGCGGCTGTTCGAGCGTCAAGCCATCGGCGCTCGGCCGCTGTTGCTGCTCGGCATGATGCTGCTCTTCATCGGCGTGCAGCTCGTCACCTTCGGCCTGCTGGCGGAGCTGCTGGCGCGCACCTACTACGAATCGCAGAACAAGCCCACTTACGTTATCCGCGAGGTTCGCCAGACCGCGGAGCTCGCCACGGTCGACGGCTGATGCCCGCTGCCGCCCCTCGCGAGCACGACCCGCGGATCACGGTGATCCAGCAGGAACTGTTCGACGAGAAGCGTTCCAAGGTCGGAAAGTATCGCGAGCTGGTGGTGGGACAGCGCGGACTCTGGCCGCTCGTGCGCTACGAGCTCGTCATGTTGCTGGCGAGCTGGGTACCCGGCGCGCTGGGGCTGTTCCTGCGCTCGAAACTGTATCCGCTGATCCTCGGAGGCGTCGGGCGCAACGTCGTGTTCGGCGTGAACGTGACGGTGCGCCACCCGCACAAGATCAAGATCGGCGACAACGTCGTCATCGACGATCAGTGCTGCCTCGACGCCAAGGGGACCGACAACCGCGGGATCCTCATCGGCAACGGCGTGTTCGTCGGACGCAACACGATCCTCAGCTGCAAGAACGGCGATATCGTCATCGAGGATCACGCCAACCTCGGTTTCAATTGCGAGATTTTCTCCGCGTCGCGCGTGCGGGTTGGGAAGAGCATCCTGATGGCGGCCTACACATACCTGGTCGGAGGCGATCACCTGTACGACCGGATCGACATTCCGGTGCTGCAGCAGGGCCGGACCGCGCGCGGTATCGACGTCGGCGAGGGCACATGGCTCGGCGCGCACGTGGTCGTCACGGACGGATCGACCGTCGGCCGCGACGCCATCATCGGCGCCGGCGCCGTCGTCGTCGGTCAGATTCCGGACTTCGCCATCGCGACGGGGATCCCGGCGAAGGTGCAGCGAGATCGTCGGGAGTCGGGAACCGGGAGTCTGAAGTCGGGCGGGACCGTGTAATAGATGACCCAGATCACTGGATAGATCTATGTGCGGCATCGTTGGCCTCGTCGAATCCGATCCGAACCGTCCGGTGGCGCTGGATGAGTTGCAGCGCATGGTGCGGACGCTCGTGCACCGTGGCCCGGACGAGGAGGGGAGTGTCGCGCTCACTGGCGTCGGCCTCGCCATGCGGCGGTTGGCCATCGTGGACCTCGCCGGCGGGCAACAGCCGTTCACCAACGAGACCGGTGAGATCCAGCTCGTCGCCAATGGCGAGATTTACAACTTCCCCGACTTGAAGCAGGAGCTCTCGGCGCTCGGCCACCAGTTCCGATCGCGCTCGGACATCGAGGTCCTGGTCCACGGCTACGAGCAGTGGGGCGTGGACCTGCTTCCGCGCCTTCGCGGGATGTTCGCCCTTGCGCTGTGGGACGGGCGCACCCGGACGCTCGTGGCGGCCCGCGACCGCGCCGGCGAGAAGCCGCTCTATTGGAGCCAGACTCCCCAGGGCCTGCGGCTGGCGTCGGAAGTGAAGGCGCTGCTCGTCAGGCCCGAAGTCTCGCGCGAGCTCGATCCAGAGGCGCTCGACCAGTTCCTCACCTACGAATACATCGTCGCACCCCGGACCATATTGAAGCACGTGCGGAAGCTGCCGGCGGCCAGCTATCTGACCTGGCGCGACGGACGCGTGGAGGTGAAGCGCTATTGGGACGCCGCGTCCGTGCCGCTCAGAACGTGGAGCGATGGCGACGCGGTCGAAGCCCTGCGCGAGAGCCTGCAACAGGCGGTCGTGCGCCAGATGATGGCCGACGTGCCGCTCGGCGCGTTCCTCTCCGGCGGGATCGACTCGAGCACGCTCGTGGCCCTCATGAGCCGCGCGTCGCGGCTGCCCATCAACACCTTCAGCATGGGCTTCGACGACGGGTCGTACAACGAGCTGGCGTTTGCCCGCGAGGTGGCGGCCGCGTTCAAGACGAACCACCGCGAGCGAACCGTCACGCCGGCGCTCGAGCCGCTGTTCGACAAGCTGGTGGTGCATCTGGACGAACCCTTCGCGGATGTCTCGATGTTCCCGACCTACATGGTGTCGTCACTCGCCCGCGAGCACGTTACCGTCGCGCTCTCGGGCGATGGCGGTGACGAGCTGTTCGGCGGCTACGACGCATATGAAGCACAGGCGCTGGCTGCTCGGTTGGGCGGCCTGGGCGACGCGATGATGCCGGCCCTGGCCGCCGTCGCGGCTACGCTGCCGCCGACGGAGAAAAAGAAAGGCCTCGTCAACAAGGTGAAGCGCTTCACCGCCGGCGCCGCCACCGCGCCGAGCGACCTCGGTCACTACCGGTGGATGGTGTACCTGAGCGCGCGGGCGAAGGAGCGACTCTACGCCGCCGGGTTGCGCGAGCGTCTGACCGCGCACGACGTGTACGCCCCGGTCCGCGAGGCTCTTGGCCGGTTCTCGCAGGATGATGTGCTGAACCGACAGCTGTATGCCGACCTGAGCGTCTACCTGGCCGATGACATCCTCGTGAAGGTCGACCGCATGGCCATGGCCACGTCGCTCGAGACCCGCGCGCCGTTTCTCGATGCCGACGTCATGGAGCTGGCGTTCTCGATGCCGGCGCGATTCAAGATCCGCGACGGCGAGAGGAAGTGGGTGCTCAAGCAGGCGATGAAGGAGGTCCTGCCGGACGCCATCCTGGCGCGGAAGAAGGAGGGCTTCAGCATCCCGATCAAGAACTGGCTGCGGCGCGAGTTGCAGCCGCTGATGCGGACCCTCCTGTCAACGGATCGCGTCGGTCGGCGCGGCCTGTTCGATCCTCAGGAAGTCTCGCGCCTGGTCGAGGACCACGTCACCGGCCACGAGAACCACGCGCACACGCTGTTCCCGCTGATGGTCTTCGAGCGCTGGGCGACCGAGCACCTCTCCTGAAACCGGCCTTCCTCATCCAGGCAGGCGGTAGAACGCTTCGACATCGGCGAGTTCGGCGAGCCGCCGTGCCTCGTCCCACCCTCGTTCGGCGGCCATGACGTTCGCGGCCTGCGAGACGGCGTCCCGGCCCGGATGGCCGGCTGATCCCGCCTCGGTGCGGCGGATGAGGGCGTCCGCGAGGGTGCGGGCCATTTCTTCGCGTGCGGCGTAGGCGATCTCCACGCCGGTGACGTCGCACGCCTGGCCAAGTGGGACCGCCAGCTGCGGCGCGCTCTCAGCCAGGCGCAACAGGCGCACGTAGTTCGTGCCGTAGGTCCGAACCAGCCGCGCGAGCACGTCGCCTGGAACGTCGGGGTGCTCGCGCTGGGCGGCCGCAATCAGATCGGCGACCCGGGCAATGGCGCCGCCCTCGAGCGGTGTGCGATCGGTCTGGCACGCCGGCGGCCGCGAATGCCCCAGCACGCGGAATACGGCGTCCACCGCCTCGGCCGCCGTGTGTCGGGCGGTGGTGTAGCGCACGCCGTGGATGGACACCAGCCCCGGCGCGCCATGAGCGGCATGGTCGACCACCGTGCTCTCGCGCAGGAGCGTGACACGGTTGCCCTCGCCCGACACCATCGGCAGCAGCCCGCGGTGCACCAGCCGGACGTCGGCGGTGCTCAGTGCCGCTCGCGGAAACGCCCGCCGGCCCTCCGCCAGGAACGCTTCGAGGTCGGCCGCGGACACACTGAGCGCGCTGGCCGAGCCGCGATGGGCATCGTGGCTGGTACCGAGGATCGAAACCGTCCGCCACGGGACCAGGAACAGGAAGCGGCCGTCCACCACACCACCGCAGGCATGGCTCGAGGCGGGCTGACGAAGGATGACGTTCATCGCGCGCGAGAGACGCAGCGCCGGGACAGCGCTGGAGCCGCCTGGCAGGGACGATACGAGCTCGGGCGCCCAGGCGCCCGCGGCGTTCACGACCGCCGAGGCGCGCACGTCGAACGCCTCGCCGCTCTCGGCATCGCGCAGGCGCGCCCCCGTCACCCGGCCGCGCTCCACGAGCATCGACTCGGCAGCGACATGGTTGGCGGCCGTGGCTCCAGCGCCAGCCGCGGAGAGCGCGAACGAGAAGGTCATGCGATCCGCGTTCGTCATCTGGTAGTCGTACCAGACGGCGCCGCCGGCCACCGTGCCCGGATCGACCATGGGGTTCAGGCGCAGGGCTTCGGCCTTCGAGATGAGAGCGCCGTTCGGCAGGTGAAGATCAGGATCCGCGATGCCCTCGCTGCGATCCCACGCGGCCAGGTCGTTGACCGCCAGAGCCACCCGCAGCACCAGCGCGTTCCGCGTGAGGCTGGCGGTAGTTGGAACAACGAATGGCAACGGTCGTACGAGGTGCGGGGCGATGCGGACCAGCGCCCGGCGCTCGCGGATGAACCGCCGCATCTGCCGGACGTTCATCGCCTGGAGCGACCGGAGACCGCCGTGGAGGGTCTTGTGGTTGTGAAACGAGGTGCCGCCGCCGAAATCGCCGCGGTCGATCAATGCGACGCTGAGCCCGCGCTGGGTGGCGTCCCAGGCCGCCGCGGCGCCGTAGATGCCTGCGCCAACCACCAGGACGTCGAAGCGAGTGTCCGCCAGCCGGCGGAGGTCGCGCACCATCGATCGTTCATTGTACGATGGTGGGATTGCACGGGGACGGTCGGATGGAAAGGAGGAGCCTGCTTCCGCGACATCCATCCGCCAGCCACGAATGATCAACGACATCCAACGCTACTGGAACACCCGGATCCACGACCTCGAGATGACCGACCAGGAAGTCGGCACCCTCGGCTTCTTCGACGATCTCGACGAATACCGCTTCGACAAGCTGCGCTACCTGCCGCAGCTCGTGGACTTCGGGGGTTTCAGCAATCAGACCCTGCTGGAGGTCGGTTGCGGCATCGGGACCGATCTGGTCCGCTTTGCCCGTGGTGGCGCGCGGGCGACAGGGGTGGATCTGTCGCAGACCGCCATCGGCCTCGCGGCCAGGAACGTCGAGCTCCACGGCCTGAAGCCCGTCGAACTCCGCGTCGGCAATGGTGAAGCGCTGCCGTATCCCGACAACACCTTCGACCATGTCTACGCGCACGGCGTCATACAGTACACAGCCGATCCGGCGCAGCTGGTCCGCGAGTGTCACCGCGTGCTGAAGCCAGGTGGCACGGGCATCTTCATGGTCTACAACCGCCTCTCGTGGTTGAACGCCCTGTCGAAGGTCATGAAGGTGAAGCTCGAGCACGAGGATGCCCCATGCCTGCGGCTGTTCTCGATCGCAGAATTCCGCGGCCTGTTGGCCCCGTTCGCGGACGTGCGCATCGTGCCGGAACGTTTTCCAGTGAAGTCGCGACTCCACGGCGGATGGAAGGGATTGGTCTACAACACGTGCTTCGTCGGTACTTTCAACCTGCTGCCGCGCTCCTGGGTGCGGCCCTTGGGCTGGCACCTGATGGCGTTCTGCCGCAAGTAGCGGCGCAATCCGCCGCGCCGATCGGCGAGATCGTCTTCCAGTCCGATCGCGAGGGACCGACGCGCCTGTTCGTGATCGACGTCGCGACGCGGGTCGTGCGGCGCCTGGGCCCCGCGGGTGACTGGCAGGACGAGGAGCCGCAGTGGTCACCCGACGGCACGCGGGTGGCATTCTCGTCGACGCGCGGTGGCTCCCGGAACTTCGACATCTTCGTGATGCAGGCGGACGGGTCGGGAGTGACGCGTCTGACGGATCATCCCGCGCCCGATCAGGATCCCGCATGGGCCGCCGACGGCAAGAGCCTGTTCTTCACCAGCGAGCGGAACGGCCGCGGCGAGATCTACCGCGT
The DNA here is from genome assembly GCA_035538015.1 of Vicinamibacterales bacterium. GTDB lineage: Bacteria > Acidobacteriota > Vicinamibacteria > Vicinamibacterales > UBA2999 > VFZN01. The sequence continues at coordinate 19,103 of DATLLC010000336.1, forward strand.
CTGGATCGACAGCCGGAAGGTAGATCGCCTCACCTCCGGCCTGTCGCGCGCCATCATGCCGGCGGCCTCGCGGGACGGGCGCTACATGGCCTATGCCGCCCAGCTCCTCATGGGCTTCCGGATTCAGCTGGTGGATCTGCGGAACGGGCAGGAACGCACGGTTGGCACCAGCGGCGGCGCGTGCCGCCCGGCCTTCTCGCCCGACACCCACGAGCTCGCCTTCGTCCACCTCGATGCGGAGCCGTCGCGGCTGGAGGCGGTGACCGAGACGAGCCGGCGAACGCTGGTCGCGGATCGAAAGTTGTGGTCGTACTATCCCGACTATTCGCCGGATGGGCGCTTCATTGCCTTCTCGGTGAGCCCCGAACACCATCAGGGCGAGGACTGGGACCTGGCGATGACCGACGCCGCCAGGCCGGGCACCGTCACTCGGATCACGAGCGGCCCCGGGAACGATCGCGTGCCGCACTGGCGTCCGCTCACCTGACGCGATAAATCGTCGCTTCGTGGTTCCTGAAGACCGGCTCGAAGAATTCGGGCGCGGCATCGAAGCGGGCCTGGGCTGAGGGATGCCGCTTGCGTTCCGGCGTGCCAAGCAGGAGATACTGAATCCCGTTGCGCCGGGCCAGCTTGTGTGCGGACTCCGCCGACCCGGTCTCGAAGATCCACGAGGCGCGTGCCGAGCCCTGTTCATACTTCCGGAGCGGCACCATCGAAATGGGGAGCCCAACGCCCATCCGGCGTTCGGCGAAGGCCGGAAGGTAGGCCCAGCCCTCCACACCGCGCTGCACCGGATCGATCTGAAACACGGCGCAGGGCAAGGTGTTGGCTTTGACCCAGGCAAACAGCTCCTGATCCTCGTGCGACAGGATGAGGGTCCAGAAGAACCCAGGTCCCTGTGCCCAATTGTAGATGTCCTGCGTGTTGTAGATATCGATGATCGTTGTCGGAAGTGCGATCAGGATGAGCGCACCAAGGGCCGAACCGAGCAGCCGCCGCGTCCAGAGCGGTTGCACGGCCAGCCACATGAACACGATCGCGGCCAGCGCCGTCGAACCCACGAACCACAGGTGCCCGACACGCCAGCCGACATAGACGTCCTGATGGTCGCGAATGTCGACGAAGAAGTAGAACGCCGCACACGTCACCCAAAGGGCCGCGAACACGGCGCCGCGGCCGTCCCGACGCCGGAGCAGGATCCAGGCGGCCAGCGCCGACACCATCAACACCGGACCAAAACTGAGGAGCGTCACGACCCACATCCGGTTGAAGGCCACCGAATTGGCGCCGATGCTGATGATGTTGCCGCCCTGGTCCACGTACTGGAGCGCCGTGACGACGGCCGCCGCCAGCGCCAGCGGCAGCGACGCGGCTGCCAAATGGGCGGCCGCCCGCCACCATTCGCGCCACCGCAACACCGAGCAGCCCTCCCAGAGGGCCGCGACGCACGTGAGCATCAGGCCAGCAAACGAGCTGACCAGCGTACTGAGGCCCAGCAGGACACCCGCGATGGCGAACGCGGTGGGATCGAAACGGCGCCGCCGTCCGGTCACCGCCAGCACTCCCATGAACCCGAGGGCGTAACCCAGCGCGTGATGGGGCTGGTAGAAGAGGACGCGCTGCAAGCCATCGATCGGCATGCCATGGAAGCGCCAGCGGGTCACCGCATCGATGTTCAGGTATCGCACCAGCGACAGGGGCTGGTTGAGTTGCCAGTTCTCCAGAAGGGCGAACGCCCCTTCGAAACTGCTGGCGAGTATCACCGAGGCCACACCAGCGGCCGCGGCCGACGGGACCGGCACGAACCACCGAGCCAGGCCGAACAGGAAGGCGACGAACGCCACGTCGGTGAAGACCGAATTGGTCAGCAGCACCTCATCGAGGTCGGCGTGGCCGTTCCGATAACTCACGGCCGACGGCAGGTGCGGCAGCCAGTAATAGTGCAGGGCGTCGTCTCGATAGAACGGGTTCACGGGCGGCAGGTCGCCCTTGGCCAGTTCGGCCACCACCGCCCGACGCCAGACGTAATCGGCGGTGAAGTACGCGCGATAGGCCTTTCCGACACGGACCTCGTCGCCGATGTGGGCGAACGGCGCGCCCACGACGAGCGGAACGATTAGCAGCAGCCCGGCGAGTGCCGCGCGGTCGCCCGGTGCCGTCTGCGGGAACGGCCAGCGCTCGCGGACGCGATGCGCAAAGGGAACAAGCGCAAGTGCCACGCCCGGTGCGGCCAGGAAGAGCCAGAGCCCTCGTCCGCCAATGGCCCACAACCCCAGCATCACGAGAGCACTGATCCCGACCCCGAGGAGAGGCCCGAATACAGCCACGGGCAGCCAGCCCGCAGCAGGGCCTGCCACCGCGCGCACGAGGAGAACGCCGGGCAGCATCATCGTGGCCTTCTCGGCCAGCGCGATGAGGATGGGGCCGGGGTCGGCGACGAGGGCCAGGATCAGCGCGATGCCACAGACCGCCGCCACCGTGAGCGCGCGCGCTACGAGGAGGCTGGTCGGCCCGCGCCTCATCGCGTCATCCCGACACACGAGCCGTACTGCGAACCGAAGGCGTCAGGATCTCCTTGCCGAGCGGGCCGCCGCGAGTGGCCACGATGATCGCGCGCGACTCGAAGTGGACACCCTCTTGCCGCCACTCGCGCAGCTTGTCGCGGAGCGCGAAGAGGGTCTCTCGCTCGGGCGCGGGAATCCGAGGGCTCTCGAGGCGGTCGATGACCGCAATCTCCAGGTCGGCCACGCCGCGACCCGAATCGAGCGCCAGCAGCCCGCGACCATCCGCCATCGGGATGATCGACACGCCCGGGATGTGGCTCAGAAGATCGGCGTTGACGAGGATCAGCGCGCGCCGCTGCGGCAAGGGCACCAGTTCGGCCAACGCCACTTTCTTTCGCGAGCGGCGACTCGCCTGGTCGTGCAGCTTCACGATGGCCCAGGCCGGATCCCTGTGCAGCGTCTTCAACCAGGCCAGGACATCGTCGGGGAGCGTGAGGGTGACGAGTTGGGCGGGTCGGCCGTACTTGGGCGGCCGGCCCCGGCGATTGCCAGCCGGGGAATTTTCACTCACAAAATGAGTCTAGTCCGGTTTCCTTCGAGGAAAACATTCCTCCAGGAAAACCGTGCAAGGGTCAGGTTTTCGAGCGCACGGCGCCCCCGGCAGGTGCCGGGGCGGTTCCTCGCCGGCAGCCGGGCTCGCAGCTAGAGAGCCGCCGGAGCGGTGGGGACGGCGGGCGGTGCGGGTGGCAGCGGAACGCCGTGGCCCGTGCGGCGCTTCTCCATCGAAGCGCGCACCAGGAATCGGGCGTAGGGCACCACCTGCTTGATCGCGGCCACGTTCATCTGACAGGGGCTGAGGCACGTCGGGCACTTCTCGTCGCGGATATGGCGGCGGTGGGCCTGCGAGGCTTCTCGGAAGTAGATCTCCTCCGGATCTTCCTTCATCACGTTACCGACGATCTCGCTGTTCTCGCAGAAGAACAGGTCGCCGTTCGGGTTGAGCATGATGCCCTGGGTCTGGAACGGGCACGGCGCGGTGCGTTGATAGCCATTGCCGATCATGTCCGCGTAGTGCATGTAGATGTAGTTCTGGCCGTCGAGCAGCGGGTCCTGCCGCACGCGGTCGAGGAAGAACCTGCGCATGCGCTGCTCCTCCGCACCCATGGGGCGAAGCGTGCCTTCGAGGTCACTGTTGCCCAGCATCGCGTCGGTAAAGCGCACCATGTTGAACACGATGTCGAGCTTCTCCTTCTTCGCCCACGCGAGGATGTTGTCTGCGTCCTCGAGGTTCGTGTGGAAGATGGTCGAGGAGATCCCGAAGTTGAAGCGGTAGGTCTTCTGCAGCTCCTGCATGGCCGCGATCGTCTTGCCCGCCTTCTCGAAGGCATGCTTGACGTTCCTGACCTTGCCGTGCATGTCGTTGACGCCGTCAATCGACACGCGGGTGGAGAAGATCACGTTCCGCTCGTTGCAGAGCTGCACCACTTTCGTCAGCATCGGGATGGCGCGGTGATGCGTGATGCCGGTGGTGTTGAGGGTGAGCTTCCGGAGCTTCGGGAACTTGTCGATCATCAGGCGGCAGATGTCGACCATGTCGTTGCGGGTGGTCGGCTCGCCGCCGGACAGCGACGCGTTCTCGATGTCTTTCCACAGGGTGGAACTGAAGGCGCGCTCGATCTGCTCGAGCGTCATGTCTTCCTTGCGGTTCCCGCGCGTCCAGTTGCTGCACATCTCGCAGCGGGCGTCGCAGACGAACGTGCAGTGGAAGATGAAAACCGTGGGGTGGAGCGGGGTGTACTTCGCCACGGCTGCCCGGACGAGGTCGCGGGGAGCGCTCAGGGCCGCCTTTGCCAGATACTTCGCTGCGTAGACCTGTGCCATGTAAGTTATAGATTTTACAGGATTTCTCTGCCCTGCCGCAACCACAGCAGCAGGCCGGGAATGTTGCCCGCGAGCCCGGTCAGCACGATCAGCGTCGACAGCGCGAACGAGGCCTCGTCGGGCACCCCGACCGGACGGAGCATCCAGACGAACACGCCTTGCGGCAAGCCGAAGCCGCTCACGGAGATAGGGAGGAGCAGCATCAGCAGGCCCAGCGGCATGAACAGGAGGTAGTAGCTGAAGGGCACGGCCAGGCCCAGCCCCAGCCCGAGGATGTAGGCCTCGACGATCCGGATGACCTGGATGGCCACTGACCAGAACAACACCGTGACCAGGGTGCGGCCGCGGCCGCGGTAGCGGCTGACGGCATCGGTCACGCGGAGCAGGGCGCGGCCGGGCCGGCTGGCATGCGCGCGGTCCGCCAGTACCGCCTTCACGGCATGGTCGGCCCAGAATGCGCCGACGCTCAGCGCTATCAGGACCGCGATGACCGCGAGCACCCGCCAGTCGCTCGACGCCGACGAGGTCCACGCCAGCAACCCCACGACGCCCATCACTCCCAGTGAGAGCGTGCCGAGCAGCCGATCGACGACGACCGACGCGAGTGCTTCGCCGCCTTCCAGGATATGTTTGCGCAGGCTGTAGGCGCGCGCGGCATCGGCGCCGACGCCAGCGGGCAGGAAGCTGCCGACGAACGAGCTGACCAGGAAGATATCCGCGGCCTTCCCGGGCGTGATCGGGACGCCGCTCGCCTGCAGCAGCAGCACCCAGCGATAGATCATGATCACGCGGTCCAGGCCCACCAGCGCCAGGACGAACAGGAGGTGGGGCAGCCGCACCGAGAACACGGCCCGCACCGCTTCGGCCATGTCGAGACGCGTGGACAGCCACCAGAGGATGGCGACCGAGAGCACGGCGCGGATCCACGTGGACCGCAAGAGGCGCATCACGGTGGGTCCGTCGCCACGCTTGCGGCGCGGGGGCCAGCCTTCGGCCGGTAGGCCCCGCCTGCGTTCGGCAGGAAGGCCTCCGCGCGGCCGGATCCGATCTGCAGACCGTGCGCAGAAGCCGTCGGCGTCAGTACGAATGACCAGCCGGAGGCCTGCATGAGCGCTAACGAGGCTTCCGAGCGACGAACGTCAATGTCTCAAAGAGGTTCTTCCGCACTTTGAAGACGAAGTCCTCCGTCCCCGTGTGGCGCGAGAGCGCGTCCACTCCGGGAAGGTTCACCAGCAGCGCCAGGGCCGCCAACGCGTCGCGGGCCACGCCGGTGGCCACGCCGATGCCGCGCTCGACATGCAGGATATCGAACCCGCTGTCGTTGAACAGCTGCTTCACGCGCCTCTCGGTGGTCACGAAGTTGTGAGTGTAGTCGACGTCCCAGAAGAAGGTGCGCTCCTTCAGGTAGTCCGGCACGACGACGAAGAAGATGCCTCCCGGCCTGAGGGCCCGCAGCGCTTCGGCGGTGAACTGCCGGGCCGCGTCGATGCCGCTCATGTGCTCGAGCACCTGGTCGGCGTACACCACGTCGGCGCTGGTGTCGGCCATCGGCATGGGCGGGGTCCAGGCCTCGATCACCTTCAGCCCCTTCTTTCGCAGCACGTCGATCAGGAGCGGGCTGGCCTCCACCGCCGTGTAGTTCCAGCCGGCCTCCACGGCCTGCTCGGCGAGCGAGCCGTGGCCGGGCCCGATTTCGAACATGTCCCCCGGAGCCTTCGCGTAGCGGTGCAGGAGCGCGAGTCGATGCCGTTCGATCTTCCCGCGGCGGCCGCTGCCGTACGTGGTGAGCTTCTTCTCCGAGAAGCTCTTGTAAAAGGTATCGGGCTGCGACATCGGTCGCCCGATTGTACGACTAGATAGGGGGTTGAGAGGGAATCTGGTGATCTCTTGATCTTGTGATGTGGTGATCGAACTGATGATCGGATGATCTTGCGACCTATCTGACGGATCTATCTTGGCGACGCCCCCAGATAGATCACTAGAAAGATTGCAAGATCGGTTGATCTCCAGATTCGATCACCAGACATCACGAAATCAAGAGATGGCCCGTATCTTCAAAATCTACCCGCCCCTGTCCACCGGCCCGGCTCTTCGCCGGTGAACACGCGCCAGCCGATGAACGGCGTCGGGCCGCAGTGGCCGACCAGGAGATCGACCAGGTGCACTTCGGTCGAGCCTTCCCGCGTGCCGTCGCCCCAGTGGTACGCCGCCTCGTCGCCAGCTGCGACGACCGGGACTCCGTTGTTGTCGGCAGCCGTGCGGGTGGGCTTGGCGTTGTAACCCCACCGGAGATCGACCTGGCGGAACGCGTCGATCACGCGGTCCTGCCATGGGTTGTTCACGTACTTGATGCCGCGCGGGCAGGAATCGCTGGCATTGGCAAACTGCGCCAGCACGCCCTGCATGTCGGGCAGGGCCCGGGTCGGCGACGGTCCCGAGACCGTGGTACGTCCGGGGCGGGGATAGATGTAGCGGCCCACGGTGTTCGAGGCAGCGGTGACCGCGGTCTGATCGATCCATGTGGGTCCCGGTGCACCGCCGCAATGCCCGAACATCACGTCGATGATGTAGACCTGCGTGCTGCCCTGGCTGGCGCCCGCGCCGTAGTGGTAGTCGATGACGTCCTGGGAGGGATCGTTGGCGTTGCCGCGCTTGCCGTTGTAACCCCAGCGCAGGTCCTTGGTGCGCAGGCGATCGATCAGCTTGTCGATCCACACCCAACCGCGCTCGCCCTGGCGATCCTGGCAGGAGTTCTGCCAGTCGCTGGTGTTGCGGTTGTACTCGTCGTTGACGAGGCCGCTCTCGATCGGCAGCGGCAACCGTGTACCGGGGGCCGGGTCTGGCGTCCGGAAGCCGTCGGTCACGAGTCCACCGGTCGAGGCGACCGGGGTCTGGAACGTCGCCTCCGCGGACCATGGGCCGGTGGCGCCGTCCTGACGGGCTCGAACGCGCCAGGTGTAGGTGGTGTTGTTGAGCGCGTTGGTGGTCGGTTGATAGCTGGTGCTGCTGACATTGGCCGTGAACACCACAGCTCCACCCGTCATGACCTCGACGTCGTAGGTGGGGCTGACGCCGTCGGTGACATAGGTCCCGCTCGACGCAGTCCAGGTCAGGGCCGGTCGCAGCGAATCCACGCGGGCCCCACCGATGGGGGCGATCAAAGCGGGGGCGGTGACCTTCAGGGTCGAGCCATCGGCTGCCGCGGTCTGCTCGCCGCCCGTGGCGGCTGTGGGCGACGTGGGCGATTGCGCGGTACCGCCGCACGCGGCCATCGTGGCGGCCACGGCCAGGGCCGCGGCGGTCTGTAGGAAGGTTCTCGTCATCATTCGGGTACTCAGATCAGGGCTCCGGGCAATGGGGCAGCTCTACAGTTTAGCAGCATCCCCGGCTGGTGGCCATTAGCTCAAAAAAAAAAGGGCCGAACCTTGCGGGTCCGGCCCTTACCTGCCTCGAGCCCAGAGCCTGGAGCCTAGAGAGCCCGGAGCCTGAACGCTCCTCCTTCCGCGCCGCTATCGTCGGACGGCGGCGTGGCCCGATCGCGGGTAGCCCCAACGACCGATCGTGTTCGCGGCGGCCGTGACGCCCGTCTGGTCGATCCACGTCGGCGTCGGATTGGAGCCGCAATGCTGCAGGAGCACGTCGATGATGTACACCTGGGTGCTGCCGAAGCTGTCGCCCGCGCCGTAGTGGTAGTCGATGATATCGAGCGAGAGGTCGTTGAGATTGCCGCGCTTGCCGTTGTACGCCCAGCGGAGGTCCTTGGAGCGCAGTCGGTCGATCAGCTTGTCGAGCCAGACCCAGCCGCGCTCGCCCTGAGATTCCTGGCAGGAGTTGCGCCAGTCGTTGCTATTCCGGTTGTACTCGTCGAAGACGATGCCGGTCTCGACTGGCAGCGGGAGGCGGGTGCCGGGTGCCGGGTCGGGTGTGCGGAATCCCTGGTCGACGCCGCCGGTCGTCTGCGGCGACTGGAACGTCGCCGTCGCCGACCACGGTCCCAGCGCGCCGTCCTGTCGAGCGCGCACCCGCCAGGAATACACCTGATCAAAGGCGGCACTGGCGCCTACCTGGTGGCTCGTGCCACTCGCCGACGCCGCGTAGACGAGTGCCGCGCCGTTGTAGACCTCGACATCGTAGGTGGGGGCGACGCTTGCGTAGAGGCCAGTCGACGCGGTCCACGTCAGCGTGGGGCGCAACGAACTGACGCGGGCGCCGCCGATCGGGTCGACGAGCGACGGCGCCGACGCCTTCAGCGTCGAGCCGTCCGCCGCGGCGTTGGTGGTGCCGCCGCCGGCGGCCGTGGGAGAAGTCGGGCTCTCGGGCGCACCGCTGCACGCCGTCATCGTCACCGCCGCGGCCAGTGCGGCACCTGTCATCCAGTACGTCCTCGTCATCGTTTGATGGCTCCTCGAGACCCGTTCGGACCGGCCGCACAACACTCGCGGACTACCGACGAGCCGCCCGATATTCTAGACGACCTCTCGCGTTTCCCCAAGTCTTCGCCCGCGCGCGCCGAGGAACGCGGTGACGGCAGCGAAGCCCGTCGGTTGGCTTCGGGATGGCGGGCGTCACTGCCGTGCGTGTTACACTGCGGTGTTTTTTTCAGCGGCAGATGCCATTCAATCGAGGAGCCACCACCGTGAAGCAGAGAACGTTGCGGGCCGCGCTGATGACAGCCGTCCTGGTCGGAGTCAGCCTGCCCGCGAGCGCGCAGCCCACGCCCTGGGAGGATCGCGTCTTCGTCAACCTGTCCTTCGGAGTCGATACCGGAACGACCGAGATTGCCCAGAGCGGAACGCTGCCGGACCTCATCTACGGCGAGCCGGCGACGTTCCAGACCGATGCCGAATTTGGATCGTTCGCCATCTTCGACTTCGCCGTCGGCGCGCGCATCTACCGCAACGTCGGCGTCGCCATCGCGTATCACACCGGCGGGACGACCGGCGACGGTACCATCTCGGGTACGGTCCCGCACCCGCAGTTCTTCGACCGCCCGCGTTCGTTCACCCAGGCTTTCGACGATGCGGAGCGTGACGAGCACGCGACCCACCTGCAGATCGGCTGGATGGTGCCGGTGAACGACAAGCTCGACGTGTTCATCTATGGCGGGCCGTCCTTCTACCAGGTGACGCAGGAGATGGTCACCAACATCAGCTTCACCGAGCAGGGCCCGCCCTACACGAGCGTCACCGTGCTGGCCAACGTGCAGCGCCTGAAAGAGAACTCGACAGGCTACAACTTCGGCGTGGACGGCACCTACTTCGCCTATACCGCGGATCAGTGGAGACTGGGCGTGGGCGGGTTCCTGCGCTTCACCGGCGCGACAGCGAAGTTCAATGTGGGCGGAACGACGTTCGAGACCGACGCCGGGGGCGTGCAATTCGGCTTCGGCGCGCGGCTGCGGTTCTAGGCACGGAGGGTCGACGCACGAGGGGTTCGACGCACGGGGGTTCGACGCACGGGTTCGAATCAAGAGGGGTTCGAATCGCGAGGGGTTCGAATCGCGGAGGTGCGGCCGGGACTGGTGCTGCTGCAATCAAACGTGAAACGGGCCGGGCCCGCCAGGGACCCGGCTTTTGTGTTTCCGCGGTCTGTCTTCA
>DATLLC010000337.1:0-5962 GCA_035538015.1 Vicinamibacterales bacterium
AGCGCCAGCTCCGAGGTGCGGGCCGCGACCAGGCTCGAGCAGAACACCCGGCCGCCGACAGTCCCGTGGCCGACCAGCACCTCGTGGACGCCGAAAAACGGTACTCGAGCCTCGGCCGAAAGGCGTTCGAACACGTCGTTGGTGACGAAGCGCTGGCCGGTGCTGTCCTGGGTGAACGACAGGCAGAAGACCAGCGCATCATCAGGTAGCGCTTTGATTCGCCGCTCGACCTCCGCCACCGGCATCTCGGCGAGCCACGACACCGACACGCCCGTCTCGAGCGTCTGGAGCTGGCTTCGCGCCAGCCGCGCGTAGCTGCGATCGAAGGGCGCCGAGCCGCTGACGATCGCCACGTGTTTTCGCTGAGGCTGCAGGCGCAGGGCGCCGTCGAGCATTCGCCGGAAGTCGACCCTGGACACGACACCGGTGGATCGCGAATCGCCGGACAGGCCCGTCTCGCCATGGAACACGACCGCCACACCGTCGAACATCCGGCTCTCGGGCGCGCGAACCAGGTTGAGCGTCGCCGTCGTCGTGGCGATGACGACATCGAGCGGAAGCTGACCGTACCGCGTTTCCAGGTACTGCAGAACCGAGGCTCGGTATACCGGCTCGCCGATTCGCCACGTATCCAGGTATTCACTGTAGTAGTCGAGGCCTGGCCCGAGGGCGTCGCCGAGCGTCCGGCGATAGACATCCTCCATGACCTCGGCCAGTGGGGAATCGCGCCTGAACTCCTGCAGGACGAGCACACGCTTCTGAGGATCGGCCGGATTCGGCAGGCCGGACGCCAGACGGCCCGTGGCCAGGACTACCAGCCCGAACACGAGCCATCTGAATTTGTCGCGGCGCGGCACTCCGCTTCAAGCTACGCCGGAACAGCTGGCCGCGCTTACCGTCAACAACTGCTGAGGTGGACCCGAGGCACGTCACCCACCGCCGGAAGCCGGCAAGGCCAGCGGCTGCAGCGAGCAGCCAGTCGCGACGATCGGCTGAGGGTTGGTGGGATGCATAAGCCCCCGCAGCCGCGACTTCACCGGGCGTCCCGCCACTCGCCCGCGATCGTGCTCGACGGAAGGACACTGACGAATGTCTCGCCGCGGAGCGCTGAATGGACGGCGGGCAGCAGGTCCTCCCCCGCGGCCACTTTCAGTACGTAGCCCAGCACTCCGCTCCGCAGGCTCCATTTGACCAGCGTCGGGTCAGCGTGAACGGTGACGAACACCACGCGGGTCTCCGGTGCCATCGCCAGGATCTGCTCGGCCGCTGCCAGGCCATCGACTCCAGGCATGGTGATATCGGTAACCACGACCTGTGGGTGCAGCAGCCGCGCCGCTTCAACGAGGCTGAGCCCATCGGCGACGCCGATGACTTCAAATTCGGACTCCAGGATCGCGATCCACTGGCTCAGCGCAGCCGCGTGGTTGTCGGCGACGACGACGATCCGCTTGCGAGCCGTGTTGATCAGCTTTCGAGCCATGTTCGACACCTGTCGAGAACGACGCCCCTTCTGAATGGTAGGGACCGATCCGTTCGGCGTGAAGCGGAGGGGTACGGCAGCCAGCCGGAAAAAGTACGGGCGAGGAGGGGGGAAATTACGGGGCGACGGCGTGGGCGGCACACGGCCGCCACTGGGCAAGGACTCAGGTCGCAGGGGGAAACTCCGTCTCCACCGAGACCAGGCGATGCTGGATGGCGTAGCGCACGAGCTCGGCCGTCGAGTGTACCCCGAGCGTCTGCATCATCTCGTATTTGACCGTTTCCACCGTCCGTGGCGACAAGTCGAGCAGGGCGGCAATCTCCTTCATGCGCCGGCCTTCGACGACGAAGTTCAAGATCTGCCGCTGCCGGCTGGAGAGGGGCATCGGCTCTGGGGCGGACGGGGCGGCCATCAGTTCCAGGACGTCGCCCGTCAGCCGGGGCGTGAGGTAGGTGTGCCCTTGCATCACCTCCTGAATCGCCGACACGAGCTCGTCGCCAGACGACTGCTTCAAGACGAAGCCCGAGGCGCCGGCTTTCAGGCACTCGGAGGCGAGCCGTGGCTCCGCTTGCATCGTCAGGATGATCACCTTGACCGGGTCGCGGCCCGCTTTCAGTGAACGCAGGGCCTCGAGCCCTCCGACGCCCGGCATCGACAGATCGAGGAGCACCACGTCGGGGCGAAGTCGGACGACTTCGCGTTCCAGCTCGTCGGCCCGCGCCAACGATCCCACGACTTGAGCGTGACCGTCCAGCAGTCGGCTCAAAGCCTCGGAGAAGATCGGGTGATCGTCTGCCAACAAGACTCGTGGAAGCATCATCGGGTCACCGTCGCGGAAACAACTCGTCTCTTGCTCGACGAGTCTACGCCGGACTTGGCGACAGATATGTAAGCGATTGTCGAAGCTGTGCAAACCCGGGAGTCAACCCAAGCTCGGCCTTACCCGAGGACCTCGCGTCGCACGACTCGGGCCGCTTGCCGCGCCAGGGCGGAACAGGATATCAATCCGCAGCAGCGGAGGTATCCCGGTGTCCGAAGCCACCCACGTGACACGTCGCAGGTTTCTTGGCAGTGCCGCACTGGCCGGAGTGGCCTTCGCGGATCGCCGTCACTCCCATCTCGAGGCGGCGGCCCAGGCGTCGGCACCCGTGGTGACGCGCACGGACGTCATCTACGGGCGTGTGGAGGGCTCGGCCCTGCTCGCCAACCTCGCCTATCCGGACGGGCCCGGTCCGCGGCCAGCCTTGATTTCGGTGCACGGCGGGCGGTGGCGCGCCGGCAATCGCACCGACGCCAGCAGCATCAAGGTCGCGCAGTGGGCGGAGTCCGGCTTCTTCGCCATGTCGATCGATTACCGCCTGGTGGGCGGTTCCCCCGCGCCGGCGCCGTACATCGACCTTCGCTGCGCCATCCGGTGGCTGCACGCGCACGCGGCGGACTACGGCATCGATGCTGAGCGCGTCTACCTGATTGGACAGTCGGCGGGCGGACAGATGGTATCGCTGGCCGCTACGCTTGGCGACGGGCAGTACCCGAAGGCCGGCGGATGGGACCAGGCGCGAAGCGACGTGCGCGCCGTGATCAGCGTGGCGGCGGCCTACGACGTCAACACGCTGTCATGGGGCGATCTCTGGACGCCGGTCGGCGGGAGCGTCGAGGACGCGCGTCGCGTCGCATCGCCGATGACCCACGTGAGCGCCACGACCCGGCCGATCCTGGTCATCCACTCCGACGATGACAAGTCGGTCCCTGTGCAGCAGGCAGTGGATTTCGTCGAGAAGCTCAAGGCGGCCGGCGTCACCCACCGCTTCGTCCACTATGCCGACCGCGGCCACATGGGGATCACCGACGAAGTGATCAAGGAGGCGCGCGCGTTCATCGCGGAGCAGGAACCGAAGAAGTCTTAGGGATCAGGGATCAGGGATCAGGGGTCAGGTCAGGGATCAGGAGAGTGGAGTGGTCATTCGATACCGGATCGCCGCCATGCTTGTCGTTTCGGGGGCGGCCTTCTCGTGCGCGCCTCAGGCTCCAGAGAGACCCAGGCTCCCTGCCGCGGAGAACCAGAGGCTGGTGGATCTCTCGCACGAATACAGCGCCGATGCGATCTTCTGGCCGACGGCCGAGACCTTTCGCCTCGACGTGGTGGCCGACGGCACGACGCCGCAGGGCTATTACTACGCCTCCAACAACTTCTCCGGCTCTGAGCACGGCGGCACGCACCTCGACGCCCCGGTTCATTTCGCGCGAGGGCACTGGAGTGTCGAGCAGATTCCGCTGGATCAGCTCGTAGGGCCGGCGGCAGTCGTGGACGTGTCGGCGGCGTGCGCCGCGCAGGCCGATTATCAGGTGACGGTGGCCGACCTGACCGCCTGGGAGCAGGCCCACGGCTCGCTGAACGGCGCCATCGTGCTCATCCGGACGGACTATTCGAGGCGGTGGCCAGACGCGGAACGCTATCTCGGCACCGCGGAGCGTGGCGAGGCGGCCGTACCGAAGCTGCACTTCCCTGGCATCCACCCCGACGCGGCGCGGTGGCTGACGGAAAAGAGTGTCAAGGCGGTCGGCATTGACACCGCGAGCATCGACTACGGGCAGTCCTCCCTCTTCGAGACCCACCGGACGCTGTACGAGAGGAACATCCCCGGCCTGGAGAACCTCACGAACCTCGACCAGTTGCCAGCGCGCGGTGCCACGATCGTGGCCCTGCCGATGAAGATCAAGGGGGGCAGCGGCGCCCCCCTCCGGGCCGTCGCCATCCTGCAGGGGAAGGGGCACTCCTGAGCGAGCCGGTGATCCGCGTCGCCGGGATCCGCAAGACGTACGGCCGCACTGTCGCCGTGGACGCCGTCTCGTTCGACGTGTACGCAGGCGAGATCTTCGGGCTGATCGGGCCCAACGGCGCGGGCAAGACAACGACGATGGAGTGCGTGGAGGGGCTGCGGGCCCCGGATGCCGGGACGATCTCCGTGCTGGGCCTCAATCCCAGGCGCGATGTCTACCAGCTTCAGGATCGCATCGGCGTCCAACTGCAAGAGGCACAGCTCCAGAAGCGTATCAAGGTCCGGGAAGCCGTGGACCTCTGGGCGTCGCTCTACCGAAAGCCGGTCGAGCCAGGCCGGCTGATAGAGCAGCTCGGGCTCCTCGACAAGCGCGACGCCTGGTTCATGACGCTCTCGGGGGGCCAGAAGCAGCGGCTGTTCATCGCCCTCGCCCTCATCAACGATCCCGAGCTGGTGTTTCTCGACGAGCTGACGACCGGCCTCGATCCACAGGCCCGTCGCGCCATCTGGGAGCTGGTGCGCGGCATCCGCCACCGCGGCAAGACCGTGTTCCTGACCACGCATCTCATGGAGGAAGCCGAGCGGCTCTGCGACCGTGTCGCCATCCTCGACCACGGCCGCATCGTCGACGTCGGAACCCCATCCGAGCTTGTACGGCGCCACTGCCCCGAGCGCACTGTGATTGTCGGCACCGGGGAGCCGAGCGCTGCGGAGCGGTTCCGTGCCATCCCCCACGTGCTGTCTGTCGCCGAGGACGGCACGTCCATCGTGATCGCGGGGGCGGGCGATGACCTGGTCACTCGCGTCATCCAGGCCGTCGCGACCCACGGCATCGCCGTGACGAGCTTCCGCACCGAAGCACCGACGCTCGAAGACGTGTTCCTGAAGCTGACCGGTCACGCCATTCGGGACTGAGGCCACGATGCTGCGCGGACTGCTCACCCTGACGTGGCTCGAGATCAAGATCTTCGTCCGCGAGCCGCTGGGAGTATTCGGGACGGTGGCGGTCCCGGTGCTGATTTTCGTGCTGTTCGGCCGCCTCTTCGGGCCGCGCATGCGGGGGAGCGTCCCCGTGCCCCGGTTCGTGTCGGCCGACCTGCCGATCTTCGCGTCTATCCTGATCGTGCTCGGCGCGGTGATGTCGGTCGTGACCGTGGTGGCCATCTACCGTGAAGGCGGCATTCTCAAACGGTTGCGCGCCACACCACTCCGACCCTACACCATCCTCCTCGCACACGTGGCGGTCAAGCTCGGCTTCGTGCTGCTCACCCTGGGGCTCATGGTGCTCGCCGGTCGGCGCTACTACCCGATTGGCGCGGACGTGCCGTGGCTGTCGTTCACGCTGGCCCTCCTCTTCACCACTATCTGCCTGATCTCCCTGGGCTTCGTGCTGGCCAGCCTCGTCCCCACGGCGCGGTTCGCCCAGCCGCTCGGCACGCTGGTCTTCTACCCGATGCTCGGCCTGTGCGGCCTCTTCGTGCCGATCGCCGCGCTGCCGAGCCCCTTGCAAATGGCGGCAAAGCTGCTTCCACTCACCTACTGTGTGTCACTGCTCCGCGGTATCTGGCAGGGCGAAGGATGGTTCGCCCATCTGGGTGATGTGGGCGCCCTCTTGCTGGTGCTCGTCGGTGCCAGCGCGTTGTCGGTCCGGCTGTTCCGGTGGGAGTGAGGGTCAGCCTTCGCCGGCGCTCTTGATGAGGGC
>DATLLC010000338.1:0-3888 GCA_035538015.1 Vicinamibacterales bacterium
TGGCGGTGCTGGCCATGGCGGCCGCATGCCTCGCCGCCAATCAAGTAGCCCGACAGAGCGGCCGTTTCTCAGGGAAGGCCACCCGGCCATGCGGCGAAATAGACCTGAAGGCCACGTTTTGGGAAGCCCCTTTCCCTGCACAGGGTCGCGGCCCAGAGCGAGATCGTCGTCTGCCGGACGACCGGCTCGATGCTCATCCCGGCTCGGCGTTTGCATGCTTCACCTTGCGATGCGCGTCCGCTCGAGCTTCGACCTGAGCCGCACACGCGGGCGACCTGGCGCGGGCACGCCCGAGACGATCGGTCCGGGGCGCGTCTCGCGGCGCGGCCTGGTTGGAGCAGCGGCCATCGCGTCGCTGATCTCGGTCGCGGCCTGCTCGTCGTCTTCGACCAGCGTCACATCGCCCACCGCAGCCCGCTGTCCAGTCGATCTCGCACTGTCTCCGACCACCATCGAGGCGGCGGGCGGCAGCGGCCAGATCGCGATCACCGTCAACCGCGACTGCACCTGGGACGCGCGCTCCGAAGCCGACTGGATTGCGCTGGTTGCGCCGACGACGGGCCAGGGAGAGGCGAACCTCGGGTATACGGTGTCGCCCAACGCCCAAGTCTCGGCTCGACGTGGCGTGGTGGTCGTGAACGAACGGCGTGTCGAGGTTGCGCAGTCGGCGGCGCCCTGCCGATTCGACTTGAGCGCGGCCGGAGGAAGCGTCGCCGCTGAAGGCGGGAACCTGGCAGTGAGCGTCACGGCTCAGGCGACATGCACCTGGACCGCGGTCAGCCAGGTGGACTGGGTTCGGATCGACGCCGGGCGCGGGGGCAGTGGGTCCGGTGCGGTGACGATGAGCGTCGCGCCGAATGCCGGTGCGGCTCGGGTGGGGACGGTCCTCGTCGCCGGACAGGCCTATTCCGTTTCGCAGCCTGCCGCGCCCACGAGCTCGCCCGTGTGCACGTTCAGCGTGTCGCCCGACTCAGAGTCGTTCCCGGACAATGGCGGGGCCGGCAGCGTGCGGGTCCAGGCCTCCGGGCCGACCTGCGCCTGGACCGCGGTGTCGAATGCGCAATGGATCAGCGTTGCCACCCCTGCGGGCATCGGTACCGGCAACGCCCGCTACACCTTGACGCCAAATCCTGGCGCCGCTCGCACCGGCACCATGGCTGTGGCCGGTGCCATCGTCACCGTGACGCAGGCGGCCGCGCCCACGGCGGCCGGCTGCGAGTACAGCGTATCGCCGGGTTCGGAGTCGTTCTCCGCGAACGGTGGAGACGGCACGGCTCGCGTGCAAGCCTCCAACTCCAGTTGCGCCTGGAGTGCCGTGTCGAACGCGTCATGGATCAGCCTGGCCACGAGCGGAAGCCTCGGCAGTGGCAACGTGCGCTACACGGTGGCCGCCAATTCCGGGGCGGCCCGCACCGGCACGATGCGGGTGGCAAACGCTACCATCACCGTCACCCAGGCGGCCGCGCCCTCGCCCGAGACGATTGTGCTGCGCGGAGAAGTCGCCGATATCAGGGGGGAATGTCCCAATCTGACGTTCACAGTCGATCGCAGGTTGGTGCGCACCAATGGGGCGACGACGTTCGACGATCGCTGCGACAAGGTCAAGAAGAACCGGGACGTCATGGTGTGGGGCGTTGTGCAGCGCGACGGCTCAGTGCTGGCCGTTCGGGTGCGGGAGGACTGATGCCTAACGCGCGAGGTCGCTGCATCGTCGTCCTTGCCTGCCTCATCCTGCTGGGTCGGGCGCCCGTCCACGCGCAGGAGTCGCTGGTGGACACCCTCTCGTTCCTGCTCACCACGCAGGCGGTGCGGACCGGCGACTTCGTCAGGGATGAACGATCCGCCGAAGTGACCCGCGACACCATCGGACGGCTGCTGCTCACCGAACTGACCACGACGCCTTTGAGTTCGTCTTCAGGCGGCTTTTCGTACCGGTTCAATCCCGAGATCGGCACGGTGGAGCGCGCCAGCGAGAGTTTTGGCCCGTTCTTCACCGAACGCAGCCTGACGGTGGGGACCAGGTACGCATCGCTCGGCGCTCAGGCCCAGGTGGCGCGCTACACGCACCTGGACAGCTACAACCTCCGCGATGGCACGTTCGTCACGACCGCCAATCAGTTCCGCGACGAGGCGCGGCCCTTCGACGTCGAGTCGCTGACGCTGGCGTTGAATTCGACGACGGTGACGCTGTTTGGCAACATCGGCGTCCACGACCGCATCGACGTGGGATTGGCAGTGCCGTTCGTGTGGCTGTCGCTGAAGGGCTCGCGCCTCAACGTCTATCGCGGCAGCAGCCTCGTGCAGGCGCGCGCGACCGCCGACGCGGTCGGCTTCGGCGACGTCGCGGTGCGCGGCAAGATCAACCTGGTCGATCGCCGGGGCAGCGGCCTGGCGGTGATCGAAGAGGTCCGGCTGCCGACCGGACGTGAGGAGGATCTCCTCGGCGCCGGGCAGGCCTCGTTCCGCACGGTCTTCATCGCCTCGTCCGAGGCCGGTCGCGTCGCCGCCCACGGCAACTTCGGCGCGACCGTAGGCGGGCTGTCGAATTCACTCGACTATCGGGGGGCGCTGACGATGAGCCCGGTGCCGCAATTGACGCTGGTGGGCGAGTTGCTGGGTCGCCGCATCGCCGATCTCGGCAGCCTTGCCGAGGAACGCGTGCGGCACCCGCTGCTGTCGGGAGTCGATACCATCCGGCTGATCAGCACCGGCGAAAGCATCAACACCACGGCCCTGGTCGTCGGCACGAAGTGGAACGTCAGCGACACGTGGCTGGCGAATGTCAACGTGTCCATTCCGCTGAGCAACCGCGGCTTGCGCTCGGACGTGCTGGTGGTGTTTGGCGTGGACTACTCGTTCGAACGGTGAACCGTTCGCGGCAGCCCACCTTCCGGCGAGCGTCAGCGCGCGGCCGCGCTCGTGATCACCCAGTTATCGGTGTCCTTCCGAACGCGAAACGTCCACTGGCGAGACTCGGTCCGCTGATACTGGCTGCCGACGCGCGGCACGTAGCTGGTAACGCCGCGGCAGGCGACCTCTCCCGCCACGCCCGAGACATTCAGCTGGCAGCGATCGAAGGTCACGCTCTGGGAGCGCAGGCCGTCGAAGGCGCGCGCCAGGGCGCGCTCGTTGACGGTCGGCCAGACTGCCTTGGCGAGCGTCGCGTCACGCCGTTCGTAGGCGGTCTGCAGGTGTTTCAGCACTTCTCCGATCCCGTGGCTCGCCGCGGGATCGCTCGCCAGCGCTGCCCTATCGGTGCGGGACACAGCTCCACGCGGAACAACGTCGGCGCGCGAAGCTTCCGCAGGTGGCGCGGGCAGCGGAGTCGGGCCCCGGGCCGCGTTGGCGGCTTCAAAAGGCGTTGACGACGAATCGGCACGAGCGCCTTCTATCGTCGTCGTCGCCGACGGTGCGCCCACGGTGTCGTTCGGCACGTCCTCGCGGGCCACCGGTGGTGGCGCGACGGCGGCGACGACCGAGCGATCTCGGGGCCCCTCTGCAGGAACCAGGCGTTGACCGGGATTGGACGCCGCTGGCCGTGGCGTGGATCGCACTTCGATCGGCCGGCGCTCGGGGCGCGGGGGCTGGCTTGTGATAGCCGCCCGTCTCGGGCTGGTCGATCCAGGTGCGCTCGCGGCCACACCGCCATCGCCGTCCTTCGCGCCCTCGACAGGTGCCGGGCGACTGTCGATTTGCTGTGCCGGACGCGTGACCTCATCACCAGGTCCTCGTGGGCCTTCGGTGACCGGGGACAGAAGGAGGCGAGCGGTGCCGACCGTGATGAGGACCGACGCCGCCACGATCAAGCCCGAGCGGATCTGCCATGTCGGGAGCGGTATTGCCGCGACCGCCGACTGCCACGCGTCGCTATGTTTCCGGGTGCTCGAC
>DATLLC010000339.1:0-13870 GCA_035538015.1 Vicinamibacterales bacterium
GCGGAAGCCACCGTCTCGCGCAACTACCTCGACTGGCTGATCGCCGTGCCGTGGCACAAGCGCACGCGCGAGAACCGCGATCTCAAGAACGCCGAGGTGGTGCTCAACGAGGACCACTACGGGCTGGAGAAGATCAAGGACCGCATCCTCGAGTTCCTCGCGGTGCGGGCCCTGGTCAAGAAGCCGAAGGCGACCATCCTCACCTTCGTCGGCCCTCCCGGCGTTGGCAAGACGTCGCTGGCCAAGTCGATCGCGCGGGCGATGAACCGCAAGTTCGTCCGCCTGTCGCTCGGCGGCGTGCGTGACGAGGCCGAAATCCGCGGCCACCGCCGCACCTACATCGGCGCGTTTCCCGGCCAGATCATCCAGATGATGAAGAAGGCGGGCTCGCTCAACCCGGTCTTCCTGCTCGACGAAGTGGACAAGATGTCCATGGACTTCCGCGGCGACCCGTCGGCGGCCCTGCTGGAGGTCCTCGATCCCGAGCAGAACAACGCGTTCCTCGATCACTACCTCGACGTCGAGTTCGACCTCTCGCACGTGATGTTCCTGTGCACCGCCAACGTGCTGCACACCATCCCGCAGGCCCTCCGCGACCGCATGGAAGTGCTGCAGCTGGCCGGCTACACCGAGCAGGAGAAGGTCGAGATCGCCAAGCGCTTCCTCGTGCCGAAGGCGGTCGAGGGCAACGGGCTCACCGACAAGAACATCGTGTTCGAGCAGGACGCCATCCAGGTCATCATCCAGCGCTACACGCGCGAGGCGGGAGTCCGCAACCTCGAGCGCGAGGTGAACTCGGTCTGCCGCAAGGTGGCGCGCAAGGTCGTGGTGGAAGGCACCGGGACCTCCGACGCGATTTCGCCGGACAAGATCACCGAATACCTGGGCGTCCCTCGCTATCGCCCGACGGTGGCCGAGGAGCAGAACGAGATCGGCATCGCGACCGGCCTGGCCTGGACGGAGGTCGGCGGCGAGATCCTGATCACCGAGGCGACGCTGATGCCAGGTCGCGGCAAGCTCACGCTGACCGGCAAGCTGGGCGACGTGATGCAGGAGTCGGCGCAGGCCGCGATGAGCTTCGTGCGATCGCGCGCCGAGGAGTTCGGCATCGAGAAGGAGTTCAACCGCAAGCTCGACGTGCACGTGCACATCCCCGAGGGCGCCATCCCGAAAGACGGACCGTCGGCGGGCATCACCCTGGCGACGGCGATCATCTCTGCACTGTCACGGGTTCCGGCGCGGCGTGACGTGGCGATGACCGGCGAGATCACGTTGCGGGGCAAGGTGCTGCCGATCGGCGGCGTCAAGGAGAAGCTCCTCGCCGCGCACCGCGCCGGTCTCAAGACCATCCTGGTGCCGAAGGACAACGAGAAGGACCTCGCCGACATCCCGAAGAACGTGCTCGACACGCTGGATGTGCACATGGTCAGCACGATGGACGACGTGCTGAAGATTGCGCTCGAGAGTCCGCTGACGCCGCTGCCGCCCTCGGCGGAGCCGGCCGGGATCGGCGACGCGGCGGACGCCATCACGCACTGATTGAGGTTCCGAGGTCCTGAGGTCTTGGGGTCTTGGGTCTTGGGGCCAAGCGATTGATCTGCGTTCATCTGCGGCCCCGGTGAGGCGTGCGGGTCAAGTCTGAGTTCGTCACGAGCGCCGCCGATGCGGGTGGATTCCCGCACGAGCGGTTGCCCGAGCTGGCCATGGTGGGCCGCTCGAACGTCGGCAAATCGAGCCTGATCAACGCCCTGGTCCGGCAGACGCTGGCGCGCACGAGCGCGGCGCCGGGCAAGACGCGGCTCGCCAATTTCTATCGCGTGGAAGCCGAAGGGCGTCCGTCGTTCTTTCTGGTGGATCTGCCGGGCTACGGTTACGCCCGTGGCGGAGACGCGGCGCGGGCCACGTTCGATCTGCTGGCCGCCGCGTATTTCTCGGCCGGGCGCGGCGCCACGCTGCTCCTCGTGGACAGCCGCCACCCGGAACTGGAGGCGGATGCCCGGGCATGGACGTGGCTGGTGGACCACGACGTCACCTGCCACGTCGCCGCCACCAAGCTGGACAAGCTGACGCAGGCCGAACGGCGGCGTCACCTCGGAGAACTCAATCGTCGCTACTCAGGTTCGGTGACGGGCGTCTCGGCCCACACCGGTGAAGGACTGGACGCACTGTGGACACAGATCGCAATGCTGCTGCGGCAGCCACCGCCAACGGCCCGATCGCGGCCGAGCCCGCCACCTTCGACCTCTCCGCGCTGAAGGAGCTGAGCGTCGCGGAACTGACCAAGGTCGCCCGCGAGCTCGACATCCCGCATGCGACCGGGCTCCGCAAGCAGGAGCTCATCTTCGAGATCCTCCGGGCCCGGGCCGCCAGGGCCGGCCATATCTTCTCGGAGGGCGTGCTCGAGGTGCTGCCCGACGGCTTTGGCTTCCTCCGCGCACCGGACTACAACTACCTGGCCGGGCCCGACGACATCTACGTGTCGCCCTCGCAGATCCGGAGGTTCGACCTCCACACCGGCGACACGGTGGCGGGGCAGATCCGCTCCCCCAAGGAGGGCGAGCGCTACTTCGCACTGATCAAGGTCGAAGCCATCAACTTCGAGCCGCCGGCCCGAGGCCGCGAGCGCGTCTTCTTCGAGAGCCTCACGCCGCTCTACCCGCAGGAACACATCCGCCTCGAGGCGGATCCGGACAACCTCTCGACCCGCGTGATGGACATGATGACGCCGCTCGGCAAGGGCCAGCGCGGCCTGATCGTTGCACCGCCGCGCACCGGCAAGACGATGCTGATGCAGTCGATTGCCAACGCGATCACGATCAACCATCCCGAGGTCTACCTGATCGTGCTGCTCATCGACGAGCGGCCGGAGGAGGTCACCGACATGCAGCGCTCGGTGCGCGGCGAGGTGATCGCGTCGACTTTCGACGAACCGGCCCAGCGGCACGTCCAGGTGGCCGAGATGGTGATCGAGAAGGCCAAGCGCCTCGTCGAGCACCGCAAGGACGTCGTCATCCTGCTCGACTCGATCACCCGCCTGGCCCGCGCTTACAACACGGTGGCACCGACCTCCGGCAAGATCCTGTCCGGCGGCGTCGACAGCAACGCGCTCCAGCGGCCCAAGCGCTTCTTCGGCGCGGCCCGCAACATCGAGCAGGGCGGCTCGCTGACGATCGTCGCGACGGCGCTGGTCGACACCGGCTCGCGCATGGACGAGGTGATCTTCGAGGAGTTCAAGGGCACCGGCAACATGGAGGTGCACCTGGATCGCAAGCTCGCCGATCGCCGCGTCTTCCCGGCCATCGACATCATCAAGAGCGGCACCCGCAAGGAAGAGATGCTGCTGACCAAGGACGACCTGCAGCGCGTCTACGTGCTGCGCCGCGTCCTCACGCCGCTCTCGCCGGTCGAGGCCATGGAGCTGCTGCTCTCGAAGATGGGCAAGACGAAGAGCAACATGGAGTTCATGGCGGCGATGCAGAAATAGGGTGTGGCTGGCGGAGAGCCGGCCCGGCGCCGCGGACGGTGCGGATCGGTCGGGCTTCAGGCGTTGCGCGCCAGGCGTGCCGTGTACTGCTGCGAAGCGAGCGAGAAGAGGCAGTAGGCCAGGAACCAGTAGAAGCCCGGCCCGAAGATGGCGGCAAACGCCACCAGTGGCGGCGCCGCACCCGCCGCGGCCTGCTGCGTGGCCACCGCGGCCAGATAGGTGATGAACAACGCCACGACGAACACGTCTGCCATCGACCACTTGGCGATGAGCTCGACGAGGTCGAGCGTGCGCTGCCGGGCCGCGATGTTCCGCATGAACACCGCCCAGGTGACCAGGGCACTCTTGGTGACCGGCACTACCACGCTGAAGAGCAGGATGAGGGTGGCGGGAAGCGGGCTGCCGACATCGTAGAGGTTCCGTACCGCGCCCAGGATGCTCCGGGTCTGGGTGTAGACCTCCACGTCGCCCACGCCCTTCTGCAAGGCTTCGGTGAGCTTCGGCCCAAGCCGATCGATCACCGTCTTCCTCAGGTCTCCGCCCGTCAGCTGCAGCAACCCCAGCATGCTCGGGTTCATCATCTGCTTCAGCGCCGCAACGGTGTCGTCGTTCAGCCCCTTCTCGAGCATCATCGGCGCCACATGTGTGAGCCCGTCCTTCGTCAGGACGCCGCGAATGGTGAGGACCGGCAGGACGATGCCAGGCACGAGCAGCAGGTACGATCCCAGCACCAAGGTCAGGACGAGGACGCGCGTCGAGCGAGTTGTCATGGGGCGGGAGGCGTGCAGGCAGATGATAACCGCTACTGGCTGCTCGCCCGGCCAATGTCGACGTAGCCAACCCCGTCGCGCGCGGTGATTCGCGTGCCGAAGGGCTTCGACAGCCGCTCGAGGTCACCGAGAATCTTCGTCGCCAGTTCGCCCTCTGCCAGCAGCGGGCGTCCGCGGATCGTCCGGCCCTGTCCGAAGCCCAGGGTGATGGGATGCAGGGCCAACTCGCGGAACGAGCGGCCTTCGAAGCGGGGGACGGCCACGACCGCCTCCCAGATGAGCCGGTCGGCCGGGAAACCGGCCTTGTCGTGGTCGTAGCGCCGATCGTTGAAGTCCGCGACGTGGGCGTCCGCGCCCAGGTCGTACGGCTCGTAGTTCTCGCTCGGCAGCCGCAGGAGCGTCTCGTTCTGGAAGATGAAGTCGCCGAGGCTGTACAGGATGGGTTTGCCCTTGTAGATCTCGATGCCGCGCAGCACGTGGGGGCCATGGCCGACGAAGAGGTCGGCTCCGGCCTCCACCATCGCATGCGCGAAGGTCACCAGGAACTGCGCCGGCAGGAGCCGGTCGATGTGCCCTTCGTGGGCGTGGATAGTGACCAGCGTCAGGTCCGCCAGACGTGAGGCGTTCCTGACGACGCTCGCGATCTCGTCCAGATCCTCTTTCAGCGGTTCGGTGCGGAGGCCGGCCTTGTCGCCAACCACGAAGCGGCGCCCGAAGAAGGTGAGCGATTCCCCCGCCGCCGGTGAACGGCCCTCGATCTCAGTCATCGTCTGACGGAGCTCGTCGAAGCGCTGGCGCGTCACGACATAGGTCGTGCTGAAGCGCAGGGGGTTGAGCCCCGGCCGGGCGGGCATGTCGCCGCGCGTGCGGCCGGCGCGGGAATGGTCCGGGAAGGTCGAGGCGACCGAGATCAACGCGATTCGCCCCTTGGCCGTGTCGAGAAACCGCGCTTCGCGCGCCTCCGCGAGACTCTGCCCAACGCCCGCCTGCACCAGCCCGGCCGCGGCCACGTACTTCGTGGTGAGGTTCATGCCCAGCGCACCGAAGTCGCCGGCATGGTTGTTGGCCCGCGAGACCATGTCGAAACCCGCCCAGGCAAGCTCTTTCACCAGCGCCGGCTCGGCGCGCATGTAGGTGCCGCCGCTCTCGTTCATCGCGTAGGGCTCGTAATCGTGGAAGAGCATCTCGAGGTTCGTGAACGCGGCGTCTGCCCCGCGAATGATCTCGAACAGCCGCGTGTGGCCCGGTTCGTTGAACACGGAGATGGGCCGGGTGATGATGGAGTCGCCGGTCAGCGCCAGCGTCAGCGACGTCGCGTTCTGGGCCCGCGCGGTGCCGATCGCGAGCGCCGCCGCGAGAACGACGAGGGCGGACCAACGCAAGGCGTGTTTCATCGCAGGACCTCCAGAGAGCCCGATCACGGCCCGCCGCATCGTGTGCCGTCGGCGTCGGCGCCGTCAAGAGCGCGTGTCGAGCCGCCATAATAGGGTGATGCGGACTTCCTCCCTGATGTGTGCCGTGGCATTTGCACTGGGCCTCTTCGCAAGCGGCGCGGCCCAGGGCCCCGATGGCCGGCGTGGTGGCACCCGCGTCGTGGCCGGCCTCGCCTGTCCGCCGGGCACCACCGAGGTGCGTCCGGGCAGCTGTCAGGCTCCGCAAACGCCGGCGCCCAGCATCCTCGATTACCGCCCGCGATCCACCCTCGTCACGCCGGAACATGCCGTTCCGAAGGCGAAGTTCCCAGTCATCGACGTCCACGGCCACCCCGGCAACGTGTCGACGCCGGACGCCATCAATCGCGTCGTGGCCGAGATGGACCGCTTGAACCTGGGCGTGATGGTGGTGGCCGAGAACGCCTCGGGCACCAGGCTCGCTCAGACTCTGCAGGCGCTCGCGGGCAGCCCGCACAAGGATCGCTTTCGGGTGATGGCGGGCGTGGATTTTCGCAACGTCGGCCCTGGCTGGGCCGAAAAGGCGACGTCGCAGCTCGCCGCGGACGTCAAGGCCGGCGCCGTTGGTGTCGGGGAGATCTCGAAGGCCTTCGGACTGAACATCACCAAGCCGGATGGCAGCCGGCTGAAGGTGGACGATCCGGCTCTCGATCCCCTGTGGGAGGGGTTCGCACGGCTGGACGTGCCCGTGTTCATCCACACCGCCGAGCCGCAGGAGTTCTTCCAGCCGCTCGACTACACCAACGAACGGTGGCTGGAGCTCGCGCTCTTCCCCAGCCGTCGCAACAACCAGCCCGGACAGGTCACGTTCGAACAGTTGATAACCGAGCGCAACAACGTGTTCCGCAAGCACCCGAAGACGCGCTTCATCGCCGCCCATTTCGGCTGGCATGCCAACGACCTGGCGCGTGCGGCGAAGATGTTGGACGAGTTCCCGAACGTGAGCGTGGAGTGCGGCGCCATCCTCTACGATCTCGGCAGGCAGCCGCGGGCGGCCCACGACTTCTTCGTGAAGTACCAGGATCGCATCATGTTCGGCAAGGACTCGTTCCAGCCCGAAGAGTACCCTTACTACTGGCGCGTGTTCGAGACCGCCGACGAGTACTTCGACTACTACCGCGATTACCACGCGTTCTGGAAGCTGTACGGCATGGGCCTTCCAGATGTCGTGCTCAAGAAGTTGTACGGGGACAACGCACGGCGCGTGATCAAGGGGTTGCCGGCGGGCAAATAGGGGTCTGAGGTTCTGAGGTTCTGAGGTTCTGGGGTTCCGGGGCCCTGGGGTTCTGGGTTCTGAGGTTCCGGGGGCCACGCGACCCCGGTTCCCAGCGCAACGAGCCTCTGCGCCGCCCGGGCGCGGCTTCGCGCTGACGCGCGGGACATCGCGGCGGAACCTTGAAGGGGCGAGGCCGCACGGCGGCGTCGGCGGTCGGCGGGCTCTGAGGCCTACCGGGAGGGATCGCTGAGCGGCGGGCGTTCCGCTCGCGGGCCGTCGGCCCGCGTACGCGGCCGCGGTCGGCTGCCGAGCGGCAGCCAGGAAGCCCCTTCGAGCTCGTTGACCAGGTCGGTCCAGCGCGGATCGCGGCGCAATGGCTCGAAGCATCCAGATGCCTCGTGTACCGCGGACACCCAGTCCTGGCGCTGGTCCAGCCCTCGTCGGATGTGCCGGAACGCGCCCTCGAGGTCGCCCGTCCACGCCAGCAGCGCCGCCAGGGCGTCATCCGGGACATGCCTTCCGGTGGCTTCCATGTCGCGCAGCAGGTGCAGCGCCTCGGTGACGCCCGCTGGGTGTCCTGTCGTCCCTTCGAGGCAGCCCAGTCGGGAGACAATGCGCGCGCGGTTGTCGCCGAGCGCGACCGCGCGCCGCAGCAGCACCACCGCCTGGTCCGGGTCGCCGCGGGCGAGCGCGAGATCGGAGAGCTGGATGTAGATTTCGGGGAAGCCCTGGTGTTTCAGACCGGCCTCGCGCAGCACGGCCTCGGCTTCATCGAGGCGCTGCGCGGCCTTCAGCAACGAAGCCAGGTCGGTCCAGAAGACCGGTTGCGTCGGATCGAGCGCCACGGCGCGGCGCGCCTCCGCGATCGCTTCGTCGCGGCGGAGGAACTGCTGCAGGAAGAGGCCGTACCAGTGATGAGCGGTGGCGTACGAGGGATCGAGCTCGAGCGCCCTCTCCATCTCCAGCATCGCGCGGGACGTGTCGTGTCGCTCCCACAGCACGAAGGCCAGCGAGGCGTGTGCCTCTCCCAGCTGAGGCGCGAGTTCAAGCGCCCGCTCCGCCTCGGCCCGGGCGTGAGTGAGCGCGTCGTCGGGCGCCATCAAGCCGAAGGATTCGAGAAGCGAGTACGTGTCGGCGAGGCCAGCATGCGCTCCGGCGTGGTTGGGATCCGCGGCAAGGGCGGCTTCGAATGTCTGCCGCGCCTCCTCGAAGCCGCGCGGCGTGCGTTGCTGCCAGTAGGAGCGGCCTCGCCGGTAGAGCGCATCGGCATCCGACGCCGGCGGCGGAGGCACCGCCGTGGTCGCAGCAACTGCGCTCGTCGTCACGTCGCTCTGCCAGATCGTGACCACGGCGAGCGCGACCACGGTGACGGCGGTCGTGGCGGCGAGGACGGTCAGGCTCGGGCGCGACCGAGGCGGTGGGGATGGTAGCTGCCTGGGAGGTCGTTCTGCAGGAGGATCCGGCCGATCCTGCGGAGCGTGCTCGGCGGCAGGAGCGGCCGGTCTCGCGCCAGGGTCAGGTACGGGCGAGGCCTGGCTCTGCGACCACCAGCGATCGAGCTCGTCGCTGAAGGCGTAAACCGAGGACAGCTTCTGATGCGCGTGTCGGTGGATCGGCAGCCCCTCGTCCCGTTCCCAGCGCTGGACTGTGCGCACAGTTCGGCCGAGATGAGAGGCGATCTCCTTCCAGGAGTCGAGGCGCCGACGGTCGGAGGGGGGAGACATCCGAACAGACGACCAAACGCAAAATTGCCGGTTCAGCGCCGAGCTTACCCCCCCGCGGCGAGCCGGTCAACGACTCGCTGTCAGGATTGGGGCTCACTCGTCGCGGATTCCGAGGTATTCGTGACGAAATGCGAAGGGCCGGGCTTCCCCGAGAAGCGCCGGCCCCTTCTTCGTGTGACCCAAATGGGCCATCGCGAATGACCCGCTATGCTCCCGGCTTTCGCGTCGCGTTCGCCCGCTCGGTAGACGGGGGCACCAGGCCCTTGGCGCGCATGTAGGCCGCTCCGGTTCCGTACATCTCGTTATTGTGCGACGTCAGCCCCGCGACGATCGAGCCGCGTGCCACCTCGTTCTGTCCCTGCTTCACCATCTCGGAGACGCTGGCGTCGGTCAGCGCCTTGACCGCGTCATCGCAGAAGGTATAGGCGTCGTTGATCGCCTTCACGAACTCGGCCTTGGTCTTGAGCAGCTCCTCCAGGTTCTTGCCCTGGTTCGGGTTGGCCACCCCTTTCATTGCCGCGCACGAGCCGTACATGCTGTTGGCGGCGTGCGCGAACAGCTGGCCGAACATGCGGGAGTCCGGGTGCGGCTTGTAGCTGTAGTCGGCCTCGGGCATTTTTTCGGCCATCTCCGTGAGGTTCCGCTTCACGCCATCGTAGGCGCGCTGCAGACCCTGGGCGAGGGTCACCTTCTGGGGCGCACCGGCCGGCATCTGCGCGATGGCGGGAGCGGCCGCCAGCAGGGCGACCGAAGTGAAAGCGATCAAACGTGTCATGTGTCTTTGGGCTCCTTGACCGTTGGCTCTCCTGAGAATAGAGAACCGTCATGGACTGTAGCCGACGCACTCATGGCTTTTCAAGGCCGGTGCCGGGCCGCATGCTATAAGTGAGGATTCCATGGCCTCGCGACGCCCGTCCTCTTCATCGTCTCGTGTCGTGCGGGTCGGCCTCAGCCAGATGGCCTGCGGGCCCGACCCGGCGGCGAACCTCGAGCGGCAACTCTTGCTGGCGGAACGCGCCATGAGGGGTGGCGCGCGCATCTTCTGCACCCAGGAGCTGTTCCGCTCCCAGTACTTCTGCCAGGCCGAGGACCATCGGTTCTTCGCGCTGGCGGAATCGATTCCCGGCCCCTCGACCGATGCGCTGGCGCGGCTGGCCCAGAAGTACAACGCGGTCGTGGTGGCGTCGGTGTTCGAAAAGCGCGCGGCCGGGCTGTACCACAACACGGCCGCCGTGATCGAGGCGGACGGTTCGATCATGGGCGTGTATCGCAAGATGCACATCCCCGACGACCCGCTGTACTACGAGAAGTTCTACTTCACGCCTGGCGATACCGGGTTTCGCGCGTGGCGCACGTCGCACGGCAAGATCGGCGTGCTGGTGTGCTGGGACCAATGGTTCCCCGAGGGCGCACGCCTCACCGCGCTGCAGGGCGCCGAGATCCTGTTCTACCCCACCGCCATCGGCTGGCATCCGAAAGAGCGCGCGCACTACGGCAAGGCGCAGCACGAGTCGTGGGAGGTCATCCAGCGGAGCCACGCCGTGGCCAACGGCTGCTATGTCTGCGCTTCGAACCGCACCGGGCACGAGCGCATCCTGGACGCGAAGGGCAAGCCCGTGAACAAGGATGGCATCCAGTTCTGGGGACAGTCCTTCGTCGCCTCGCCAGACGGGCAGATCGTCAAACGCGCGGCCAAGGACCGCGAGCAGATGATGTTGGTCGACTGCGACTTCGATCGCGTCGAATACAGCCGCACCCACTGGCCGTTCCTCCGCGATCGCCGGGTGGACGCCTACGGCGATCTGACTCGCCGTTTCAGCGACTGACGGCGCGGGTGGAGCACCTGACCGCACCCCACCGCACCCGACCGCATCCGATCGCACCTGACCGCACCCGATCGCACCTGACCGCACCCCACCGCACCCGATACCCCACCTGCCCGCACCCCACCGCACCCGACCGCACCCGACCGCACCTGCCCGCACCCGACCGCACCTGATGGCACCTGCCCGCACGCGCCCGCAGCCGTCCGCGCCCGCCCGCACTCCAAGGGACCTGGGCTATTCGTTCCCCGCCGAGTGGACGAGGCATGCGGCCACTTGGATCAGCTGGCCGCGACCCGAGGGCATCTCGTTCCCCGACCGTTATCACGAATGCATCGAGGGCGTCATCGGCGTCATCGCCGCCATCGCCCGTTTCGAGCCCGTGCACCTGAACGTCCCGAACGCCAACTACCACCGGCTCGTCGCCGGGATGCTCAAGGCGCGGCGGCTGCCGATGCGGCGCGTCCACTTTCACGAAATCCCGACCAATGAGTGCTGGACCCGCGATCACGGCCCCGCCTTCGTGCTGCGCTCGGCGCGCGGCCGCGTCCAGGCGGCGGTCGTCGACTGGGGCTTCAACGCCTGGGGCGAGAAGTACCCGCCCTACGACGCCGACGATGCCGTGCCGACGCGCGTGGCGCAGGTGCTGGGGCTGCGGGTGTTCGAGCCCGGCATCGTGATGGAGGGCGGCGCCGTGGACTTCAACGGTGCCGGGACCGTGCTCACGACCACGTCGTGCCTACTGAACACGAACCGGAATCCGCAGCTCTCGAAGCGCGAGATCGAGCGCTACCTGTGCGACTACTACGGCCAGCAGCACGTCGTCTGGCTCGGCGAAGGTATCGAGGGCGACGATACCGACGGCCACGTCGACGACCTCGCGCGGTTCGTGGACCGGGAGACGATTGTGATCGGCCTCGAGGACGATCCGCGCGATCCGAATTACGCAGTCCTGCGCGATGCGCGACGGCGGCTCGACCGCGCGCGCGATCAGGGAGGGCGGCCGTTCACGATCGCGGAGCTCCCCATGCCGAAGCCCGTGGTGTGGAAGGGCCAGCGGCTGCCGGCCACCTACATGAATTTCTACTTCGTGAACGGTGCGGTGCTCGTCCCCACCTTCGGCCAGCGCGCCCGTGATGCCCGCGCCGTTGCCGCGCTGCAACGCCTCGTCCCAGGGCGTCGTGTGGTCGGGGTGGATTGCCGAACCCTGATCTGGGGCCTCGGCGCGATTCATTGTCTCACGCAGCAGCAGCCGGCCTTCGCCCACTGAGCCACGGGCGCGAAGGTTGGCGGGCCGACGCTATACTCGCCGGATGTTCCTCCCCCTCAGCGACGCGCCGAACCCGCAGCGCGTGCCCTGGATGACCTACGCGCTCATCGCGGCCAACGTCGCGGTGTTCGTGCTGTTCAACGTCCCGCTGGGCACGACTGGCGTCGACCCGGCGGATCCGAGGCTCGCCGAGTACGTCGCCGCAATCCGGGACGCGCTGCCGCCGGGCGTACCGATCGCCGAGGCGCTCGGGCAGGTCACGGCTTACGACTTGTTCGTCTTCGATCACGGGTTCCGGCCGGCCGCGGGTGAGGCCGTCGATCTGCTGACATCGATGTTCCTGCACGGCGGGTTCATGCACCTCTTCGGCAACATGCTGTTCCTCTGGATCTACGGGGACAAC
Source organism: Vicinamibacterales bacterium (assembly GCA_035538015.1). GTDB lineage: Bacteria > Acidobacteriota > Vicinamibacteria > Vicinamibacterales > UBA2999 > VFZN01. The sequence goes on from DATLLC010000339.1 coordinate 12,142, forward strand.
GTCGAGTACCGCCTCGGGCGGCTGCGCTTTCTCCTGGCGTATCTGGCCACCGGCGCCGCGGCCACGCTCTTCTACACCCTGCTCGCTCCCAACTCGACGCTCCCGCTGGTCGGCGCGTCGGGGGCCATTTCGGGCGTGCTCGGCTTCTACTTCCTCTGGTTCCCTCGAAACGTCGTCCGCGTGCTGGTGTTCCTGTTCCCCATCCTGATGCGGGTGTTCGAGATTCCCGCGCGCATCGTCCTCGGCGTCTACCTGGTCATGGACAACCTGCTGCCGTTGATCTTCACCATCGGTCAGACCGGCGGCGGGGTCGCCCACGGTGCCCACATCGGCGGCTTCGTCGCGGGGCTGGCCGGAGCCTGGGCGATCGACCGGCTGACGACGACCGCGACGCCCGGGGAATACGTGACGCCCGCCGCTGACGCCCCTGCACCGAGTGCGATCGAGGCCGCCCTCGCGCGCGGCGACATGGAGACGGCTGCACGAGCGTACTTCGCCACCGCTGAACCGGACCCGCTGTCCCCGTCGAGTTTGCTGGCGCTTGGCGACTGGCTCGCCGAGCGCGGACACACCGACGCGGCGCTGACCGTCTACCGGCGGTTCATTCGCGACCATGGCCGGGAGCCCGGGGCGGCCGAGGCCCAGCTTGGCGCCGGGCTGATGGAGCTCCGGCGCGGGCAACTGGCGCCTGCCTATCAGCACCTACGTGCGGTCCTCGATCGCGATCCGTCGACTGAGGCGCGAGCGCGGGCGCTCGCGGGGTTGCATGCAATCGCGGCGCAGCAGAAATATCCGATGCGGCGCTTTGTGGCAGGGGCGCGCTGAGTCAACGAGCTCGCGACACACGTGCGGAGGCCCTACCAGGCGGGCTCGACCGTAGTGTCACCACCGCACCATTCGGAGCGCCAGGCCTGTAAGATCGATTCGTGACGGTCCCCCTCAGGCTGCTCGCGGATCAGGCGTTCTCGCGAGCGGCGGGCGCTCCGTTGATCCCCGGCAATCGCATCACGCTCCTCCGCGATGCGCGCGAGAACTACCCGGCGTGGCTCGAGGCAATCGCGGCCGCCCGGCACTGGATCCATTTCGAAACCTACATCATCCAGAGCGACGGAGCGGGACGGGTCTTCGCCGAGGCGCTTGCTGCGCGCGCGCGCGCGGGCGTGCGGGTCCGGGTCCTGGTGGACTGGATGGGCAGCCTCGGCAAGACGTCGTGGAGCTTCTGGCGGCAGCTGAAGGAGGCCGGCATCGACGCCCGTACGTTCAATCCACCGACGCTGGCCTCGCCGTTCGCGTGGCTCTCCCGCGACCACCGCAAGATGCTCTCGGTCGATGGGCACACCGCGTTCGTGACCGGCATGTGCGTCGGCGATCAGTGGGTTGGCGATCGTGACAAGGGCATCGAGCCGTGGCGCGATACGGGCGTCGGGATCGCCGGTCCCGCCGTCGCCGACGTCGAGGTGGCGTTCGCGGAGGCCTGGGCGCTCGCGGGTGATGCGCTCCCGCCGGATGAGCGCGTCGCGCGCGAGGCACTGCCTTCCGCCGGCGACATGGCGGTGCGCGTGATTGCCTCGATGCCCGCGATGGGCGGCATGTTCCGTCTGGATCAGCTCGTCGCCTCGCTGGCGCGTGAGCGCCTGTGGCTGACGGATCCGTATTACGCCGGGAGCGCTGCGTTCGTGCATGCATTGCAGGCCGCGGACAAGGACGGCGTCGATGTCCGTCTGCTCAT
>DATLLC010000340.1:0-2531 GCA_035538015.1 Vicinamibacterales bacterium
CGGCGAACGTCCGCAAGTAGTGGATCGCCGCGCTCGCCGCGCCGGGAATGTCCAGCCGCACGGGATCGGCACCGGTCGCGATCAGGAGCGCGTCGTATCCGTAGGTCTTGCCCGTCTCGAGCTGCACTGTCTTCAGCCGAGGATCGAGCGACGACACGCGCGCGTTCAGCACCAGGTCGATGCGATGCTCGGTGTAGAACTCGGGCGAGCGCAGCGGAATCCAGTCGTCCTTCGCGGTGCCGGCCAGGAAGTCCTTCGACAGGTTGGGCCGATCACTCGGCGTCGCCTCGTCCGCGCTCAGCATCGTCAGCGATCCGTCGTACCCCGAACGGCGGAGCATCTCGGCGGCCGCCAGCCCGGCGCCGCCGCCGCCGACGATGACGATGGAGGCCGGCGGACGCCGCGAGCTCGAGGGCGGTGGTGACGTCCCGGCGGAGGGTTCGCCCAGCTTTTCCCTGACGTAGGCCATGTCACCGACCCGCTCGACGCGCCAGCACGAGATCGCATCGAGCGCAGGAGCACGCAGGGCCTCGCCGGTGCTGAGACTGAAGCAGGCGTGATGCCACGGACAGCGCACGGTGTCCCCGACGACGAGCCCCTCGGCGAGCGGCCCGTGGTAGTGCGTGCAGTGCGCGCCGACGGCGAACAATCGATCGCCCCGGCGGACCAGGATCGCGTCCTCGCTGTCGACACGCCCGGACACCGTGCCACCGTCTGGCAGATCACGCAGCGCAAATCCGTTCCTGAAATCGGGCTTCGAGACGTCCTGTGCGTCTGGCATCGCGCCCTCCGAGATCGCACGGCAGCTCATGCGCTGACCGGCTCAGACACCCAGTATGGCCCGGAGCCAAGCCGATTAACGGCCGCGCCTCCGCTAGTGCTTGACCGGGGACGCGCGCTCCAGCACCGCCGCCAGTTCGTCGATGTGCGCGCTTTCGGCGGCGAGCGCCTTCGACACGCGCACGACTTCGGCGTCCGCTTCCGCCCAATCCTTCGCCTCGATCGCCTCGCGCACGCCGGGCACCGTCTTGACCGCATACCCGGTGTAGACCCCGGGGGCGTAGAGCAGGTGCTTGTACCAAGGACGGCGAGGCAGGCCGTCTGGATCGAGCAGGCGCCGCTCGCTGTCGACGAGCTGGCGATTGAGCACGCGCAGCGTCTCCGCCGGGACGCCTGCCGTCCACGCCTTGCCCAGAGCGGCCTCGTAGCGGTCGGCACTCCTGGTCAGAGCCGCCAGCGCATTCTCGAAGGGCGTGAAGTTGAGATACGGAGGCACCTCGGTGTGCACGGGGGCGACGGTGGGTCGCTTGGGATCCCGAAGCGCTGTGAACACGCCTTCCTCGATCTGTCGGTTGCGCTCGGCAATATCGTTGCGCTGGTCCTCGGCCAGCGCGCGCAGTTCCTTCAGGTACACCTTCGTAGTGTCAGCGAGCCCGCCGAACTCGAACGGCAGCAGCTCGGCGTTCGCAAGGCGCAGCACCGCGGTGGATACGGTCTGGGCGAGGGCCTTCCCGTAGACGAAGTCGGTGTCGGAGAAGTGCGTGTACCAGTAGAAGTCGTCGTAGATCGAGTGGTAGATCCCCGCGTCGTCGAGGCCGGCAAAGCTGAGATCGAGCGAGGGCACGCCCACGTGGTCGAGGAACGCGGTGAAGTCCGTACCCGAGCCGAGCGCGTCGATGCGGAGGTCGCGCCGCTCGCGCAGCTCCTTGCGTGCATCGGGTTTGGCCAGTGACAGGTCGTGAAGCCGGCGACGCTCCCTCACCGACAGGCCGGTCTCGGGATCCGTGACGTCCTGCGCCACCTCGTTGATGAACCGCTCGAGGGTGTGCGAGCCGCCCATGTTCAAGTACCCGCGATCGGTGCCGTCGGTGTTGATGTAGGCGACGGCATGGTCTCGCAACTCGGCCGCATGCGCCTCCACCCATTCGGTCGATCCCAGCAGCATCGGCTCTTCGCCGTCCCACGCGCAGAAAACAAGGGTGCGCTTCGGCTTGAAGCCTTGCTTCACCAGCTCACCGATCGCACGCGCCTCTTCGAGGAGCGCGACCATGGCCGAGACCGGATCCTGGGCGCCGTTCACCCACCCGTCGTGGTGGTTGCCGCGCACCACCCACTGATCCGGCTGCTCGGACCCCTCGATTCGCGCGACCACATTGTTGACGGGCTTGAGGTCCCAGTTGAACGCGAGCTTGAGATGGACCTTCGCCGGGCCGGGACCGACGTGATACGAAATCGGCAGCGCTCCGCGCCATTCGACCGGCGCCATCGGACCGCCAAGCGCCGTCAGCAGTGGCTGCGCGTCCCCGTACGAGATCGGCAGCACCGGGATCTTCGTGAGGCTCTTCGCATCCTTCCGATAGAGACGCTGCGCGTCGGGAGTGGCTCCGACACCTGGCGTGAGCGGATCACCCGGCCACGCCGCGGCGAAGTCGAGCACGCTGCCTCGCTGCACGCCGGTCGCCGGGCGCATCGGTCCTTTCGGGAACACGTCGTCCACGAAGTAGCCGTCGTCTCTCGGATCCGAATAGATG
>DATLLC010000341.1:0-10514 GCA_035538015.1 Vicinamibacterales bacterium
CCACAACGATGGGAAGTACTACGCCTACCTCAGCGTGACCGACGACAACACGCAGAAGGGCGAGAGCGGCAACCCGGTGAAGACCTTGCGCCTGCGCTACGACGCGTGGAAGAAGGCGGGCGGACCACGGACCGCCGCGCCCGGGCCGAGCCTCTACAAAGGTCAGTGACTACTGAGATCTGCAGATAGATCTCCTGGTAGGTAGATCGCCAGATAGATCTGTAGATAGATCTTCAGATCGCCAGCTCAGCAGATCGATCACCCAGATCACCAGCTCAGCAAGTCTCCAGATTCGCCTTCGACCGTAATCCTTTCCCCACCCCTGCGTCTTCAGGGTTGGAGGCGCTATGACTGGCGTGGACTGGATCGTCGTGGTGGGCGGCGTTGCCCTGATCGGCTTCATCAACTGGTACTTCCTGCTGGCCCCGAGGACCACCACTAAGGCCGAGGTGCAGGGCGGGGTGCAGGCCGTGCCCGTGCTGGTCGACGGCGGCTATCAACCGTCCGACATCCGCGTGACCGCCGGAACGCCCGTGCGGCTGCTGTTCAATCGGCGGGACACCTCGTCGTGCTCGGAAGAGGTCGTGCTGCCGGAATTCGGGATGAAGCGTTTCCTGCCGGCCAACCGGACCACCCTGGTCGAATTCGTTCCAACGAAAGCCGGGACGTTCGAGTTCACCTGCGGAATGGGCATGCTGCGAGGCCGGATCACCGTGACCTCGCCGGAGGGCCGATAGCCATGAGCCTCCAGACCAGCCAGGGCGAGCGAACGGCGACGATCCCCGTGTCCGGCATGACGTGCGCATCGTGCACGGCACACGTGGCGCAGGCGCTGAGGGCCACGCCGGGCGTGAAGGACGCAACGGTGAACCTGCTGCTCGAAACCGCGCACGTGCGCTTCGACCCCGAGCTGGTGAAGCCCGAGGGGCTTGCCGCCGTCGTGCGCGCCGCCGGCTATCGCTCGGAGCTCAGCGAGGGCGAGAAGATTAACGACGCGGACGCGCGCGACCTGGAGCACGCTGCGGAATATCGCGACCTCGCCCTCAAGGCCGTCGTCAGCCTGGCCGCCGCCGCTCTCGGGATGCTGCTGTCGATGCCGGTGATGAGCGCGATTGCCGCCTCGGCGCATCACGCAACCGCCGCCGACCCGCTCATGCAGTGGAGTCACACCTGGCTCGACTCATGGCTGTCGGTCGCGCTGCCATGGCTCTACGCCACGAACGCGCGCGTTCTGCAGTGGGCGTTGATGGCGCTCACCGCAGTCGTGATGGGCTGGGCCGGGCGACATTTCTACACGCGGGCATGGTCGGCGTTTGGTCACCACGCGGCGGACATGAACACGCTCGTCGCCGTCGGCACGGGCGCCGCCTTCGTGTATTCGGTCGCCGCTACCATGGCGCCGGAGGTCTTTCTCGCGAGCGGAGTATCGCCAGACGTCTACTTCGAGGCCGTGGTGTTCATCATCGCGCTCGTCCTGGTGGGGAACGTGTTCGAGGCGCGGGCCAGGCGCAACACGGTCGCGGCCCTCCGGGCGCTGGCCGAGCTCCGCCCAGCCACCGCGCGGGTCGTGCGAGACGGACGGGAGGCCGACCTGCCGCTCGACCACGTCGTCGTGAACGATCTCGTCATCGTCCGGCCTGGCGAGCGGCTGCCGGTCGACGGCGACGTCGACAGCGGCGCGAGCGCGGTGGACGAGTCCATGGTGACGGGCGAGAGCGTACCGGTCGCCAAGCGGGCCGGCGACCGCGTGATCGGCGGAACGATCAACCGCACTGGCCTGCTGCGGTATCGGGCGGGGCGCCTCGGGGCCGACAGCATGCTCAGCCAGATCATCCGGCTGTTGGGGGAAGCCCAGGGGTCGCGTGCGCCCATCCAGCGCCTGGCCGATCGCGTCAGCGGCGTGTTCGTACCGGTCGTGCTGTCGCTGGCCGTGGCCACGTTCGTGGTCTGGTTCGTGGCGGTGGACCAGGCGCCGCTCGCCCGCGGGTTCGCCGCCGCGGTGGCCGTGCTCATCATCGCGTGCCCCTGTGCAATGGGCCTGGCAGTGCCCACGGCCGTCATGGTGGCGACCGGTCGCGCCGCAGAGCGAGGCATCCTCATCAAGGGCGGCGAGGCCTTACAGCGCGCCGGAGGAGTTACGACGGTCGTGCTCGACAAGACCGGCACCCTCACCGAGGGACGACCCCAGGTGACGCATCTCACGGTGGTGCCGACGGAAATGGACGAGTCGCATGTCATCGCATTGGTCTCCAGCCTCGAAGCCGCCTCTGAACACCCACTCGCCGATGCCCTCGTGCGGGAAGGCGAACGGCGAGGTGTGCCACAGCTGCCGGTTTCGACGTTCTCGTCGATCGCCGGCCAGGGGGTACAGGGAGATGTTGACGGCCATCTCGTCATCGTCGGCAATGCGATGCTGTTGCGGTCGCACGCGGTGGAGGTCGGCGCTCTGGAGGCCACAACCGCTGTCTGGGCGGCGCAGGGCGCGACGCCAGTCTACGTGGCCGTGGACGGGAGGCTGACGGCGGCTCTCGGCATCGGCGACCGCATCAAGCCGGGAGCTCTCGAAGCCATCCGCCGGCTCCGCGCGATGGGACTGGACGTCGTCATGCTGACGGGCGATCATCGGGCAACGGCCGAGGCCGTGGCGAGTGCCGTCGGCATCCAACAGGTAGTGGCCGGTGTGCTCCCGGACGGGAAGGCAGTCGAGGTGAAACGCCTGCAGGCCGAGGGACGCGTGGTCGCGATGGTCGGCGACGGCATCAACGACGCCCCGGCCATCGCGCAGGCAGACGTCGGCTTCGCCATCGGGACGGGCACCGATGTCGCGATGCAGGCCAGTGACGTCACGCTGATCCGGGACGATCTTGCCGGCGTTGGGGCGGCCATCGAGCTCTCGCGCCGCACGATGCGGACGATGAAGCAGAATCTGTTCTGGGCGTTCGCCTACAACGTGCTCGGGATCCCGGTGGCGGCCGGGGTGCTCTACCCGTTCCTGGGGCTGCTGCTGAGCCCGATTCTCGCCAGTGCCGCCATGGCCTTCAGCTCGGTCAGCGTGGTCTCGAACAGCCTGCGTCTTCGGATGGCGTAGGGCGGCCGGGACCAGAGGGAGCCAGACGTCATCATGGATACTTCGTCACTTGTGACCAGGTCGTTCAGCGTCGCCGGTATGACGTGCGGCAACTGCGAGAGGCACGTACGCCACGCCGCCGAGGGAGTGCCTGGGGTGACCCGTGCCGAGGTCGATCGCCCGGCCAACCGCGCAACGGTGTCCTTCGACCCGCGGGCCACCACGGCGGCCACGATTGCCGCGGCCATCACCGACGCGGGTTACGAGACCGTCGAGCAGGGGTAGACAAGGTCGCAGATGACGCACACGGATGAAACGAAGGTCCAGCCGCTGGTGGAGAACCACCGCGCGTTCCTGCGCTTTCTCGAGCGTCGCGTCGGGTCGCGGGAGGAGGCGGAGGACATCCTGCAGGAGGCCTTCGGCCGGTCGCTCGAGAAGCTCGACGGCCTTGGGGACGGAGAGTCCATCGTCCGCTGGTTCTACCGCGTACTGCGCAACGCCGCGACCGACCACTATCGCCGCAAGGCCGCCGCCGGCCGGGCGCTCGAGGCCTTTGCCGGCTCGCTGAACGCGGCGGTGCCCCCTCCGGAAGTACAGAATGAGATCTGCGGCTGCGTGCGGACGCTCGCAGAGACGCTCAAGCCCGAGTACGCCGCGGCGCTGCAGGAGATCGACGTCGAGGGCGCGGCGGTGAAGGCCTTTGCCGAGAAACACGGCATCTCGGCCAGCAATGCCGGCGTCCGGATCTTCCGCGCGCGCGAGGCCTTGCGCAAGCAGGTGGTCCGGTCCTGCGGCACGTGCGCGGAGCACGGGTGCCTGGACTGCACCTGCGGGCAACCGCGAGCGAGCCACGCTTCCTGAGAGCATTCGCGGTAGGCTGGGACGGCCGGCATGCGTCCCGTCGACCTCAGTCCGATCGCCCCCGAGCAGCAGACCGGGACGCCCGTCGATCTCTTCCTCATCTTCGTTGGCGCGAACATCGTGGCCACGACGCTGCAGGTCGGTGCGAGCCTGCCGCCGTCGTTCAGCCTCGGCGTCGCGCTCACTGTGATCGGCGTCGGCGCAATTGGCGGGGCTGCACTCACGGCCGTGCTCGCACCGATCGGCACGCGCCTTCGTGTGCCGTCCATCGTGGCCGCTCGCGCGCCCCTGGGCAAGTCGGGCGCCCAGGCGCTGGCACTGCTCCTGTTCGTGACCAACTTCGCCTGGATCGCGCTGAACAACGTGATCGCTGCCTCGATTTCGGTGCGGCTGACCGGGATCGGCTCGACCGGGGTATGGGCGGTCGCCCTTGGTCTCGTGGCGACGGTGATCGTGCTTGGCGGCCCGCGCGCGGCCGCCCTGGTCGATCGCGTTGCCGTCCCGGTGCTGCTGGCCGCCGGCGTCGTCTTCACGCTCGCCTGCCTGCGGGTGCCGTGGCCGGCGTGGCCGAGCGGGCCCTCATCGGCGGGCGATGTGGTGCACGGTCTGGACGTGGTCACCGGGTATCAGGTGTCGTGGCTGCTGATGTTCGCCGACTATCCGCGTTTCACGCGCTCGCCTCGGGCGGCGGGCGTGGCGGTGTTCCTCGGCCTGGCGTTGACCGCGCTCTGGTTCATGCCCCTCGGGCTGATTGGCGCGGCCGTGGCCGGCTCCCCGGATCCCGGCGCGATGGCGATAGCGCTCAACATGGGCTGGTGGGGAGCGGCGCTGCTGACTCTCGCCAGCCTCACGACGAACTTCGTAAACATCTACATGTCCGCGCTGGCACTGAAGAGCCTGCGTCCCACGCTTCCGGACGCCGCGATCGTCTGGCTGATCGGCGGCATCGGCGCGGCCCTTGGTCTGCTGTCTACCGCCTGGCTCGATCGGTTCGCGGCGTTCACGTTGGTACTCGCCGGGCTCCTGGTTCCGATCGGGGGCGTGCTGCTCGCGCACTATGTCCTGTTGCGGCGACCCGTGCGCGTGTCCGATCTCTACGACGGGGCCGGACCCTACGCCCACGCGTCAGGCTGGTCCCTCGCCGGCATGTCCGCATGGATGGCCGGCGCCACAACGTTCTGGCTCGCCGGCCGCATCGGTGGGACCGTGCCTGCCTTGCTCGTCACGGTCCTGGTTTATGCCGCGGTCGATCGGGCGAAGCCGCGCCCACTCACGCCATCTCTGGCCTGACGCGAGAACTGCGGGGTTTCCCAGCCGGCCTGGTGGTAGAGTCAGCCCGCTGACGTGCACACAGTCTCGATGGTTCCCGCGTGGCTTCCCCCGTTGCTCCGCTGTCTCGGATGCGGCGGCAACCATCTCGAATGGAGTGCCGACCACGCGCTCCTGTTGTGCCGTTCATGCTGTGCCTCGCTGCCTATCCACGAGGGCGTGGTGCGGATCCAGAGCGGCACGGAGGACGAGGCAGTTGGTCGGGAGCGGCAGGCCGTCCTGGACATCGAGCGCACGACCTCGGACGTCGACAGCTTCACGCTGGAGGAGCTCCTGGCGGACGGGGGCGAGCTCCGTGAAGCGCTGCTGTCACTGCCGTACGGCAATGAATCCTGGAGGTTTCGGCGAGAAGGTTATTTCACCAACGTTCGCAAGTTCGCGCCGGAGTTCGATTACGTCGTTCGGCAACTGAATCTACCCGTCGGCGCGTCCGTGCTGGATGTCGGTGCAGACCTCACGTGGTCCACGGCGCGGCTCGCCGCCTGCGGATGGCGCGCGGTGGCGACCGACATCAATCACCATTTGCCCGCCGCGGCGCATTTCAGACGTGGCGGCATCGCGTACGCCACAGTCAACGTCGACATGCACGCACCTGCCTTCGCGGACGGGGCTTTCGATGCTGTGACGGCCTTCAACGCGCTCCATCACACCCACCGGCTCAGCGACCTCACGGAGAACCTGGCTCGGGTCCTGCGGCCGGGCGGAAAGCTGGCGTTCGTCGAGCCGTTCTGTCGAAGCGAGCAGGAACGTCAGGACTTCGGTCGCGCGCAGATCGATTTGGGTATCAACGAGAATGTCCACCTCCTCGAAGAATGGCACGATGCGTTTGCCCGAGTCGGTTTGCAGCGGCAGACGTGCCTCCTGACCACAGCGTTCTCCGGCGTCTACGAGAAACCGCTCGCTGGGCCCCGCCCACCGTTCTCCTCCCTCGACGCCGCACGCGACGACTTCTTCTCAGGTTTCTACGACGCGTCGATGCAGGCGCCGGCGTCGCTGCCCAAGCCGTCGCCGCCGGGCGAGATTCTGCACGTACCGGTCGTCGTGGAAAACCGCTCCGACGTGGCCTGGTCGAGCCTCGGCAGCCTCCCGGTGTTCCTCAGCTATCACCTACATCGACTGAGCGGCGGCGACTCGGAACTTGTCGTGTTCGACAATCCCCGCGCGGCACTGCCCGGCTTCGTGGAGCCGGGCAGGAGGGTAGAGGTCAGCCTGCCCATCGAGGTGCCCCAACAGCCCGGCGATTACGTGGCGGTCATCGACCTCGTCGAGGAATCGCGCACGTGGTTTGCTGACCAGGGCACACCGACAGCAGCGTTCCGGTTTCAGGTCCGCTGAGGCCCAGTGGCGAGACCGATCGAGCCGAACCCGCGGACTCCGTCGGCCTGGGCGTCGTGGCGTCCCGGACCTCCAGATGCGCAGTCCATGTATGCGCGACCCGATGGCTGGTCGCTCGCGGGAACCGCGGCATGGATGGCCGGGGATACCGGCTTCGGCGCGCCCGTCGCCGGCGCGTCGCGCTGGCCCAGCAGCGTTTCGATTGCATCGCAGGCGGCGGCCGGACCGCGCTCGGCGCGGACCTGTGTTCCGATCTCCGCCGCGCGGGCCGCATAGGCCTCGTTCGACAGCAGCGCCTGCAACCCGCGGACCACGGCCGCATCCGTGTAGCGCTGGGGGTACAGCGTGCGTGAGACTCCCAGCCGCGCCACTCGCATCGCGTTATCCGGTTGATCGTGCGCGTGAGGCACGACCAGCGTGGGCTTGCCTGACGCAAGCGCCTGGTGGATGGTTCCGATGCCCCCCTGGTGCACGACCGCGGCCGCCCGGGGAAACAGGGTCGCATGCGACGCGTACTCGATCGAGAGCACATCGCCGCCACTGTCCTTCGGGCGGTTGTGCGCATGCCGCCCGATCAAGAGCACCGCGCGCCGGTGCAGGCGCCGGGCGGCGCGGGCGCTCACATCGTAGAACGAGCCCGCGGCCTCGACGGCGGAGGTCCCCAGTGTAAATACCAGGGGAGGCGGCCCCATCGCGAGAAAGCGCTCGAGTTCGTCTGACAATTCAGCCGAAGCGGCGCCGTTGTAGAGGATCGGCCCGGTCACGACGGCCCTGGCTGGCCAGTCCGGCTGTGGCTCGGACAGCAGGCGCGAGAACATCGCCAGCACCAGGTGAGGCGAATGCTGTCCGTCGAGAATCGGGTTGGCCCCAGGGGGAAGACCGAGCGAGCGCCGGAAGTTCTGCACGGGCTCGGCCCATCGCCGCGTAACGCGGTGTGTGAGGCGGAGGAACGTGCGGCTGAAGAACCGGGAGCGTACCAAGAGGCCGTGCACCCACGGCGCCGGCGCCGGTACCACCGGATCGCTGACTGAAAAGAAGGACAGCGGCGCGAGGACGCTCGAGGCCCACGGGCCGCCTCGCTGCTCGGCGACGATGGGCCCGGCAAGCTGCGCGGGATGGGTGACCACCAGGTCCGCGCCTTCGCACGCCGCCGACAGATCCTCATACCCCGCCGCCAGGCTGGGCAGCAGCAAGTCGCGGAAAAGCGCCTCCGGACCGTCGTTTGGGTCCATGATGCGGCGGACCAGCGCGTGATCGTCCGGGTCGAGATCCGGCCGGGCGGCGCGAAACTCGAGGCCGAGCGGCTCCACCACATCGCGGTAGATGGCGGGCATGGCCAGTACGGGAGCGTGGCCCCGCGCCCTCAGGGCCAGGCCCAATCCGATGTACGGGTTGACGTCGCCGAAGGACCCGAAGCTGGTGAGGACGATGCGCGCCATGCGGGGACATGCCGCGACGCGCGGCCATGGGAACAGCTTATCCCGGTTGTCGTCTGTGAGGCAGACTTCGCAACAACCTTTGACACTGCCCTCGTCCCGCCACATACTGCGTCGCCTGCAATTCGTCCCTCGCGGCATCGTTTCGTCCTCGAAGTGGAGGTCCCATGACGCGACCCCGTCCAGTACTCGGCCCCTGGTTCACCATGGCGGCATTGGCTGCCACCACCGCGTTGCTCGTGATTCCGCTCACCGGCCGGCCCCGGCCATCCCGTGTCGACACCAGCGCCATCGCCGAAGAAGGGATGCCGCGCGCATTGAGCGAGCACCTCGAGCGCCTCGCGCAGACCATCCCGGGGCGAGGCGGGCATGCCGAGGGTCCCGGCGCCGACGCCGAGCAGGCCTTCGACCAACGCGCCTATCCCGGTGACACGATCACCGTCGCGCAAATGGAAGCGGCGCGTGCCGCCCACGGCCGGGTGCAGGGCCGGCCGTTCCCGGCCGGCAAGGGGCGGCCCGGAACGTGGGTCAGCGTCGGGCCGAGTCAGGCGCTCTATCCGGCCACCCCGTTCCGCAACTCGTTCGGCTATGTCCCGACCGACTACTACGCGGGTGGACGGACGACGAGCATCGCGATCTCCGACACTTGTGCCCCCGGGCGCTGCGTGATCTACATCACGCCGGCAGGTGGCGGCGTCTGGCGGACGAAGAACGCGCTCACTGGGCAACCGAGCTGGGAGTACTTGGGGGGGCCGTTCGGTATCAACGCCGCGGGGTCGGTAACCATTGATCAGAACGATTCGACGGGCGACACGGTCTACGTCGGCACGGGTGAAGCCAACATCTGCGGCTCGGGCTGCGTCGCGGGTGTGGGCCTCTACAAGTCCACCGATGGCGGCGGCACATGGTCTGGTCCCCTCGGTCAGGCCGAGCTCGGCGGCAAGGGCATCGGCGCCATCGTCGTCAAACCGGGCGACTCCAGCACGCTGTACGCCGCCACCACCACGGCGCTCCGCGGCATGTCGTCGGTGTGCTGCTCGGGCGTGACGCGACCCGTGCCCGACGCGGCGCAGTGGGGACTGTTCAAGTCCACCGATGGCGGCGCCTCATGGGCCTTCATCCATAACGGGGCGACGACAACCGGCGTGTGTACGGGCGACCTGACGGAGTACAACAACGGCGGGATCTGCTCGCCTCGCGGCGTTCGCCACGTCGTCCTCGATCCATCCAACCCCGACATCGTCTACGCGGGCTCGTACGCGCGCGGCGTCTGGCGGTCGGGAGACGGCGGGGCGACCTGGGCGCAGATCAAGCCGTCCCTCAACGCCGCGGCGATCCAGACGAGGCCGGCGATCGCGGTCACGAGCCTTCCGAACGGGAGGACGCGTATGTACGTCTACGAAGGTAACATCGGCGCTCCCTACGCGCGTCTCTTCCGGAGCGACGATGTGGCGACCGGAGTGCCCGTGTTCGCGGATCTGACGAGCAATTCGCTGGCGAGTCCCGGTGTCGGCACATACAACCTCTGCACGGGCCAGTGTTGGTACGATCTGTTCGTCCACACGCCGCTGGGACATCCCGACGTCGTGTACGTGGGCGGATCCTACGCCTACGGCGAGAACTGGTCGAACAAGCGCGGCGTGGTCCTCTCCACGGATGCCGGCGTCAGCTCGACCGACATGACCATGGACGCGACCGACATCCTCCACCCCAACGGGCTCCATCCCGACCAGCACGCGCTCGTGACCAACCCGAACAACCCGTTCCAGTTCTTCGAGGCCAACGATGGCGGCGTGATGCGCTCGAGCGGCTCGTTCGCCGACGTGTCGGCCTGGTGCGACGATCCGAACCGTGGCATCACCACCCAGATCCGACTGGACCGTTGCAAGCAGGTCCTCTCGAGGGTGCCCACCGAGCTCACGAGCCTGAACAAGGGCCTGCCCACCCTGCAGTTCATGAGCCTGTCGGTGAGCCCCTTCAACGTGAACATCTTGCAGGGCGGTACCCAGGACAACGGGACGTGGCAGACGCCGGGCAACCCCGTGAAGTGGGAGAACACGATGATCGGTGACGGCGGCCAGTCGGGCTTCGACGCCGCCAACCCCAGATTCCGATTCCACACCTTCTACGACGCCTCGCCCGACGTGAACTTCAGCAACGGTGACATCGCGGACTGGAACTGGATTGCCGATCCGATCTTCGGCACCGGCGCCCAGTTCTACGCGCCCATCATCTCGGATCCCGTCGTCAGCAAGACGATGTTCGTGGGGACGGTGAACGTCTGGCGGACCAAGACGTGGGGCATGGGCACGATGACCCTCGCGGAGTTCCGGCAGCACTGCAACGAATGGTTCGGGGACTTCGCGGTCCAATGCGGGGACTGGGAGGAGGTGGCGTCGCCCGCGTTGAGCGCGGCGGCACTTGGCGACCGGGACGGCGGCAGCGTCGTGGCCGTCGAGCGGACGACGGCCGACACGTCCACGGCG
>DATLLC010000342.1:0-49599 GCA_035538015.1 Vicinamibacterales bacterium
GGGCGGGGCGCGCTGGTTCGTCAACGAGCGATTCGGCGTGGGCTTCGAGGCCCGGTGGCACCTGATGTCATCGCGTCTCGCCTCGGCCGCCAGCCTCGCCGCACCGCGCGCGACGCTGTTCCACCTCGCCGTAGGTCTCTCAATACATTGACGATTGATGACTGATGATTGGGCGATTCATCCGGTGATCGGACGATCGTCACATTGCTTCATTCAATTGCGGCATCGCCCAATCACCAATCGATTGGTGCAATGCGACAATCGCCAATCACCGGATGAATCGCCCAATCATCAATCATCAATCGTCAATGGACACGCTCTTCAACCGCGCATGGAATTGAAGAGCTCGATGTGCCCCTCGACGATGCGCTTCCGCTCGCTCTCGTTGACGTCATAGGTCCACACGTCGCGCTCGGAGGTGCCGCCAAGGACGATACCGTCGGCGCGCGGCATCATGTGGATGCCCAGGCCCGGCTCCGCGGTCTGCACGCGGGCGCCACCACTGGTCGAGTACTGAATTTCGGGCTGGGCGACGAGAACGGTGAGTTGGCCCTTCAACGGAATCAAGTCGGGGTCGCCGAACAGGGCCTTGGCGCCGAGTCCCGCGCAGTTGACGATGACGTTCTCCGTCAAGCTGGCGAGTTCCGCCGGCGCCTCGAACTTGCGCACCGCAATCGCACCGCCGAACACCTTGAAATCGTGGAGCAGCGATTCGACGTAGATCGACGGTTCGATGCGCATGTCGGGTCGCTCGATCGCAAAGCGCGTGGGAAAGGGGTGCTCGCCGGGCCCGAGCAGCACAGGAGCGTTCTGCATGTGTGCTGGCAGCAGCGTGTTCGTGCCCGACGCCATTCGCTCGTCGTCGGTGGGTGAGTAGTTGGTGATCCAGCTGATGCCATATCGCGGTCCGACGAGGAGCTGGAGTCGCCGGTAGGCGATCTCGACGGCCTGCTGGAACTGGCCGGTCCATTCCGGCGTCCGACCCGCCGCCGTCGACAGGCCGGAGGTGGGTGTGAATCCTGCCAGCGACCAGTTCGACGTCACTGTCGGGTCGGGTGGCACGGCCGCAGCGTAGATCGTGACCTCGAAACCGCGCCGCTGCAGCTCTCGCGCCGTCGTGAGGCCGACGACCCCGCAGCCGATGACCGCGGCGCGGCGGTCGGGATGCGGCACGGCCAGGTCCGCGGCCATGCTGCCCGTGCCCCATGACAGCGACATGCCCGCGCCGCCGTGGCCGTAGTTGTGAATGAGGGTCTTGGGGCCGAGCGTGTCGGCTCTCAGGACGAACCCGCCCGGCCGGTGCGGCCGCAAGCCGATGGTCGTCCGAATCACCCGGTCCCACGAGATCCTCACGCGGGGCAGCACCACCGGGGGCCGCCGTGCCGGACGGGTCACGACGGCCGCCGACTTGGGCGCACAGGCCCCAGCCGCCAGCCCCATCACCGCCAGACTTCCGTTCCGAATCAGCGCACGTCGATTCACCCGAGGGTCCTCCGGCTACATGACGAGGCGATCATAGTCGAAGGCGTTCAGGCCCCGCGCCGACAGAACCCGGTGCGGATTGATCTCAGCCCACCTGCGGCGAGTGAAGGCTGGAGCGGGAGACGGGGATCGAACCCGCGACCAACAGCTTGGGAAGCTGTGACTCTACCACTGAGTTACTCCCGCTCGGTGGCGAGCTCTGATCTTAACAGAAGGGCGGAATCTCGGGGAGAGGTCCCGCCCCTGCGACGCGGCAGTCCTCTGTCAGTGCCTTGGGGGCACCGCCGCACCACAGCAGCCCATGGCGCAGAGGTCCTGCATGTCCTGACAGCACGCGCGGTCGTGTGCGGCTCCAGTCGGCTTCACCGCGGGATCGCAGCACGTCATCCCAGCCATCGCGTGGTTTGCATGGTCGATGACCGCGCCCGTCGTTGCGCCCTGGTGAGCCGCGGAATCCGAAGGCGGGCCCTGCGGCGCGGCGGTCTGGCAGCACGAATCGGTTGGATCGATCGCCGTCGGAGGCAGGAGCACAGCGGCGGCCGCGGCTGAGCCGTCGTCAGGGACGCAGCAATCGGCCGTGGCGGCCGGGTTCCGGGCGGGAGACTGGGCCAGCGCCGCCAGCGGCAGGCCGATCGCGCAGGTGAAGGCAACAAGGACTGTTTTCAGAGCCATGATGCCCAGGAGAGAGGCACAAATCCTGCCAACTCAGGTTAACGGCTGTATGCGAAGAACGTCGCACGGCCGCGTGCCGTGCCGGATGTCCGTCGCGCGGCTGCCGGCGTGCCGACGGATCGTCTCCGCCTCAACCCCGGATGATGCCCAGCACCTCGTCGCGGCGCTTCTCCATGATCTCGGGGGTGAGGCCTTCCAGATTCAGCCGGAGCAGGGGCTCGGTGTTCGATGCGCGGACGTTGAAGTGCCAGTCGTCGAATTCCACGGAAATCCCGTCGAGTTGGTAGACATGGCCGTGTCCATACGCCTTCGCCAGCGCCTCGATCTTCTTCGGCACGACGTCCATGCTGGGAACCTTGGTGTTGATCTCGCCCGAGATGAAATAGCGCTCGCGAAGCGGCTGGAGCAGGTCGCGAAGCGACAGGCCCTTCTTCGACATGAGCTCGAGCATCAGCAGCGCCGGGATGAAGCCATTGTCCGCGTAGAAGTTGTCGCGGAAGTAGTAGTGGCCGGTCACCTCGCCGCCAAAGATCGCGTCTTCCTCGCGCATCCGCCGCTTGATGAAGGCGTGGCCGACGCGGTTCATCAGCGCGCGGCCGCCGTAGCGCGCGACGACGTCCTTGACCGCATAGCTGGCGCGCACGTCGTAGATGATGGTTGATCCAGGGTGCTTCATCAGGAACGACTCGGCGAGCAGCGCGGTGACGAAGTCGCCGGCGATGAATTCACCGGTACCATCGAGGAAGAAGCACCGGTCGGCGTCGCCGTCCCAGGCAATGCCGGCATCGGCGCCGATCTCGATGACCTTGGCCGTGATGTCACGGCGGTTCTCCTCGATGAGCGGGTTGGCCTCGTGATTGGGGAAGGTCCCGTCCACCTCGAAGCACAGACGGCTGGTCCGGCACGGCAGCCGATCGAACAGCAGAGGCGCGACCAGGCCGGCAATGCCGCTGCCGGCGTCAAGAACGACGTTGAAGGGTTTGACGATCTGGGGGTCGATGAAACCCATGACGTGCTCGGTATAGCGCTCCAGGACGTTGCGCTCCTCCAGCGAGCCGCGCGCCGCTGACGGCTCCGGGATGGCGCCGGCCAGGATCATCTCCTTCATTTCCTTGATGCCCGCCTCGCCGCTCAGCGGAAAGGCCTCGCGTTTGACCATCTTGCAGCCGTTGTACTCGCCCGGGTTGTGCGACGCCGTCACCTGCGCGCCGCCATCGAGACCGTCCGCGGCCACGGCGTAATACATCAGATCGGTCCCCATCAGGCCGTAGTCCAGGACATCACCCCCCTGGAGCCGCACGCCCTCGATAAAGGCCGACGCAAGCTCTGGCGAGGACGTGCGCATGTCGCGCGACACGGCGAAGCGCCCTGGGCCGAGATACGCGACGAAGGCTCGGCCGAGCTGATGAAACAGATCGGCCGTCACCTCCGTCGGGTAAATCCCTCGGACGTCGTAGGCCTTGAACACTTGAGGATTGACGGTGGGCATGGGGATCAGGGGTCAGGGGTCAGGGATCAGGGGTCAGGGATCAGGGATCAGGGATCAGGGATCAGGGATCAGGGATCAGGGATCAGAGATGAGTGTAGTCGGTGAGCGTAGTCTTGTCGCCCACGACTGCTCGCCCCGTGATCGACACGTTGCGTCCGATATGGCAGTTCCGGCCGAGGATGGGACCGTCGATGATCGCGTTCTGGCCGATGCGTGTATTCGGCCACACGATGGTGTTCTGGAGCTTGGCGCCGTCCTCGATCACGACGCCGCGGCCCAACACGGTGCCGGGACCGATCTCGGCGTCGGTCTTCACATGCGCGCCGGCATCGATGAAGCATGGGCCCGTGAGCGTGGCGCCATCGTCGATGCGCGCCTCGGGCGAGACCATCGGCTGGCGGGAGTCCACGCCCTGATAGAGACCCGCCGAGAAGCGGCCCTCGAACATGTCGCGGTGCACCTGGATGTACTTCTCCGGAGTGCCGATGTCGATCCAGTAGCCACGATCGACGTAGGCCACGAAGGTCTCTCCCCGCTCGTTCAGCGACGGGAAATAGGCGCGCTCGATCGAATAGGACACGTCCTTGGGAATGCGATCGAAGGTATCGGGCTCGAGCACGTAGATGCCCGCGTTGATCGTGTTGCAGGTGATTTCGTCGGGCTTGGGCTTCTCGAGGAATCGGGTGACGTGGCCGCTCGCGTCGGTCTCCACCAGGCCGTAGGCCGCCGGGTTGTCGACCGGCGTCAGCACGATGGTGGCCTTGGCTCGGGCCTGGCGATGGCGATCGAGCACGGCCTTGACGTTGACCGAGGTCATCACGTCGCCGTTGAACACGACGAGGGTGTCGGTGATGCCCTGCGCGGCGTAGCGGATGGCGCCACCGGTGCCGAGCGGAGCCGGCTCGACGACGTAGCGAATCCGTACGCCCATGCCCTCGCCTTCGCCGAACACCTCTTCGATGCGGCGCGGCTGATAGTTGAGGCTGAGGATGACCTCGTCGATCTCGGGCAGCTGCTTCAGGAGGTCGATCTGGTAGTGGAGGAAGGCACGGTCGAAGATAGGAACGACGGGCTTCGGAGTGTGCAGCGTGAGTGGCCGGAGCCGGGTGCCCTTGCCACCGGCAAGCAGTATCGCCTTCATGACAAACTTCGATCTTACACGAGCCGAGCGTGGCGGCGAGGCACCCTTGGGCTGGACGGAGGGGGTTAAAATGACGGCGGGGCCATGAATCTGCCGAACAGCTTGACCGTCGCGCGCATTTTCCTGGTACCGCTCCTGGTGTCGGTGTTGCTGACGAAGTTCGAAGGGCGGCTGGTTGCCGGGTTCCCGGTGGAGGTGGTGGCCGCGGCGATCTTCGGACTCGCGTCACTGACCGACTGGCTGGATGGCTACCTGGCCCGGCGCCGCCACCAGGTCACCTGGCTCGGCCAGATCCTCGATCCCCTGGCGGACAAGCTGCTCATCTCGGCCACGCTCATCTCGATCGTTCAGCTGGGCCTCGCGCCCGCGTGGATGGTGGTGGTGATCATCGGTCGAGAGTTTGCCGTGACGGGTCTCCGGAGCATCGCGTACGCGCGCGGCGTCGCGATGCCGGCCTCCAACCTCGGCAAGCTGAAGATGGTGTCGCAGGTGGTGGCCATCCTGCTCCTGATCCTCGGTTGGGAACGGATGCCGCTGCTGCTGCTGTTGGGGCAGGCGGCGTTGTGGGTGGTGCTCGCGACCGCGCTCGTCTCGGCGATGGATTACTACCGGCGCTTCAACCGGGCGGTGTCCGACTCGCCGAAGGTGGCCGACATTGCTGAAGCGCGGGCCGCGCGGCGCACCGAGTACGCCGCGCGGGACGAACGCAAGATTATGTAGCGGTTGTCATTTCCACACGCGTCCCGGCACAACGCGCACCGCAGTGTCCCCGAGCTGAATGTACTCGCGCACTCGCACGACCACGGCACGCGAGGTGTTCTCATCCACGTTCAGGACCACGACTTCACCGCGCTCGCTGAGGGGCATGCCGCCGCCCGGGGTGTGAAAGAGCGCGAAGCGCATGCCAGGCGTCACGCCGTGGCTGGTGCCCCGGTTGATTGAGAGGATATCGCCGTCGCCAAACACCTCGCGCAAGTCGCGGCCGAACAACACCATCGCCCGATCTTCGAAGTCGGGCGCCCCCGCCGCGTCCGGCGCCGGCAGCTGCGGCTGCGCCAGCGGAGCCAGCGAGTCGCCCACCTCCACCTGGTCGCAGGCCTTGACGATGCGCGCGAGCGCCCATCGCTCGTCGATCCGCTCCACCGTCAGCAGCGCAATGGTGCGCATGCCGCCGTAATAGCCGTCGCCTCCGAATCGGACGCCGTTGTAGCCATCCCAGTTGCCGTTGTAGTTCTCGCGCCCGCGGTCCACCCGGCGCGCCGCGAACGTCTGGCCGAGGGACAGGCCCTGGGTCGTCCCCGCCTGGATCACGGCCATCTCACCGAGCGACAACACCATGCGCCCGTCACCGCGCTCCGAGGCCGCGACCGTGAGCGGCACCGTCGGCGCCGACGTCAGCGGCAACTCGGCGCATTGCACCTGCATCGGCAGCAGCGTGCGCGGACCGAGGCCCTGGGCGCCGGCGGCACCGGGCAGCAGCAGCCCCACAATCGCGACCAGACATCCGTTCCGCATCTGAACCTACTTTCCGGTGGGCGTCCCACCCTTCAGCTCCTCCACCCGTTTCTGGGACTCGAGCAGGTACTCGCTCTGCTCGAACTCGCGGAGGAGTCGTTCGTAGTAGGGGAGCGCTTCTGGCTTCTTATCGGTACGATAGAGCGCTTCGGCCAGATGGTAGTAAACCGCGTCACGCCGCGTGAACGCTGGGTCGTTCGCGAGCACTTCACGGAACCGGTCGATGGCGCCCGGGTACCACCGGGCGCGGTAATAGAAATAGCCTACACGATAATTTGCCTGGCTGAGCCGGTCGCGAGCCTCGCGTTCGATCGCACGGGCCTCCGGCATCAGTGCAGAATTGGGATATCGCTGCAGGAAGACTTCGATCTCCTTGATCGCGTCGCGCGTGGCCGACTGGTCTCGCTCCGCCGCCAGCATCTGGCGGGTGTAGGACCTCGCCAGTTGCAATTGTGCGTAATCTGCACGCGGATGCGTGGGATAGAACGTCTGGAACTCGCGGAACTCATTGGCGGCGAGCAGCAGATTCTCCGTGCCACCCTGGGAAAGGTAGGTGTCCCCGAGTGCGAGCTTCGCATCCGGGCGAAAGGGGCTCTGCGGGTAGTTGTCGACGATGTTGCGGAAATATTCGCGGGCGTCGGCCCACTTCTCATCCTTGACCGCCGCGTCGCCGCGTTCGAACAGGAATTTGTCGGCTTCTGCGGTCCCCGGGGGCAGGGCCGACGGCTTCTTTGCACAGGCCAGATTGGCCCCCACGAGGGCCACGACCATCACCAGTGTCCAACCGTACTTCATGCTTGGTTCGCTTCCATCCAGCGATACATTGCGCCCAGCCCTTCCTCCAGCGTCACGGACGGGGCAAAGCCGAGGTCCGCCTGCGCCCGCGTCGTGTCGGCGTAGGTATCGCGCATATCGCCTTTCTGCACGGGTTGGCGATCGACCCGGACTTCGCGTCCGGTTACCCGGCCCAGCAGGTCGAACACCTGGCGAAGGGAGACCCGGGAACCACCCCCAATATTGTAGACGCGCCCCGGTACCCCGCGGACGCCCGCCGCCTGCGTCGCCCAGGCGGCATCGGCGACGAAGGTGAAGTCGCGCGTCTGCTGGCCATCGCCGTACTGCACGAGCGGGCGGCCGTCGAGCAAGGCCGAGAAAAAGCGGTGAAATCCCATGTCGGGCCGTTGCCGGGGCCCGTACACCGTGAAGTAGCGTAGCGACACCGTCGGCACGCCGTGATTCACGAAGTAGAGATGACAGAGCTGCTCGGCGGCCAGCTTGGTGACACCGTAGGGCGACACCGGGTGCAGCGGGAGCTCCTCGTGCATGGGCAGCGAGGCCTCGTCGCCGTACACCGACGAGCTCGACGCATAGACGACTCGCTCGATCGGACGGCCGACGCACGCCTCGAGAAGAATCTGCGTGGCATCGACGTTGAGCGCCGTGTAGATCCGGAACTCACGGCCCCAGCTCTTGCGCACGCCAGCCTGCGCCGCGAGGTGGAAGACGTGGGTCGTGCCCTCGAGCAGCGCCGGCAGATCGGCCTCCGCGATGCTCGCCTCGACGAACCGGTAGCCAGGCCGGCTCCGCATCGCCGCGATGTTGGCTTCCTTGATCGCGCGCGGGTAGTAGTCGGTGAAGCAGTCGATCGCCGTCACCGACGCGCCGTCGTCCAGCAGGCGCTCGCACAAGTGGGAGCCAATGAAACCCGCGCCTCCAGTGACCAGTGCCTTCAACTCAGAAGCTCCTTGACCCGTGCCGGGAGCCGGACCGGACGGCCGGCGCGGCCAATCGTCGCGTGGATGGTGTGGCCAACGGCCAGCACGGCGGCGTCACCGCGCCGCACGACCTCGTAGTCGAACGCCAACCGCGCCGGTGAGACGAGGCGACCAGTCGTCCGAATCTCGAGGTCGTCGTCGTAGCGCGCGCCCAGCCGATATTCGCAGTGGGCCTCGATGACGGGGAGCGCCAGGCCCTCGGCTTCCATCTCGCGATAGGTCCATCCCGTTTCGCGCAGCCACTCGGTTCGACCAATCTCGAACCAGATCAGATAGTTCGAGTAGTAGACCACGCCCATCCGGTCGGTTTCGGCGTAGCGCACGCGCACCGTGGGGGCGCAGCAGCGGCGCTCGACTGGGGCACGGTGGATCATGCGTTCGCGGTCTCCCGCAGGGCGCGAACCGCGGCCTCGGGGTGGCCCCCGCCGAACACCGCGTTGCCGGCCACGAGGATGGTGGCGCCGGCCTCCACCACGCCGCGGACCGTGTCGCGATCGATCCCTCCGTCGACCTCAATCGGCGCCGCGCTGCCGGCCCGATCGAGCAGCGCGCGCACGCGGCGGATCTTGTCCAGGCTGCCCGGGATGAACCGCTGTCCGCCGAAGCCGGGGTTGACCGACATGACGAGCACGAAGTCCACGTCGCGCGCCACTTCCTCGAGGGCGTGAACCGGTGTCGAGGGGTTCAGAACGGCGCCGGCCTGCGCCCCCAGGCGCTTGATGGCATCGAGCGTCCGATGCAGATGGGGCAGCACCTCGACGTGGACCGACAGCATCGTCGCACCCGCCTCCACGAACGCCTCGAGATAGCGGTCCGGGTCGGTGATCATGAGGTGCACATCGAGCGGTCGGGTCGCGACCCGCTTGACTGCGCGCACCACAAGTGGACCGATGGTGATGTTCGGCACGAAGTGCCCGTCCATCACGTCGACGTGGATGAGATCTGCGCCACCGGCTTCCACCGCGGCGATGTCGCGCGCCAGGTGCGCGAAGTCGGCCGAGAGGATGGATGGCGCGATCCGGACGTTCACCGGCTCACCTCGATGCCGATGGCATCGCCGGGATGCACCTGGTAACCGCCGGCCGGAGACTGGCGCGTGACGATGCCGGCCGGGAGCCCGGCGGAGGCGGCCTGGGCCGTGATGGAGACGCGGAAACCCTGGCCGCGAAGCAGGTCCGCGGCACGGTCGCCGTTGACACCGATCAGGTCGGGCATCACATACGTCGCGCGATCCTCACCCCGGTTCACCAAAAGCCGGACCTCGGTGGTCTGGACCCCCGGGGACGGGTCCTGCGCAACCACGACGTCGGGCGGGTACAGCGCGGAGCGAATCTCGGCGACTGGCCCCGGCTGCAGTCCGTCCTGGACGATTCGGATCTCCGCAGCCCGCTGAGATTCTCCGACTAATGCTGGCGCACGCGCGATGCGCGGCCCGCTGCTGAGCCACACCCGCACGCTGCGCTGCCGGCGGGAGGACGAACCAGCCGGAGGCTCCTGGCCGAGTACATGGCCTTCGGGGACCTGCGCGTCGGGTCGGCGTGTCTCTTCCACGTTCAGTTGCAGTTCGAGCGCGGTCGCCGCCGCGGTCGCTTCAGCCAGGGAGCGACCCACCAGGTCGGGAACCGACACATCACGGGCGCGCACCGCGACGCGAGCCGCCAGCACGGCGAAGACCACGAAGGTGGCGGCCAGGGCGCCTACGAGCAGCAATACCTTGCCTGCCGTCCACACTCTCGCCGGGAGGGCCATCGGGAAGCCTCTATGGTACTACACGTGCCGGACGAGCACGGCGCCGTAGAACGCTTCGAGCCCGGTGTCGAACGGCATGGTCCGGTGCAGGTGACGCTCCGTGAACCTGCTGGCGTCGGCCAGAAAGTTGGCTACGACCGCGTCATTCTCGTCCGGCTCACTCGAGCACGTGGCGTAGACCAGCGTGCCGCCTGGAGCGACCAGCCGCGCGGCGCGGTGCAACAGCATGAGCTGAGCCGCGGCGAGCCGGACGAGGTCGTCGGGCGTGCGGGTCCACCGGATGTCGGGATCGCGCCGCAGCGTCCCGAGGCCTGAACACGGCGCATCCACGAAGACGTAGTCGAACGCGCCGGTCGCAAACGGCAGGTCGCCGTTCGCCGCCACCTGCACGATGGAGGCGTGCACCTCGAGGCGCGCGAGCGTTTGACGCAGCAGGCGGACGCGTCGGGGCCGCACGTCACACGCGATGAGCGCGCCAGCGCCGCCCGCGCGCGCGGCCAGGCTCATGGTCTTCCCGCCCGGCGACGCACAGAGATCCAGAACGTGCTGACCCGCACGCAGGTCTCCGAGTTCCGCGATCAGTTGTGAGGCCTCGTCCTGAACGACGAACCAACCCTCGCGAAAGGCATCGGTCGCGAGCGCGGCGCCCCTGGTGACGTGTAGCCCATGGGGAGCTCGGGCCGTCGGCTCGGTCGCCACGCCCTCGGCCTCGAGGCGCGCGGCCAGGGTCTCGCGGGTGCCCTTGAGGCGGTTCACGGCGACGCACAGACGCGGTGGCCGATTGTTGAATGCAAGCCAGGCCGTCGTCGACTCCAGCCCACAGCGGTTCAACCATCGTTCGACCAGCCACTCGGGATGCGAGTACCTAGTGGCGAGAGCGGCAACCGTGGGAGCGTCCGGCCAGGTGAGGTGCGCGCGGTCCCGAGCGACCGCGCGGAGCACTGCATTGACCAGGGCGCCCGCGCTGCTCTTGCCGGCGCGCTTGGTGAGCGCCACGGCGTCGTGGACCACCGCCGATGGCGGCAGCCGATCCAGATAGAGGAGCTGATACGCACCCAGGCGCAGGGCGGAGCGGACCGGCGCATCCAGCGTCTCGAGCGGCCGGGCGGTCCGTTGCGCCAGCTGATAGTCGAGGGCCTTGCGCATCCGCACGGCACCGGTCGCGAGCTCCGTCAACAGGCTGTGGTCGCGCGGATCCGTCAGCGATGTGCGGGCGGCGGCGATCGCCCCGGGCAACGGCGTACCCGTCACTTCGTGCGCGACCAACGCCGCATACGCGGCCTGCCGCGCGGGGGCGATCACGACGACCTCAGTCGTTCGCCGGGTGCGAGTGGATGGCCTGAGAGGAAGGTACGAGCCGGCAGCACCTTGCCGCCTTCTGCCTGAAGCTCCAGCACGGTGAGCACGCCGTCTCCGGTCGCAATGCGCAGGGCGTCGTGCGGGGGCGCCAGCAGAATCGACCCCGGGGGAGCATCGGGCGCCGATTCCCCACAGACCTCCGAGCGATGCAGGATCAGACGGCCGCGCGGACCAAGAGTGAAGGCGTGCGGCCAGGGATGAAGCGCACGGATCTGATTGTGGATGTTGCGCGCTGGCCGGCTCCAGTCGACCAGCCCCTCTTCCTTCGTGAGACGCGGCGCGTAGGTCACGCGCGAGTCGTCCTGCGGCACTTCTTTCACCGGGCCCAACGCCAGGCGGGCAACCGTCTCGACGAGCAGGTGCCCGCCGATCTCGGCCAGCCTCCGTTCCACCGCATCCGTCCGGTCGTCAGGGCCGATCGGCACGGTGGCCATCGCCAGCATCGGGCCGGCGTCGAGCGCCTTCACCACACGCATGATGGTGACTCCCGTCTCGGCGTCACCGTTCATGACGGCGCGCTGAATCGGCGAGGCGCCGCGGTACTTCGGGAGCAGCGAAGCGTGAACGTTGATGAGGCCGAGGCGAGGGAGCGCGAGGAGCCACTCCGGCAGGATCTTGCCGTAGGCGGCGACCACGCCCAGATCGGTCGCGCTGGTTGCGAGGCGACCCTCCAGCGCATCACGCGTGAGCTTCTCTGGCTGGAGCACCGGAATGCCGTGCCCGACCGCGAGCGCCTTCACCGGGCCGGGTGACACCCGTTGGCCGCGGCCCCGCGGCCGGTCCGGCTGGGTGACGACCAGCACTGCCTCGTGTGGTGAGCGGATCAGCGCCTGGAGGGTGGGAACCGCAAACGCCGGCGTGCCGAAGAACGCGATGCGCACGAACCTGTCTACCACTTGCCGGCGCGCGCCAGCTTCTTGATCTTGCGCACGATGAGGTCCCGCTTGATACCGCGGAGCCTGTCGACGAACAGGCAGCCGTCAAGGTGGTCCATCTCGTGCTGAAGCGCTCGGGCCAGCAGACCGGCGCCATCGATCGTGTGCGAATCGCCCTGGCGGTTCCATCCGCGCACGACGGCGCGGTTCGGCCGGGGCACGGTCGCCGTAAAGCCCGGGAGGCTGAGGCAGCCTTCTTCCTCGAGCTGCATCCCGTCACGCTCCAGCCACTCAGGATTGATCATCGTGATCAGTGCCTTGGGATCGCGGCCCACCGAGACGTCGATCACGAACACACGAAGGGGCACGCCGATCTGAGGTGCCGCGAGGCCAATGCCGGGCGCCGCATACATCGTCTCGACCATGTCGTCGACCAGGGCCTCGATCTCGGGACCGATCGCCGGCACCTGTGCCGCCGGCTGCTGCAGCACCGTGACGCCCAGTCTCAGGATTGGACGAATCATGCGGGCGGATCGAGCGCGTCTTCTGATCGTCCCGGGCGTCGCACCCGGCCAGCCACGCGCTCGGCCGCCGCCGCGACATGCACTTTGAGTTGCCGGACCGAGTCGCCGCCAAACCGCTCGAGGAGCGCCTCGGCAAGGACGATCGCCACCATCGCCTCGCCGACGACCGCGGCGGCCGGAACAGCGCAGACGTCGCTCCGCTCGATCGCGGCCGGGGCTTCCTCCAGGGTCGTGAGATCGACGGATCGCAACGGCTTCATCAGCGTGGAGATGGGCTTCATGTAGCCGGTCACCCGGACGTCTTCACCCGTGGTGATGCCTCCCTCGAGGCCACCGGCGCGATTGGTGGGCCGCGCAATCTCGGCCGTCCCATCACGCGATTCGACCATGACGATCTCGTCGTGCACGCGGGAGCCGGGCCGATGTGCCCCGGCAACGCCCTCGCCGATCGCAACCGCCTTGACCGCGTGGATGGACATCACGGCCTGGGCGAGCCGGCCGTCGAGCTTCCGGTCCCAGTGGACGTGACTGCCGAGCCCGACTGGCACGCCGCGCGCCACGACTTCGAACGCCCCGCCAACGGTGTCGCCGTTGGCCCGGGCGGCGTCGATGGCGGCGATCATCGCGGCCTCGGCCGCCGAGTCCACGCAGCGCACGGACGATCGTTCCCCAACCCCGCGGATCCGATCGAACGGGACCGCGGGCGTGTCGATCAGCCCGGCGCCGCCAATCGACAGGACGTGGCTCGCGATCTCGATATCCACGGTAGCGAGAAGCTGCCGGGCCAGCGCCCCGACCGCCACGCGAGCGGCGGTCTCCCGCGCGCTGGCTCGCTCGAGCACGTCACGTATGTCGTCGAGATCGTACTTGAGCACGCCCGCCAGGTCGGCATGGCCGGGCCGGGGCCGCACGACCGGCCCACGCCTGGCGCCGGTGGCGTCTTCGGGCATCTCGGCCTCCACGTGCATGGTGGCCTGCCAGTTCGTCCAGTCGCGGTTGCGGATCAGCATCGAGACGGGGGCGCCGGTCGTGACACCGCGGCGTACCCCCGACAGAATCTCTGCGCGGTCGGATTCGATGCTCATCCGCCTGCCGCGTCCGTAGCCCCCCTGGCGCTGCCGCAGGTCCGCCGTCATCCGATCGACGTCTACGCGCAGGCCCGCTGGCAGCCCCTCGACGATGATAACCAGCCCCTGCCCGTGCGACTCGCCAGCGGTCAGAAAACGCAGCATCGCCACGGGATCTTATCCGAACTTTCTGCGACACCTTGCGTGCGGTTTGGCGCTAACTCGTTGATCTGAAACGAACGGCGTTCGGGCCGGCCTGTTGCAGCACCATGGGCATGCTGGTGCTGGACCGGTTCCTCAGTGCCGAGGGCTCTGCGCTCGATCTTGCGACCGGTGTCCCGGTCCGCATGCAAACGCATGCGCGTGCCACGGACACGCCGATTCTCGCGACCCGTGCAGGTTGGCGGCTCGTCGATGCTGGCCCACGTTCTCCCCGCGTGTTCATCGAGGTCTGGGCGCGATCCCACGAAGTGCCGACTTCGGCGCCGCTGGCGATCGACGGCGTGCGGGCGGCATTGCACGACGCCCGTGACGGTCACCCCCGGGCCGTGGACATCGTCGGCGAAGACGCGGCACAGTGGCGGCGGGCGGCACTCGACATCGCGCGCGAGTCACGCCTGGCCGGCTTCGTCCCGGTCGCGGCGACTATCCTCGGGGAACTGTTGCGCAGCAGTCATTGGCGCTGGCCGGGCTGGCTCGCGGATCGGTCCCTGGTGGTGCTCACGTGCGACGGCCACCTGACCGCCGCTGGGAGCGTCGCGCTACTCCGGCTCGCCAGTCGCGACGCCAGACCTCACCTGGTGATTCGCGGCGCCACCCGCGGGCTTTCGGCGCCCGTGCGGCTCGCGCCCGTCGTGGCCATGGTCCACGAGCCGGACGGTACGGGCTGGGAGGCGCCGGAAACGCCGACCCCCGAGTCGCTCGCCGAGCGCGCATGGCAGCGGGCCGCCGAGGACGGGCGGACGGATGAGGAGACCACCGCCGCGGCCCGGTGGGGCGTGATGCTCGCCCCGACGGACGAGGCCGAGACCAGTGCCCGCGCCGCTCTGGCCGTGACGCTGGCCGCACAAGGTCGAGTGCTCGAGGCGCGTGCGGCGTTGCCGGCTTCCGAGATCTCGCTCGGGTCTCCTGAGTCGGAACGTCGCCTCAGGGAAGCAACCGAGCGGCTGCGAGAGGCGGAGCGGCCGCAACATGCCGGGCACGCGTTGACCAACGACTTCCTCCGAGTGCTCGAGGCCTGCCAATCGATCGAGGACGAGCGCAGCACCCTCGCCCAGGTGCTCGCGCTGCTCCGCGATCGGGTCGGCGCGGCGGGAGTCGCCTGCGTCACCGTCGAACACACGCAGGTGCGTGTGGTGGCGCAGCTGGGCGCCCTGCCCTCGGACTCGACGCCGGCTCTCCGCGCGGTCACGACCGGTCTCTGCCAGCCACCGGTGGACCAGAACCTGCCAACCGACGGCGCGTGGCCCGTGCGCTACGGAGGCACGGTCGTCGGGGCGCTCTGGTGTCGATGGTCTTCGGGCCGAGCCGTCCGCCCGGAGGACGCTGACGGACTGATGAGGGTCGCATCCGCCGCCATTGCGCCCGTCCTCCACGCGGCGGCCGACCGGGGCCGGACTATTGCGGATTCGCCCGAGATCCCGGAGCTGGTGGGGCAGAGCGAGCCCATCGGTCGCCTCCGGGCCGCGGTGCTGCGAGCGGCGCGCTCGCCCTTCAACGTGCTCGTCGAAGGCGAGAGCGGCAGCGGCAAGGAGCTCGTCGCGCGGGCCATCCATCGGATCAGTCCCAGGCGGGACCGCCGTTTCTCCGCGCTCAACTGCGCCGCCCTCACCGAGGAACTCGCCGAGGCAGAGCTGTTTGGCCACGCGAAGGGCGCGTTCACCGGAGCGGTCGCCGAGCGTGCGGGGCTGTTTGAAGAGTCCACCGGCGGTACGCTGTTCCTCGATGAGGTCTCGGAGCTGTCGCCGCGGGTCCAGGCCAAGCTGCTGCGCGTGCTCCAGGAGCACGAGGTACGACGACTCGGCGAGTCGCACGTGCGTCCCATCGATACGCGGGTGGTGGCCGCCACGAACAAGCCCTTGGCCGAGGAGGTCCAGGCCGGGCATTTCCGTCGCGATCTGCGCTACCGGCTCGACGTCGTTCGTCTGTCAGTTCCGCCCTTGCGTGAACGGCTCGAAGACCTGCCGGCACTCGTTCGCCATATCTGGTGCAGCCTGGCGCAGAAGACCGGGAGCCGCGCCGTGCTCTCGCCAGGGACGCTGGCGGCCCTGGGACGCTACGACTGGCCCGGTAACGTACGGGAGCTACAGAACGTACTGGCATCGCTGATCGTGAGCAGCCCACCTCGTGGCAGTGTGTCGACCTTCCATCTGCCGTCGCACGTAGGCCGGTCAGTGGCACTCGTCGAGGCGCGTTCGCTCGCAGCCGCGCGCCGGGAGTTCGAACTGCGATTCGTCAGGGCAGCGCTCGCGAGGGTGGATGGGCGAACGGCGCGGGCAGCCCGCGAGCTCGGCGTCTCGCGGCAGGGCCTCGCCAAGCTGCTCGCCCGCCTTGGCTTGCGAAATGCAACCGGCAAGGGCCCGGAGCCCCGCGCGTAGAATGCGCCGCAGCGCACGATCTTCCCGGGCGTGTTTCGGGCAGCGATCGTGCTCGCGTTCAACATCCTCGGCGATACGCTCAGGGAGGCGATGGATCCGCGCCGACGCGACGTCTGAGAGCGAGCAGCGCCGGATGGTCGGGGGCGAGCTGCAGCCCCGCGGTCACCGCCTCCCGGGCCCGCGCTTGGTCGCCGCCTTTCCACGCGGCATCGGCCAGGCTCGCGAGCAGGGCAGGGGAGGGTCCGTTCTCGTCGATCGCGCGGTCGAGCCATCGCGCGGCCAGCAGCGGCTCGCCAATGCGCAGCGACAGGTCGGCGATGCGGGTGGCGAGTGCAGCCACGGGCTCGCGATCGCCGACGAGCGCGGCGTATTGGAGCAGGGCGTCGCGCGCTTCGGGCAGGCGTCCCTGACGTTCGGTGACCGCTGCCAGGCGTAGGAACGCTTCGGTGGAGGCCGGCAGCCGGGTGACGGCCTGGCGAAGCGCACGCTCGGCGCCCGGGTAATCACCTGCCAGCGTGAGCGCCCGGCCCAGATCGCTCAGCGCGGCGCTGCTGGTCGTGGCATGCGTGGCCGCCGCGGTCAGGGCTTCGATGGCCTTCGACAGCGCCACGCGGTCGCTGTGACGCTCCGCCAGGGTGAGCCAGACATGTCCCAGGGCCGAGTACACGTGGGGCGATTCCGGAAAACGCTCCGCGGCACGACCCAGGACCTGAAGGGCTTGCGTGTCGCGGCCGCTGCTGGCGTAGGCGATCCCGACGGCCACCATCGGCTCGGCCCGCGAAGGATCGAGCGCGCTCAACGACTCGAGGGTGTCGATCGCGCGCTGGTGTTCACCAAGCGACCCATATACCTCTGCGAGGGCCTCGCGGGGTCCGCGTGCCCCAGGGGTCGCGGCCACCACCGCTTCCAGCGTCAGACGAGCGTCGTAGTGTTGACCGAGATCCCGTTGGCAGAGCCCCCGCAGAAACCGGGCATCGCTCAACGCCCGGTCGATCTGCAGCGCCTGGTCGAGAACCTGCAACGCCTCCCGCGGAGATCCAGCCCGGTAGCGGGCAACACCCAGCTTGTAGAGCACGCGAGCGTTGCGCTCGTCGAGCGCGATGTAGCGCTGGAAGTACTCGGAGGCCCGGTCCACCCGGTTGAGCTCGAGGCTGATGTCGCCGAGCCATTCCAAGGGACGGGTGGCTGACGGGTCCAGCTCGGCCGCCCGACGCAGATCCCGCAGCGCTGCCTCGGCCTCCCCCTGGAGCTGATAGACACGCCCCCGCTTGAGGTAAGCGACGACGGCGTCTGGTACGAGGGCCAGGGCGCCGCTGTAGGCTTCCAGCGCTTCGAACGTCCGGCCGTCGGCAGCGGCGTGGTCGCCGGCCGCGACGAGACGTACGAAGTCCCGCTCGGTGGTATAGGACGCGTAGGCCAGCGCCCCGACCACGCCGGCCGTCGCCACGAGCGCCAGCCCCACGAGCGTGCGACGCATCTCACCCAGATGGTAGCAAACGGCGGAACTTTCGGCGGGGTGCGGGTTCTAATTGGTTTAAACTCACTATGGGTCCACGACTTGCCACCGAGGAACTCGTGAAGGACGCAGGCGCCTTTGGATGGTCGGACGTTGCGTCGGGCGAAGCCGCGCTGATACAGCGATGCGCGGCCGGCGAGGAAGGCGCGTGCGCCGAACTCGTGTCCGGCCACGAGCGCATGGTTTACACCCTGTCGCTCAATCTCCTGGGCGATCGGGACGAAGCGCTCGACCTTTCCCAAGAGGTCTTCCTGCGGGTCTTCCGCAC
Source organism: Vicinamibacterales bacterium (assembly GCA_035538015.1). GTDB lineage: Bacteria > Acidobacteriota > Vicinamibacteria > Vicinamibacterales > UBA2999 > VFZN01. Next base: position 18,030 of record DATLLC010000342.1, read on the forward strand.
CCTGCACGGCTTCCGCGGGCAGTCCTCCCTCAAGACCTGGATCTATCGGATCGTCATCAATCAGGCACGGAACCGGCAGCGCTTCTGGCGTCGCCGCCGCCGGGCAGACCAGGTCTCGCTCGACCAGCACGTCGCCGAGCATGGCGATCTGACGCAGCCGGGCGATGGCACGTCGCCAGATCGCGCGCTGGCGCGCAAGGAGCTCGCCACCCGGCTCTGGCGCGCATTGAACGGCCTGCCCTTCGATCAGCGGACTGTCGTCATCCTTCGCGAGATCGATGGCCTGAGCTACGACGAGATCGCGTTTTCGCTGGGTGTCGCCGTCGGCACGGTCAAGTCGCGGCTTACCCGCGCGCGGCAGACACTTCGTCAGCAGTTGCGGGAGAGCCGGTCATGATGCACGCGATCCACTGCGAGGACGTGCAGGACCGCCTCGAAGAATTCCACGACGACGAACTGACGATCGAGGAGCGAGTGGCCATCCAGAGCCACTTGCGCGACTGCGTCACGTGCTCGCTGATGGCGGCGGACTTCGACGACCTGCGCCGCTCGCTCCGGGAAGCCGCGTCGCAGCAGCCCGATCGCGACGCACCGGAGGCCGAACGCGTGCCGCGCCGAGTAGCGGAGCGGCTGCGCGTGGAGGCGCAGTTTTCCCTGGGCGCCGAACTCAAGGCGCTGTTCCAGGACATGCACCTGGTCTGGGCCGCGCTCGGCGCCACGGCTGCCACCTTGTTCTGCCTCGTCGGGTCGATCAGCGTGCTCCACGCCGCAAGCCAGGAGCGGCCCGACTCGCTGGCCGGGATGATTACGTTCCTCGCCAACCCCGGTTCGAACGAGAACCCGGTACGGCTGGATGCGCGCATGCTGGCGCCGCGCTCGCGCGTCGACGAGAACCTGATGCCGCTCTCGCCGATCACCGCCGACGACGACGTGCTGGCCCTCTCCGCCGTCGTCACGCGCGAGGGTCGCATCCAGAATCTCGAATTGCTCCAGGGCGATCGGCCGATGCGCCTCAAGGTCCGCCCGGACGTGTTGCTGGCCATGCTGCAGGCCGCATCGCAAGTGGAATTCGAGCCGGCGAAGGCAACGGCGACGGGCGCGCCGGTGGCGGTCAGCATGGTGTGGGTGCTGGCCAACACCACAGTCAAGGGTCGCCCGACCGATGACGTGATTCTCGTGCGCCGGCCGCCCAACAGCGCGCCGCCGATTGCACGAATGCCCACAGCTCGGCCGGTGACACCGGTGGCAATCGCGCGCCCGGCCACCGACGAGTTGTCGCTGCTCTAGCGGCTTCCAGGTAACTGCGCCTGACCGGCGCTCACGTTGTTGAGCGAATCGCTCGCGCGCACGACCAGGACGCGTCCGGCCGCAGCTTCATCCAGCCTGATCTGGAACAACTCGCGACGCGAGTCGAGCATGCCATCGCGCGGATACGCCGTCTGCCATTTCTGCGCGTCGAGGCTATATTCGACTTTCGTCAGCGGCGAGTCGGCATCGCGCACCTCCACCGGCACGACGAAGCGAGACCCCTCGCGGCCGACAGCGCCGATCGACACCTCCGGCGGCGTATTGTCGATATCGAAGCTCTCGCTCTCCATCTCGCCGACCAGCGCCAGTTCGGCGGGATGGGTCTTGGAATCCGAGGCCACGACCTTGACAATATAGCTGCCGTTTGGCGTCGACGAGGTGTCCCAGACCGTCAGGGTATCGGTCAGGTCCTCCTTGAGCGTGCGCCACGCGATTTCGGCTTCGCGGCGATACAGCACGGTGTAGGTGAGCTCGTCGCCGTTCTCGTCTTCCGCCTTCCAGGCCAGGGTCTGCAGGCCGCGCTGGTAGATGCGGCGTCCCAGCGGGGGCGCGCCCATCTGCGCGCCGCCGCCAGCGCCCTGATTGGCGAGCCGGCGCTCCTGCGGCTCCTGATCGAAGCCCGCGATCTCCATTTCGCCGGTGGAGAACGGCTTTTGGAACGCGACACCGGCCGGATGCACGGTGATGGACTCGACGCGCGGCCGGACGTTGCGCTGGAGATAGGCGGCGGAGACCGACGTCAGAATCGGCGTCGAGGAGGTTCCGGAGAGAACCGCGCGCCACTGCAGGTAGCGGGCCTTCGGGCTCGTGATCGGCGAGCCGGCCGCGTCTGAATACGGACCAGCCCAGTCGCTCCAGGTGTCGTCCGGCGTCCTCGTGTTGCCGGCCCGCGTGAAGAGCTCCACCTTCGTGCTGTCGGGTGTGCTGGCCCGCCACGAGAGCGTCCCCCATGAAGCGACGACCTTGGCATCCTTCACGTCCGAGTCGTAGGTGCCGCGGCTTGCGCGATTGTTCGACATCGACACCAGGAGCCCGGGATTGGCCGTGGCGAGCAGCGTGCGGTCCTTGAGCCGCGCGATGGTCGTCGCGTGCTGGGCCGGGACGCTGGTGACGAGCACGGGTACCACGGGCTCGCCCGACAGACGAAACACCTTGCCCTTGTCGCCGGTCGCGACGAGCACCGATCCATCGGGCTCGACGCTCACGTCGTACGGCGAATCGTTCTTCGACTCCCACAGCAGATCGTACAAGCCATCGGTCTGGATGCGGTAGACGGCTCCCGAGACCGTATCGCCCGACTCGCGGCCACCCTGGCTCGGCGGGGCCTGCCCGGACACCGGCATGTCGATGACCGCAAACGATACGATATCGGTCGAGACCGTAGGAGTGGGCGGCGGCGTCGGTGTGGGAGGCGGCTCGTCGGTGTCTCTACTCGCGCCGGAGGCGGCCTTGCCGTTCAAGGCGGCCACATACAGCACGCCTTTCGCATCGCGGCGGATGGCGCGGATTTCCTGGAAGGGCGTATCGAGCACGAGGAAGCCCTTGTTGGCTCCGGCGACGCGGAAGACGCGCGCCGGGTTGGCGGTGCCGACCACTATTGCGCCCGACGCCTCGATGCCGAGGGTGGTCGCGTGGGTGGCCCTGGTGTTGAAGAACGGCTCGCCCTTGCCGTCGGGCGTGATGCGATACACGGTCCCCTTGTCGCCCGTGGCCGCATAGACCACGCCCTTCGCGTCGGCCGAGAGCGCCCAGATATAGGTGTCGTCGGGATCGAAGAACGTCGTGGGCTGTCCGCGGCTGTCCACGCGATAGATGCGGCCGTCGGGCGAGGTCCCGACGAACAGGCCGCCATCGGGCGCCGGCGCCAGCGCGTGGACTTCGAGCTCCGCACTGTCGAAGAACAGCGTGCCGGTCCCGTCTGGCGTGATCTTGAACACCTTGCCGTCATTGCCCGTGCCGATGAACGTCGTGCCATCGGCCGCGGTCGTCATGGTCCACACTACCGTGACCGAGCCGTCGAAGACCGTGCGGACCGCGGGGCCGAGCGTGAGTCGCCCATGCTCGTCGACGGACAGCTGATCGACCTCGCCTTTGAGGAAGTCGGCCTGCGTGGCTGCCTGCCAGAAGCCCGGCGCCGCCGAGAGCGTCCAGGTACAGAGAACGAGAAGGGAACCTGCGAGCAGGACCCGGAAGGAATCGGTTGGGGTCATCGCGGTGAGTCGAGGGGAATCGTCAGCTGTCGCGAACCGGTGACCGCCAGATCCAGGGGCACGTCCCACTCGGCCTTGAGGGCCGATCGCATGGTGGAGACGCTCCCCGTGCTGCGGCCCGATTCGAGTACGCCAAGCACCGAGGGTGGCAACGCGGCCATCGGCTCTCCGCTCACGACGGCTCCGGGGTCGTTGGTCGACAGCCGCACGTACAGCCGGTTGCCGCGCCGCGTCCGATTGAAGGTGCGGATGATCTGCCCGGGACTTTGCGGGTCCGTCCCGCGGAGCTCACGGCGGTCGTCAGCGGAGGCGCGCGCCCCGTCGGCCACCAGCAGCTGCACGGAGCCGGTGACGTTGTCCGGGAACGTAATCGGGATCCGTTTCAGGATCTCGTCGCCCTTGGGGCCGCGAAGGGCGACCGAGAGCGTAGCCGACCCACCGGCCTTCGGCTTCGTGGTATCGAGCCACACGCGTTCGATCCGCGCCGACCGGGTTTCCTCCGAGGCATCGACAGTGAGCGCAATGCGCTCGATCTCCACGGGTTCCGAGGTGTTCCTGAACAGCTGCGTCAGCGGCCCGGCCACGTAGGCGGCGGCGAGGCCGATCGGCTGGTCGCCGGTGAACACATCCTCGAAAGCTAGGGCACCGTGGGAGCGAATACTCGCCGTGCCCCTGACGGTGATCGACGCCGGGCCTACCGCGCGTTCGTACCCGGTGAGCACGTTGGCCACGGCGAGATAGGCGAGCAGCGGCGTGAAGGTGGGATCTCGCACTACGCCGAACGAAAACGTCCGGGCGCCGAGGCGGTCGGAATTGAGGGACACGGTCATGGGGATGAGCGCGGGCCCGGCCCCCAGCTTGCCGGCAATGGCGGTGGCGCGGTCCTGCTGCAACGTTCCGATCACCGGACCGAAGCTGGCAATCTTGCTCGACGTCATCAGGCTCGGAAGCACGACGTGCACGGTCGCCGCCGTCATCGGAAACTCGGTCGGCCCGAGGTTGTAGAGCGGATGGCCGAACGCGTAGACGCGGTCCCCGTCTACGTGTGTCACCGTGCCGGTCGCGCCGAGTTCGAAGTCGCCGGAGAGCAGCGACACGCCAACCGCGTCGCCGGGTGCCAGCCTCCGTCGGGGCGGATCCGTGCGCGCTTGTGGCGGCGCCTGACCGGTCACCGGCAGCAGGCCGGCCGCGGCCAGGGTAGGCGCGAGCGCGGAGAGAACGTCGGGCTCGAATCCACTCGCTGAGAGCGGCACCGCAATCGGACGCAGCATGGCGCCGGGTGACGTCACGTCGGCGCGCGACAGCGGGAACGCCGCCGGGCGGGACAAGCCAAGGTCGCGCGTCCAGATCTCGAAGAGCTCTTCTGGCTTGTACGGCCAGCTGAGCGATACCGGCCGCGTACCGATTGCCGCGGCGCTCATCGTCGTAGCGTCGGTCATTTCGGCAATGGGGGTGATGCCGGCGATCGGCTCGGTGGAGAACTGACCGAGCGCGTACGAGATTGCGCCCAACAACCGGCCGTCCACATAGACCGGGCTGCCGCTCATGCCGGCAATCACGCCGGTCTTGGCCAATGGCCCACCCTCGAGGCGCGCAAGGATCAGGTCGCGGTTGGGGGCGATGACGTTGTGGAGGACGCCGAGAATGTGGACCTGGAAGTCTTCGAGGGTCGTGCCCGAGAACACCGTCCGTCCGGTGCCCACCATGCCCGGCTTCACTTCGTCGATGGACATCAGATGAGTCTGCGCGCCCGGGACGCCGGTGAGGAGCAGGGCGACAACCACGGCGGCGGCGGCGGCCACGAAACGGGGCATGGGCATGATGAAATGGCGCGGTTTCTTGTTCAATACTATGCGATGTGTTACTGTTTCGACGCTCGTATGCGCTCTCGAGTCGGCCTCCCGTCGCCCCAGTCCTCGTCGAGCCTCGCGGCTCCAACAGCGACTGGTGTGTTTGCGGGCTGGTGGTATTGGCGCCAAAAGGAAGAGGCCCCAGCGTTCGCGTGACCTAAAACACCGCAACCGCCGATCGACAAGCGCCTCTTCAACCCGAGTTGAAGAGGCGCTTTTTGCATTTTATGGACCGGACTCGCCTGTGCGTCACCGTGATGGCCCCGACCATGGAGGCCCTCAGAACCCGCCGAGACCAAATCTCGAGCGCCGAACTGGTCGAGTTGCGTCTGGATGCGCTCGATCGGCCCGAGGTCAGGGGCGCAATCGAGGGGCGTGCGGGCCCGGTCATCGTGACCTGCCGGGCCTCCTGGGAAGGCGGAGCCTATCGCGGAGCCGAGGACGATCGGCTCCGCCTCCTCGAAGAGGCGCTCGACGCTGGCGCCGAATACGTCGACGTGGAGTGGAAGGCCCTGTCCCCGGCCTTCGCGGGCGGGCGCCACCGCGACCGGATTGTCGTGTCGATGCACGATTTTTCAGGCATCCCGGACGATCTGGCCGATCGCGTCGCCGCGATGCGCGCGACGGGCGCCGGTATCGTGAAGGTGGCAGTGATGGCGCACCGGCTCACCGACACCCTGACTTTGCTCGACCGTGTGCGGCCGACCGCGTCGCCAACCGTGGCGATTGCGATGGGCGAGGCCGGGCTCGCGACGCGGGTGCTGGCCGCCCGATTCGGATCCATCTGGACCTACGCCGCCGACGCCACGCCCGTCGCGCCGGGGCAGACGGGCGCAGAGCGCCTCCGCGACGAGTTTCGGCTCGCCGCTCTCGGTCCCGGGACATTGCTCTACGGCGTAGTCGGTCGGCCCGTGTCCCATTCGCTTTCGCCCTCGATGCACAACGCGGCGTTTGCCGCGCTCGGGCTGGACGCGGTGTACCTGCCGCTCGCCGCCGCGGACTTCGAGGATTTTCGGACCTTCGCCGAAGCCCTGGACCTCCGGGGCGCCAGCGTCACCGCACCGTTCAAGCTCGCCGCATTCGAACTGGCGGGCACCGTCGATGCCGATGGGCGACGGGCCCAGGCCATCAACACGCTGCGGTGGCGTGACGGACAGTGGGAAGGGCGTAACACCGACGCCGCGGGGTTCATGGTGCCACTCGCCTCACGCGGCACGCTCGCGGGCAGGCGCGCAACCGTGCTCGGCGCCGGAGGGGCCGCCCGTTCGGTCGCCATGGCCCTGCAGCAGGCGGGCGCGCACGTCACGATCGCGGCTCGGCGCCAGGCCCAGGCGGAGGAGGCGGCGGCGCGAGCCGGTGCGTCGGTCTCCCCCTGGCCTCCCGCGCCGGGAACGTGGGACCTGCTGGTCAACGCCACGCCCATCGGGACGTCTCCGGCCGTCACCGACTCACCGCTGGCCGCGAGCGCGTTGGACGGCCGGGTCGTCTACGACCTGGTCTACAACCCGCCGCGCACCCGGCTGCTGGCAGAAGCCGCCGCGCGCGGGTGCGAGGTCATCGGCGGACTCGACATGCTCGTCGCCCAGGCAATCGCGCAGTTCACCTGGTGGACGGGTGCCGCCCCCCCCGAGCCGGCGATGAGAGAGGCAGCGCTCGCGCGCCTGCACGAGGAGCACGGAACGACATGAGACTGACCTCGTTCGAAGAATTCGTGGAGCTGGCCCAGCGCGGGACGTTCGTCCCCGTCGTCAAGGAGCTCGTCGCCGACTTGCTGACGCCAGTGTCGGCGTTCCTCAAGGTGGCCGAGCATTCCGACTATGCGTTCCTGCTCGAGAGCGTGGAGGGCGGCGAGCACGTCGGGCGCTACTCGTTCCTCGGCAAGGATCCGTTCCTGATCCTGCGTGGGCAGAACACCCACACCACCGTCGAGCAGGCCGGCACCACGTCGACGGCCGACGAGCCGTTCGTCGAGACGCTACGGTCGCTGATGAACGGATTTCGATCGCCGTTCGTTCCGGGGCTGCCGCGGTTCACGGGTGGGGCAGTGGGCTATTTCGGCTACGACACCGCGGCGTGGTTCGAGCCCGCGATTGCCGCCGGCGGCTCGGAGGATGCCGGCCAGGCGGGCTTCATGCTGTTCGACACCGTGCTGGCCTTCGACCACGTGCAACACCGCATCCTGCTCATCGCCAACGCGCGTATCACCGGCGACGAGGATCTGCGCGCGCTCTACCAGTTCGCGTGCACCAAGATCGGGTTTCTCGAGCGGGAGCTCGAGCGAGCCTTGTCGCTGCCTCGCAGAGGCGATGCGCCACCGCTGACCTTCACCTCCAACCTCACGCAGGAGCGGTTCGAGGCCATGGTCCGCACCGCGAAGGAGCACATCGCCGCCGGCGACATTTATCAGGTCGTGCTCTCGCAGCGCTTCGAGGCGGAGGTCGCAGCCGAGGCGTTCACCGTCTACCGCGCCCTTCGTCACGTCAATCCCTCGCCCTACATGTTCTTCATCCGCATGGGCGATCGCTCGATCGTCGGCTCCTCGCCCGAGATGCTGGTGCGCGTCGAGGGACGCCACGCGGTGACCCATCCGATTGCCGGCACGCGGCCGCGCGGCCGGTCGGAGGAGGAAGACCGGCGTCTGGCCGAGGAGCTCAAGCGAAACGAGAAGGAGAAAGCCGAGCACGTGATGCTCGTCGACCTCGGTCGCAACGATCTGGGCCGGGTCTGTGAATACGGTACCGTCCGCGTCCCGACTTACATGACGCTCGAACGCTATTCGCACGTGATGCACCTGGTCTCGGTCGTCGACGGCATGCTGGCGGAGGACCGGGATCGGCTGGACGCGCTCGTGGCCTGCTTCCCGGCCGGCACCGTCTCGGGAGCGCCGAAGGTGCGAGCGATGCAGATCATCCAGGCGCTCGAGCCGTCGCGGCGTGGTTTGTACGCGGGCGCGGTCGGCTATCTGGACTTCGCCGGGAATCTGGACTTCTGCATCGCCATCCGCACGGTCCTGCTCGAGAACGGCCGGGCCCAGGTTCAGGCGGGCGCGGGGATCGTCGCCGATTCGAACCCGACGGCCGAGTTCGAGGAGACCCGCGACAAGGCGCGCGCGATGATCCGGGCGCTCGAGCTGGCGCAGGCGGGGCTCTGAGGCAGGCGCCATGGTGCTCGTGATCGACAACTACGACTCGTTCACCTACAACCTCGTGCAGTACCTCGGGGAGCTCGGGGCCGAGATCGTGGTCCGGCGCAACAACCAGGCGCCAGTCGAGGAGTTGGTGGCGCTTCGTCCGGAACGCATCGTGATCTCGCCAGGCCCGGGCAGGCCGGAAGAGGCCGGCATCTCGCTCGACGTGATCCGCACATTCGGGAGCGCGTGCCCGATCCTCGGAGTGTGCCTCGGACACCAGGCCATCGGGCTGGCGTTCGGAGGGAAGGTCGTGCGGGCGCCCCTTCCCATCCACGGGAAGACGTCCGCCGTCGAACACGATGGACTGGGCGTGTTCGCCGGGATCGGCACCAGCTTCGAGGCCGGCCGCTATCACTCGCTCATCGTCTCCGAGGAGGGCCTCCCGAACGACCTGGTCGTCAGCGCGCGCACGAGCGGTGACCAGCTGATCATGGGCCTCCGGCACCGCGAGTGGCCCCTGCATGGGGTGCAGTTCCACCCCGAGTCCGTCCTCACCCCGGAGGGGCGGCACCTCCTCCGGAATTTCCTGGCGCTCTGAGACGATGTTCACCGACCTCATCGAACGGTTGCGACGTCACGAGGACCTCACTGTGGAGCAGGCCTCCGCCGCCATGGCGGCGATCATGCGCGGTGAGGCGGCGCCCGCACAGATTGCCGGGTTTCTGATCGGCCTGGCGATGAAAGGCGAACGGCCATCGGAGCTGGTGGGCCTGGCCACGACCATGCGGGAGCATGCGGTGCCGCTGCCGGGTGCACGCGGGCCCGTGTTCGATACCTGCGGAACGGGTGGAGACCGCTCGGGCAGCTTCAACATCTCCACCGCGTCCGCGCTGGTCGTGGCCGCATGCGGCGTGCGCGTGGCCAAGCACGGCAACCGATCCGTGTCGAGCCAATGCGGCAGCGCCGACGTCTTGCAGGCCCTTGGCGTTCACGTGCAGATGTCGCCGGCCACGGCTGGGAGGTGCCTCGACGAAGCGGGCATCGCGTTCCTGTTCGCGCCTACGTTCCATCCGGCAATGCGGCATGCGGCGCAAGCGCGTCGCGACCTGGGTGTGCGCACGGCCTTCAACCTCCTCGGCCCGCTCACCAATCCGGCGCGGCCGGTCCGGCAGGTGGTCGGCGTGCCCAGGCCCGAGCTCACCGAGTTGATCGCGCGAACGCTCCTGGCGCTGGGTGCGGAGCGTGCCTGGGTCGTTCATGGAGCCGACGGCCTCGACGAGCTTTCGACGACGGGACACACGAAGGTTTCGGAAGTACGGGCCGGCGCCGTCCATACCTTCTATGTCCACCCCGCAGACTACGGTCTGCCGAAGGCCGCCGCCGGCGCGCTCACCGGTGGGGACTCGGCCGTCAACGCGCGAATCGTCAATACAGTGCTGGCGGGAGCGCCGGGGGCCCCGCGAGACGTCGTTCTGCTGAACGCGGCCGCGGGGTTGATGGTGGCGGGAATGACGGACACGGTGCAGGCGGGGCTGACGCGCGCCGCCGAGGCCATCGACAGCGGCGCGGCCCGAGCCACCCTCGATCGCTTGCGGGCGGTGTCGCTCGTGGAGGGGGCCACCGCGTGACCACCAGCACGCCCGACCTGCTGGCCGCGATCGTCGCGGCTACCCGCACTCGCGTGGCGGACCGACGGGCGCGCGAGCCGTTGGCGGCGCTCGAGGCCAGGGCGTCGGCGTGCGCGCCTCGTGGCGGTGCCTTCACCGCAGCGCTGCAGCGGGCCGGCGGGGTGAATGTGATCGCCGAGTGCAAGCGCCGCTCACCTTCGCGCGGCGTGCTCAGAGCCGCCTACGACCCGGTCGCCATCGCGCGCGGCTATGAAGCCGCTGGCGCCGTGGCGCTGTCGGTGCTGACCGAGCCGATGTTCTTCGACGGGTCGCTCGCGCACCTCGCGGCCGTGCGGCAGGCCGTCGCAGCGCCGCTGTTGCGCAAGGACTTCATCATCGACGCCTATCAGGTGGCCGAGGCAGCAGCCGCAGGCGCCGACGCGATTCTGCTGATCGTGGCCGCGCTCGACGAGGCGGAGCTCATCGCGCTGATGAGCGTGGGGCGGGACCACGGCCTGGCCGTGCTGGTCGAAGTGCACACCGAGGACGAGCTCGACCGCGCACTGGCGGCCGGCGCCACCCTCGTGGGCGTCAACAACCGCAGTCTGCAGACGCTGGCCATGGACATCGATCTGTCCGAGCGCCTCGCGGCGCGATTCCCGTCGTCGGTGACAGCCGTCTGCGAGAGCGGGTTGCGCACCGGCGCTGATCTCACCCGATTCGCGGCGCTGGGCTACGGGGCCTATTTGATCGGAGAGCGCTTCATGACCGCAGCCGACCCCGGCTCCGCTCTGGCCGGCCTCCTCCGCGAGGCCCAGCGATGACGATCAAGGTGTGCGGCATCACCCAAATCGCCGACGCGGCCGCCGCCGCGGCGCTCGGCGTCCACGCGATCGGCTTCGTGTTCTGGCCAAGCAGCCCGCGTGCCATGACCCCTTCGCGGGCGCGCGCCATCATCGAGCGTCTGCCCCCGTTCGTGACCCCGGTCGGGGTGTTCGTCGATCCCGACGCGGCGCTCGTCGCCGAATGCCGCGACGTGGGGATTCAGGTGGCGCAAGTGGTGGGCAATGTCCCCCCGCTGCCCGCTGGCATGGGGTTGCTGCGAGCGGTCACGCTGGCAGCCGATGGCATCGGCATCACGCCGGCGATACCCGATGACGTGCCGGTGCTCCTCGACACCCACGATCCGGTGCAGCGGGGCGGTACGGGACGGACCCTCGACTGGCGGGCCGTGTCGCGCATCTCGCGCCAGCGCCCCGTCATCCTGGCCGGGGGGCTCCGGCCCGACAATGTCGGCGAAGCCATTCGCCTGGCGAGTCCAACCGGTGTCGACGTGTCTTCAGGCGTCGAGCGGGCTCCTGGGATGAAGGATCACGAAAGGCTGGCCGCCTTTGTCGCGGCCGTGAGAGCAGTGGCATGAGCATCGACTGGTTCGGACGGCGCGATCCCGACGCGCGTGGCTATTTCGGGGCTTTCGGCGGTCGATTCGTGCCCGAGACGCTCGTTGCGCCGATCGAGGCGCTCGAGCGCGAGTACCTCGCGGCACGGTCGGACGTCTCTTTCGCGGCCGAGCTCGATCGGCTCTTGCGCGATTACGTCGGGCGAGCGACGCCGCTGTGGGAGGCCGCTCGCCTCAGCGCCGCGGCCGGGGGCGCGCGTATCCTGCTCAAGCGAGAGGACCTCACCCATACAGGGGCACACAAGATCAACAACGCCCTCGGCCAGGCGCTGCTCGCGGTCCGGATGGGGAAGCGGCGCATCGTCGCGGAAACCGGAGCGGGCCAGCACGGCGTCGCCAGCGCCACGGCGTGCGCCCTGCTCGGCCTCGAGTGCGTGGTCTACATGGGAACCGAGGACATGCGGCGTCAAGCGCTCAACGTGTTCCGGATGCGGCTGCTCGGCGCGCGCGTGGAGGCTGTGGACGCCGGCAGCCGTACGCTGAAGGACGCCATCAACGAGGCCATGCGCGACTGGGTGGCACGACCGCACGACACCCATTACCTCCTGGGCTCGGCGCTCGGGCCCCATCCCTATCCGCTCATGGTGCGCGAGTTCCAGTCCGTCATCGGCCGAGAGGCCCGTCGCCAGTGCCTCGATCTCGTGGGCCGGCTCCCCGACGCCGTTATCGCCTGCGTGGGCGGCGGGAGCAACGCCATCGGCATCTTCGACGCCTTCATCGACGATGCGAGCGTGCGGTTGATCGGCGTGGAAGCCGGCGGTGAGACCATCAGCCCTGGACGGCACGCGGCCCGGTTTGCTGGCGGCTCGGCCGGCGTGCTCCAGGGCACCCGCACCTGGGTGCTGCAGGACGCACATGGCAACATCGAGCCCACGCATTCGGTTTCGGCAGGACTCGACTACGCCGCGGTCGGGCCCGAGCACGCGCACTTGCGGGCCAGCGGTCGCGCCGAATATCACCACGCCTCGGATGACGAGGCGCTGGGAGCATTCCACGAACTGGCGCGGCTGGAAGGGATCATCCCGGCCCTCGAATCCGCCCACGGCATTGCCTACGCGCGTCGGACCGCCAGGGACTTCGGGCCGGCTGCCGTGCTGCTCGTCAACCTCTCCGGCCGAGGCGACAAGGACGTCCAGTCGGTGGAGTCGCGGCTGAAGGAGGTCGTCGTCGATGTCACGCATTGACGACACGTTCGTCCGGTTGCGCGCCGAAGGGCGAACCGGCCTCGTCACCTATGTGACGGCCGGCGATCCGAACCTCACGCAAACGGCCGAGATTCTTCTGACGCTGGATCGATCCGGCGCCGACCTGCTCGAGGTCGGCGTGCCCTTTTCCGACCCGCTGGCGGATGGACCGGTCATCCAGCGGGCTACGGAACGGGCGCTGGCAGGCGGCACCACGCTCGCGGGCGTCCTAGAGATGCTCGCGGGTGTTCGACCGCACATCCGCGCGCCGATCGTCATCTTCAGCTACGCCAATCCGATACTCCGGATGGGCCTGGACGCGTTCGCCCGGAGAGCCCATGAGGTGGGGGTGGACGGCGTGCTGACCTTGGATGTGCCGCCCGAGGAAGCCGAGGAATGGCGAACCGCCTTCGACAGGATGGGGATTGATACAATTTTCCTGCTGAGCCCGACCACCGCGGACGACCGGATCCGGCGGGCCGCCGCCATCGGGAGCGGCTTCCTGTACGGGATTTCCCGCCTTGGGGTGACCGGCGCGCGCGACACGGTCGCCGATTCGGCCTCCGAGCTGGCGGCCCGCGTCCGTCAGGCTACGTCCAGGCCGCTGGCGCTCGGTTTTGGCGTCTCTCGTCCCGAGCACGTCCGCGCGATCGGCGAGTACGCCGACGCCGCCGTCGTGGGGAGCGCACTAGTCAACGTCATTGCCGAGCATGGCAGCGAGCCGGGTCTGCTCGACGAAGTGGAGCGGTACATCCGATGGCTCCGGAGTTGAGTCTCGAGGCGCTGCGCGACGAGATCGATCGGCTGGACGAGGTGATCGTGAGGCTGCTGGATCGCCGGGCCCGCTGCGCCTACACCGTGGGGCGTCTCAAGCGGTCTCAGGGCATGGGGATCTACGAGCCGACGCGCGAAGCGACGGTGATGGTGCACGTCAAAACGGTCAATGCCAGCCTCGAAGGCCCGCTGACCGACGATGCCATCGAGCGGCTGTACGAGCGGATCATGGACGAGGCCAGGCGAATCCAGCGCCTCGACGGCGAGCGTCAAACTGAACGAGAAAAGACTGAGAGCTGAACATGGTTGTCGTGATGAAGGAACGCGTCTCGGGCGATCAGGTCGAGCGGGTGATCGCCCACCTCGTCGAGCGGGGTATGGACGTGCACCGCTCGACGGGAGCGTCGCGGGTGGTGCTGGGCGTGGTCGGCAGCGGCAAGGTGGACCCGGGGCTCATCGAGTTGATGGAGGGGGTGCACGAGGTCCTGCGCATCACCGAGCCGTACAAGCTCGCGAGCCGGACCTTCAAGCCCGAGGACACGATCATCCAGGTCGGCGACGTGCGCATCGGCGGTGATGAGGTCATCGTCATGGCCGGTCCGTGCTCGGCCGAGACCGAAGCGCAGGTGAACACCACGGCCGCCGCGGTCAAGCGCGCGGGGGCCAAAGTACTGCGCGGGGGTGCCTTCAAGCCGCGATCCTCTCCTTACAGCTTCCAGGGACTCGGCGAGGAGGGCCTGAGGCTGCTGCACGGGGGGGCCAGCGCGCACGACCTGAGGCTCGTCACCGAGGTGATGGACATCAGCCAGATCGAGGTGATCGATCGCTACGCCGACATCTTCCAGGTCGGTGCGCGCAACATGCAGAACTTCACGCTGCTCCGCGAGCTGGGCCGTACCCGGAAGCCCGTATTGCTCAAGCGCGGCATCTCGGCGACGGTCGAGGAATGGCTGCTCTCCGCCGAGTATGTGCTTGCCGGCGGCAACACAGAGGTGATCCTGTGCGAACGCGGCATCCGCACATTCGAAACCGCGACCCGAAATACGCTCGACATCTCGGCCATCCCCATCGTCAAGCAGCTGAGCCACCTGCCGGTGTTCGTCGATCCGAGCCATGGCACCGGCCGGCGTGACAAGGTGGCGCCGATGGCCCGCGCTGCGGTCGCCGCGGGCGCTGACGGGCTCCTCATCGAGGTCCATTCCGATCCCGACAACGCGATGAGCGACGGTGCCCAGTCGCTGTTCCCGGGTCAGTTCGATCGGCTGATGGCAGAGCTGCGCATCATCGCGCCGGCGATCGGCCGCGGCATCTGCCTCGAGCCGGTGGCGCGGAGGGGATGGGCGCTGTAGTGCACGGAGGTGCGATCGGGCGCCTGGCCATCGTCGGCGACGGCCTGATCGGCCGATCCGTGCAGCTGGCGTGGCGCCGACGGCATCCCGACGCCAGCGTCATCGCGCTCGATCGTGGTGACGACCTGACGCCGCTGGGCTCGGCCGACGCGGTCGTGCTGGCCGCGCCGGTGGACGCCATCGTCAAGATACTGCCCCGGCTGGCGGCCCTGGCCCCAGGCGCCGCGTTCATCACCGATACCGGCTCCACCAAGCGCGCCATCGTCTCGGCCGCCGCTGGGGTCAGGCGGTTCGTGCCCGGGCATCCCATGGCAGGAGGCACGTCCGCGGGCCCGGCGGCGGCGCGCGCCGACCTCTTCGACGAGCGTCCGTGGTTCCTGCTCCCGGGCCATGCCCCGGCCGACGCGCGCGAAGCGGCCCGCGCGTTCGTCACCGAGCTCGGGGCCGAGGCCGTGCCACTCGACGATGACGGAGTGGAGCACGATCGGCTGGTTGCCGCCATCAGTCACCTGCCGCAGGTGGTGGCGACTGCCCTGCGGGCGCGAGTGGGCGAGAGCGTCGGCGCAGACAGCTTGCGTTATGCGGGGGCCGGTTTGCGCGACACGACCCGCCTGGCGGCAAGCCAGGCGTCGGTGTGGGGTCCGATTCTCGCCAGCAACGCGCCGGCGCTGGCGCCGCTCCTGCGCGCGCTGGCCGACGATCTCGAGCGCGCGTCGCGCGACCTCGAGGATCGCGGCGCCACCGAACGTCTGTTCGCCCGGGCTCACCGCTTCACCTTCGATCCATAATCGGCCGCATGCACAAAGTGATCGCGTCCGCCGACGCGGCGGTCGCCCTCGTTCGCGATGGCGCCACAATCATGATGGGCGGCTTCGGTCTCGCGGGCATTCCCGAAAACCTGGTCGCGGCGCTTCACCGCCAGGGCACGCGCGATCTCACGATCGTCTCGAACAACGCCGGCATCGACGGCTTCGGCATCGGGCTGCTGCTCAAGTCGCGGCAGGTCCGCAAGATGATCGCGACCTACGTCGGCGAGAACAAGGAGTTCGAGCGCCAGTTCCTGCAGAAGGAGATCGAGGTCGAGCTCGTCCCGCAGGGCACTTTTTCGGAGCGCATCCGTGCGGGCGGCGCGGGGATCGCGGGGTTCTTCACGCCGACTGGCGTGGGCACGCTCATCGCCGAGGGCAAGGAGACCCGTGAGTTCGACGGCCGCAGCTACGTGTTGGAGATGGCGCTCAAGGCCGACTTCTCGTTTGTCAAGGCGTGGAAGGGCGATCACGTCGGCAACCTCATCTATCGGAAGACCGCCCGCAACTTCAATCCGATGATGGCCACGGCCGCGAGGTGTACGATCGCCGAGGTGGAGCACCTCGTCGAGCCGGGAGCGATCGAGCCCGACCTGGTCCACACACCGGGCATCTTCGTGAGGCACGTGCTGCAGGGCGTCGACTACTCCCGGCGCATCGAGAAGCGGACCATCAGCCATGGATAAGCGCGAACGCATCGTGTCGCGGGTGGCCCGCGAGCTGAAGGACGGCGATTACGTCAACCTGGGCATCGGCATGCCGACGCTGGTGGCCAATTTCGTGCCGCCCGGCGTGCACATCACGCTGCATTCGGAAAACGGGATGCTGGGCGTTGGCCCATACCCGCGCGATGCGGATGTGGACCCGGACCTCATCAACGCAGGCAAGGAAACGGTCTCGGAGCTGCCCGGCGCGTCGTATTTCAGCAGCGCCGACTCCTTCGCGATGGTCCGCGGGGGGCACGTGGACGTCACCGTGCTCGGCGCGCTCGAGGTGGACGAGGAAGGCAATCTGGCGAACTGGATGATCCCCGGCAAGATGGTGAAGGGCATGGGCGGGGCGATGGATCTCGTGGCAGGGGCCCGCAAGGTCATCATCACCATGGAACACACCACCAAGGACGGCGGCCATAAGATCCTGGAGCGCTGCACGCTCCCGCTGACCGGCCAGCGCGTGGTGCACCAGATCGTCACGGAACTCGCGGTCATCGAAGTCACGCCGGACGGGCTCTGGCTGCGCGAGATCGCCGAGGACACCACCGAGGACGCCGTGCGTGCGGCCACGGGCGCGACCCTCCACGTGAAGGGGACGCTCGGGCGCTTCTGACGGGAACTTCGGGCCGGGACGGCACGTCTGTGGGAAGTGACGTGGTGATGCACCTGCTGCTCGGGCTCGCCGTCATGCTGCAGCCACCTGCGCCTCTGGAACCCCCGGCGCCTCCAGCCGTCCCGCAAGCGTCGGAAACCGCGCCGTCTCCGCCCCCGCGCCCTGTCACTTACAGAATCACCGGCACGAGGGTGGCCATCGGCCAGGACGTCACGATTGCCGCCGACGAAGAAATCCTCGATGGCGTGGCCGTCGTGGGTGGATCCCTTCGGGTCGAAGGCCGGCTGCGAGAGGGCGCGGTCGTGGTCGGCGGCGACATTCACCTGCTCCCGACGGCCGACGTGCCTGGCGACCTCGTCCTCGTCGGCGGCACGCTCGTCCGCGATCCCGGTGCCCTGGTGACGGGCAGCGTGAGCTACGTGTCCCTTGGCCAGTGGTCCCGCTCGATCGGCCTCTTCGATTGGCGCCCGCGCCTCGGACTCGGGGAGGCGACCCGCTGGCTCAGCCTGGCAGCCACCGTGTTCCGCCTTGCGCTGCTTGCCGCCCTGATGCTCCTGGTGCTGCTCATCGCACGCGCTCCGGTTGCGCGGGTCGGCCGTGCCGCAGCCGCCGAACCCGTTCGCGCCGCCATTGTCGGCCTCGCAGCCGAGGTCCTCTTCCTTCCGCTGCTGCTGGTCGGTTGCATCGCGCTGGGGATTACGATCGTCGGCCTGCCTTTCATCTTCCTGCTGGTGCCATTGGCCTGCCTGCTCGCGCTGGCCGCGCTGCTGCTTGGCTACACCGCGCTCGCGTGCCGGCTCGGAGAATGGCTCGAGGATCGCCTCGGATGGAGGCCGCGCAGCGCCTATCTCGCCACCGCCTTGGGCATGCTGCTCATCGTCGCGCCCACGCTGCTCGCTAAACTGCTCGGCGTCGCGCCCGAGCCGCTGCGCCTGGCCGCCTTCGCGGTCCTGGTCGCTGGGGTCGTGGCCGAATTCCTCGTGTGGACCATCGGCCTTGGCGCGACCCTCATGACCGGCTTCGGTCGCTGGAACACGGCACCCCCGCCGCTCGACGCGCGCGTATAGCACGCGGGGGTCCTTGCGTCGGCCTGAGGCGCCCTCGGCATCACTCGGGCGCGAATGTTGGTGGCCCGGTAAATCTGCGCAATCCGCCGATCCCTCCTTCCGCGTGATCCGCTACGCTCTGTGAGATGTTGTCCCGGGTGGCGGTCCGCCTCAGCGACCTCACCGAGCGTGTCGTGCCAAGCGCGTTTGCCATCGCGCTGCTGCTCACATTCCTGACATTCGTAGTCGCCATCGGCGTGGCCGGCGCCCCGTTGTCTCGAGTGGTCATCGAGTGGGGGAACGGCTTCTGGACGCTCGTGCCCTTCGCGATGCAGATGGCGCTGGTGGTCCTCACCGGCTACCTGGTGTCCGCGGCGCCGGTCGTGGATCGCCTGTTTGCCCGCGTCGCTTCCCGCACCCGCACTCCACGAGGCGCCGTCGTGCGAATGGCGCTGGTCTCCATGGGGCTCGCCTGGTTTCACTGGGGGCTCAGCCTCGTCGGTTGCGCGATGTTCGTTCGGCACGTCGTTCATGCCGAGCCTAAAGTGGACTATCGCCTTCTCGTGTGCGCGGCCTACTTCGGGATGGGCGCTACCTGGCACGCTGGCTTGTCGGCGTCGGCGCCCCTGCTCGTCGCTACGCCGGGGCATTTCCTCGAGGGGACGATCGGCCTGATCCCCGTCTCGGCGACCATCTTCAGCCCGTTCAACCTGGCACTGACGGCGCTGGTCGTGACCTTGCTGGCGACGCTCGCGTGGGTGCTGCATCCGGCGCCGGGCGAAGCGCGGCCGGTCGACCCGGCCGTCCTGAATCTGCTTGCTCGCTTCGAGCCGCCTCCCGCGCCCAGCCGGTGGACACTGGCGGCGCGCATCGATCACGGGCGATGGCTCATGCTCCTCACGGCCGCGTGCGGGTTGGCCTGGATCTGCTGGTATTTCTGGACCAAGGGCTTCCAGTTGACGCTCGACGTTCTGAACTTCACCTTCCTCATGCTCGCGATTCTGCTGCATCCTTCGGCGGCGTCCATCCTCGCAGCCGCCGAGCGCGGGGCGGCTTTGCTCTCGGGTATCGTCCTCCAGTTTCCGTTCTACGCCGGCATGTATGGGGTGATCCAGGGCACAGGGCTCGCTCACATCCTCGGCAATGCCATCGCCAGCGTGGCCACGCCGGGCACGCTGCCGTTGTGGCTGTACTGGTACTCCGGCCTCGTGAACTACTTCGTGCCATCGGGCGGGTCGAAATGGGCGATCGAAGCGCCCTACCTGGTCGATGCGGCGAGTCGTCTCGGCGTCCCCATGCCGCAGGTGGTCCTCGCCTACGCGTGGGGCGACATGGCCACCGACATCATCCAACCCTTCTGGGCCTTGCCTCTGCTCGCGGCTGCGCGGATCGACTTCCGCGACATCCTCGGCTACGCAACCCTCGTGTTTCTGGCGTACAACATCCTGGTTTCGCTCGGCTTCTGGCTGCTGCCGCGCCTTTGACGGATGGTAGACTGAAGGCCGTCGCGCATGCCTGTCGCTTACGAAGTTCCCAAGATCCACGTCCTCAGCGTCCCAGCGCCGTCCGTCGATGCCGACCTCATCGTGGTGCCCGTGGCCGAGGACCACGTTCCCGCGGCGGTGGCCGAGTTCGACGCGGCCGTCGGCGGTAGTCTGGGCGTGGCGCTCGCGCGGGGAGAGTTCACGCCGCGCGCATTGGACTCGTTCAGCACCCCGATTACCGCGAGCGGATGGATCGCCAACCGGATGGTCTTCATGGGTGGCGGCAACCGGGCCGAGATCGGACCCGAGCGGTTGCGCCGGATGGCCTCATGCGCGGTGTTCCTGGCGCGACTGCAGCGCCGCGGCCGCATCGCGTGGCTCGACGTGGAGCCCGGCTCAATGGATCCAGCGCATCGCGCGGACATCCTGGGCGAAGGCCTGACGACGGCGAACTTCGACGGCGGCATTCACAAGAGCCGCCCCGAGCCGCGGTTTTTCTTGTCCGAGGTCACCGTGGTGACGGCCGCCGCGGGAGCCGTCGCCGCGGCCGGCGGCGGACGCATCATCGGCGATGCCATCAACTCGGCGCGCGTGCTCATCAACGAGCCCGGTAACCTGCTCGTACCGGCGCGGCTCGCAGAAAAAGGGGCGTCGCTCGCGTCGGTCGAGGGCGTCTCGGTCGACGTCTTCGACGAACGCAAGCTCGAGACCATGGGCATGGGACTGCTGCTCGGCGTCGGCCGGGGCAGCGCGGAGCCACCGCGGATGCTCATCGCCCGGTACGAGCCCGCAGAAGCACCCACCGACATCACGCTCGGCCTGGTCGGCAAGGGCATCACCTTCGATACCGGGGGCATTTCGATCAAGCCCGCCGACGGCATGGAGCGGATGAAGGACGACATGGCCGGCGCCGCGACGGTCGTTGCCGCCCTCCGGGCAATGGCGCTGCTAAGGGTGCCCCTGCGCGCCATCGCGGTCGTTCCGTCGGCCGAGAACATGCCCGGCGGGCGCGCGCTGAAGCCCGGCGATGTGCTCCGCAGCGCGTCCGGCCTCACCGTCGAGGTCAATAACACCGACGCCGAAGGCCGTCTCATTCTTGGCGATGCCTTGTGGTACGCGCGGCAGATCGGCGCTACGCATCTGGTAGACGTGGCCACCCTCACCGGCGCCTGCATCGTCGCACTGGGCAAGATCACCACCGGTTTGTTCGGGACGCCGCAACCCTGGGTGGAGGCGATCAAGGCCGCGGCGGCGCGTGGGGGCGAGAAGGTCTGGCAGATGCCGCTGTTCGACGACTACAAGGAAACGCTGAAGAGCGATATCGCCGACATGCTCAACAGCCCGGGACGGCCGGCGGGCGCGATCACGGCGGCGATGTTTCTCAAAGAGTTCGTAGGCAACGGCGCCTGGGCCCACCTCGACATCGCCGGCACGGCTTGGGCCGACGAGGTGAAGTCGGGGACCGCACGGGGCGCCACCGGCGCGATGATTCGCACGCTGGTAGAGCTCGGGCGCGGGACCATTCCACGCTGAGTGCTACACTGAAACAGTGCTCATCCAGCTAGCGCTGGCGCAGGGTCCCGACGTCGTCACGCCTACGGTCACTATCGTCGAGATCATCGACGCGCCGACGCCCGGCTTGAGCATGATCGACGTCGCGGTCGGGGCGTTCGGCCTGACCGGCGTCATCATGGGCGCCGCGGCCGTTGCCGGCCTGTTGGCAGGGGCGCTATTCATCTGGTACCGATCGCGCCGCCCCATCACGATCATCGAGGCCCGCGGCGGACAGCACGACCTTTTCAAAGTGTAAGAGAAGAGCCAGAAGCGCTCTTGGCTTAGGGCCTGTCCGCGATCGTTGCCTGGCGCTTCAGCGCGCGGCGATACTTCATTACCGCGTCGTGCAGCGCCTCGGCAATCTTCTGCTTGTAGCCTGCGGTCTTCAGCAGCTGGGCTTCCTGCCGGTTGGTGAGAAACGAGATTTCGGCCAGCACACTTGGCATGCCCGCACCGATCAACACCACGAACGGCGCCTTCTTGACGCCGAGATTGCGCAGGCCCTTGTGGGAGCGGCGGAGACGCGTCACCATGGATTCCTGGACCATCGAGGCCAGATCCCTCGATTCGTCCAGTTTGTTGTTGAGCGCGATCGCCTTGATGATGTCGGGCAGATTGTGCATTGCGCGCTCGGAGGCTGAGTTCTCGCGCGCCGCCACGGCCTCGGCGTCCGCCGTCGACGCGAAGCTCAGGTAGTAGGTCTCGATGCCATGGGCCGCCGTGTTCCGGCTGGCGTTGGCGTGGATCGACAGGAACAAGTCGGCGCTCTCGCGGTTGGCGATCGCGGTGCGCTCCTCTAGCGGCACGTAGACGTTGCCGCGACGGGTGAGTGCGACTTCGATGCCCGCCTCGTCCTGCAGGAGCTTCTCCAGCCGCAGCGCGATATCCAGGGTGAGATCGGCTTCCTTGATCCCGTGGCCATTGGCGCCTGGATCGTGCCCTCCGTGCCCCGGGTCGATGACAATGCGCGAGATCCCGAGGCCCAACTGGCGCGAGAGCGAGAACCCGCCAGCGCCGTTCGAGAGCGGCACTGCTGGTGCCGCAGGATCGGGCGTCACCGACGGTGGAGCTGGTGCGGGCGGTAGGGCCACGGCCGCCCGCTTCTCGGATAGGGGCGCCGGCGGTTGGACGTTCGGTGCGCTGGGTGCAGCGGCGGGTGGAGGCTGGGGTGTCGCTGTATCCAGCCCGGGGTTGGCCGCCACGCGCGCGGGCGGCGTCACGGTGGCCTGTTTGACGGTCACGGCCGTAGCGCGTTCGCAGTCGATCACCACCCGATACGGGTTATAGAGCGTGAAGACGCTGTAGCGCGCGACCCCGTCGAGGGCGAGTACCACGCGGACCGTCCCGTTCGGATGCCGGCCCGTACGGATCTGCCGCACGATGTCGTCCGAGTACGACAGGATCTTGTCGACCAGTGGCGCAGCCAGCTGCGCGCCCTTCAGATCGAAGAAGACGCGATCGGGGCCGGCGATGCGCTCGTCGGAGTACGGTACTTCCCGATCGAGCGAGAGGGTCACGCGCACGCTGTCCTGGAGCACGACCCGCTGAATGTCCGTGAGCACCGCACGCATGGGCGCGCTGATCGCGGTGGCAGTGGAGGGCAGGGCCGCGATGCCTGGGCCGGCCGGCCGGACAGTCGGCGGCGAGCTCGACGAAGGGGCCGCAAGCGCCTCGGCCGGGGCAGAGGCGGGCCCGGTGGCGATTGCCGCGGGAGTGGGGGCAACCGGGAGCGTGGACTCGACGGCCTCGGCCCTCTCGAGCCCCTCGATCTGCGTGCGTGCGCGCTTCACGAGCGGGCTCGTCGGGTATTCCCGAACCAGCCAATTGTAGAGCCGCGCCGCGGTGTTCCGGTCGTCCGCGCGTCCGAACCGCCGATACGCGGCCTCGGCCAGGGCTCCACCCTGCCAGAGCGCATTGTCCGAGTAGCCGGTGGTGGGGTAGCGCCGGACGATGCCCTCGTACGACGCGACGAGCCGGGTGACCTGGCGGAGCGCGTCGAGACGCTCCTCAGCAGGAAGGCCGCTATTCTCGTCGAGGAGGGAGCGTACCTCGCCCTCGCGCTCGAGCGCGGCTTCGTAGCGCGCCTTCGCGGGCTGCGCGGCGGCGGGGAGCACCGACAGGACCAGCCCGAGGATCAGCCACGTAACCAGGCGGACGGATGTCGGCATCGGCATGTGGTTCACCGGAGCTGAGCGTCCACTTCGTCGAAGTAATCCTTGGGCACCAGCACCTCGCGGGCCTTCCCGCCCGTGGCCGGGGACACGAGGCCTTCGGCCTCCATCATGTCGACGAGGCGCGCGGCGCGGCTGAAGCCAATTCGCATCTTCCGCTGGAGATACGAAATCGACGCCTGGCTGCTCTGGACGACGATGCGTGCGGCCTCGTCGTACAGCTCGTCCTTCTCGAGCTCCATCTCCTCGGGGCCGCCCTTCTTGTCTTCGGCCGTGATGGTCTCGTCGAAGGCCGGCCGGCCCTGTTTGCGCAGGAAGCTCGCGAGTCGGGCAGACTCCTGTTCCGAGATGTACGGGCCGTGCAGTCGCACGTGCCGCGACGAGGCTGGCGGCAGGAACAGCATGTCGCCCTTGCCGAGCAGCTGCTCGGCGCCGTTGCTGTCCAAGATGGTGCGCGAGTCGATCTTGGAGGACACGCGGAACGAGATGCGGGACGGCAGATTCGCCTTGATCAGTCCGGTGATGACGTCCACGGACGGTCGCTGCGTGGCGAGAATCAGGTGGATGCCGACCGCGCGCGCCATCTGCGCGAGACGACAGATCGACTCTTCGACCTCGTTGCCGGCGACCATCATGAGATCGGCCAGCTCGTCCACGACGACCACGATGAAGGGCAGCGGCCGCGGCGGATCGCCTTCCGCGGGCACTTCCTTCGCCTCGATCATCGCCCTGACGTTCCGGTTGTACTGATCGATGTTGCGCACGCCGAAGGCGGCGAGCGTCTTGTAGCGTTCTTCCATCTCGCGCACCGCCCAGCGTAGCGCGTTGGCCGCCTTCTTCGGGTCCACGACGACCGGCGTCAGCAGGTGCGGGATGTCCTCGTACATCCCGAGCTCGAGACGTTTGGGGTCGATCATGATCAGCCGCACGTCGTCCGGCGTGGCGCGATAGAGGAGGCTGGTGAGCATCGCGTTCAGCCCCACGGACTTCCCGGTACCGGTCGAGCCGGCGATGAGCAGATGCGGCATCGTCGCCAGGTCGGCCATGAACGGCTCACCGTGAATGGTCTTGCCCAGCGCAAAGGTGAGCTTCGAGGTCGTGCGCGTGTAGGCGTCGGACTCCAGGAGGTCCCGCAATGAGATCGCCTCACGGTTCGGGTTGGGAATTTGAATCCCCACTGTGGACTTGCCGGGGATGCGGTCGATCAGCACGGATTCGGCCTGCATCGCCAGGCAGAGGTCATCGGAGAGGCCAGTCACCTTCGAGTACTTCACGCCAGCGTCCGGCTTGAACTCGAAGGTCGTGACCACGGGTCCGGGGTGAATCTGCACCACCGAGCCTTCGACCGCGAACTCGCGGCACTTCTCCTCGAGCAGGCGGGCGGAGTCCATGAGCTCGCGCTCGTCGATCTTGCGCTCGGCTCTGGGCGCATCGAGCAGCGTGAGCGGCGGCAGCACAAAGCCGCTGAGCCGCCGCATGGCCGGCGCGTCGGGTTCGAGCGGAAGGGGTTGCACCGACGGAGCCTTCGCCTTCCTCGCGACAACCGCTGGAGTGGAACGCGCCGATGCGACGTCGTCGTCTACGTCGTCGCGGTCGTCATCCTCCTCCGGGTCGTCGCGTCGGGCAACCGGGCGCACCGGCGGAGGCTCCGGCCTGGCGAGCCTGGGAGGCTTCACCGGCTCGGGCAGTTCCTTCTTCCCATGCTTCGCCAGCACGTCCCGGCGCTGGCGTACTTTACGGCGCTCCTCCTGCCAGACGCGGAAGTTCTCGATCGCTCGACGCAGGCCGCCGCCCAGGCTCGAGAACAGAAACGCGAAGAGCGCGCCGAACGAGAACTGGGTCGCCAGGATCACGGCGCCGGACATGAGCGCCAGAAGGACGATTACCGAGCCGGTGCGGCTCAGATAGTCGGCCATCCACCCGCCGATCCACTCGCCAACGTATCCTCCAGCACGATACGCACGCGGCCCGAAGTCGACGCGGCCGATGGTCACGGCGAGAAAGGCGCTCGCGGAGCCCAGGATGAGCAGGGCACCCGTCAGCTTGGTGTACGCCGCCGTCACGGGGCGGCACCAGAAGTAGCGCCAGGCAATGATCGCCACCACGGCGGGAATCAGGAACGAGGCGTAGCCAAGGAGCTGGAACGACAGCTCGGCGATGAACGCGCCCACCCGTCCCGCGAAGTTAGCCGGCGCGTCGTTCGTGCCGGTGCTGAAGAACCACGCGGGATCGCCCGCGTCGTAGCTGGCGAGCGACACCAGCCAGATCAGCGAAACCGCAAAGAGACCGACCCCGACGACCTCGCTGAGGCGTCGCGACAGGGTCGAACCCGGACCGCCGACTGTGGGCACGTCAAATCTCCATGACGACCGGCAGCACCAGCGGCCGTCGGCCTGTTCGCTTGCGCAGGTAACGCCGCACCTCGGTGCGAATCCGTTCCTGCATCAGTCCGGGGTCCGTGCGTTCTTCGACGCCGCACCCTTCGATCACCTCGCTCAACATCGCGGCGCCCTCCGTCAGCAGCGCGGAATCGTCCGCCGTGACGAAGCCCCGTACCAGCAGCTCGGGCACGCCTTCGAGCGCGCCGGTCTGACGGTTGATCGCCACGACCGGCACGACCACGCCGTCAGCGGCGATGTGCCGCCGGTCCCGCAGCACTTCGTCGTTCACCTCGCCGGTCCGGGTGCTGTCGATCAGCACGCGGCCGGCCGGCGCCTTGCCCGCGAGCCGTCCGCCCTCCGCGTCGAAACGTACCACGTCGCCGTCCTCGGCCAGCAGCACCGTGGTCGGCGTCGCGAGTCCGCCCGTGACAAGGTCCGCCACCCGCGAGTGCCGCGCCAGCAGCCGGTACTCGCCATGAATCGGGATGAAGTAACGCGGACGAACGAGGGAGAGGATCAGCTTCAACTCCTCACTCGACCCGTGCCCTGAGACGTGCACGTGCTTGTCCGATTCGGTCACGACCGCCACGCCGCGTCGCGCCAGGTGATTGAGGACGCGGCCGATGGCTTTCTCGTTGCCCGGGATGGCGCGCGCGGAGAGCACGACGCGATCGCGATCGTTCAGGCGTACGAACCGGTGATCGTCGATGGCAATCCGGGAGAGGGCCGCGTTCGGTTCGCCCTGCGACCCCGTCACCAGGCAGAGGACGTCCTGGGCCGGAAAGCTAGGCACGTCGCTGTCCTTGATGACCACGCCGGTGGGCAGATGCAGGTGCCCCAGGCGCTGCGCGACCTGCGAGTTCTCGATCATCCCGCGTCCGACGAAGGCCACCTTGCGGTCGAAGGCCGCTGCCAGGTCGACGAGCATCTGCATGCGGTAGAGGCTCGAGGAGAAGGCCGCGACCACGAGCCGGCCCTCCGTGCCGGTAAACAGCTCCTCGAAGGCGTCCTGAACGTCGCGCTCGGATCCCGTGAAGCCCCGGCGGTCCACGTTGGTGCTGTCGCACATCAACGCCAGCACGCCCTCGGCGCCGAGCTGTGCGAAGCGAGGCAGGTCGAACGCCTCGCCGTCGAGCGGCGTCTGATCGATCTTGAAGTCGCCGGTGTGGAGCAGCACGCCTTGCGGCGTGTGGATGGCGACCGCGACGCAGTCCGGCATGCTGTGGGTGACGCGGATGAATTCCAGCGTGAAGGGCCCGATGCCGACACGATCGCGAGGGCCGACGGCGTGCAGGCCGGGACCGTGCTCGATGCCGTGCTCTTCCAGCTTGGGCTCGACCAGCGCCAGCGCGAGACGCGTCCCATACACCGGGCCCTTCACGAGCGGCAGCAAGTAGGGCACCGCGCCGATGTGGTCCTCGTGGCCATGCGTGAGGATCAATGCCTGCACCTGGTCGCGGCGTGCCTCCAGGTACGACAGGTCCGGGACAATCAGATCCACCCCGGGCAGATCGCTGTCCGGAAACATCGCGCCGGCATCGATGACGATGGTCGTCTCCCCACACGAGATGGCCATCATGTTGAGGCCGAACTCGCCGAGGCCGCCGAGCGGCACAACGTCCACCGATGGTGCGCCCGCGGGGGTCGCCGCAGGAGCCGAACCGAGCATGCACAGAACCCCAGCCAGCGCGGAACCCGGGAGGGCGCCGACACAACAGCGAAATCAGGCGCTGGGAAGGCCTGAGAAGGAGGCGGGTTTTCGGTCGGAACTATAGCACGGCTCCGACGGCGGCCGAAGCGAATACGTCCGCAAGTCGCGCCAGTTCAACGAGCTGCAGCGTTTCGGGCCGGCGTTGGCCGTCGATGTCCGCGGCGGCGAGGGCCTCGACGGACGTCAGCGCGAATCCCTCCGCAAAGGGCTTGAGCGCGTTCGCCGTCGTCTTGCGGCGCTGGGTGAAGACACTGCGCACCATGCGCGTGAAGACAGCCTCATCACGGAGGGCGACCGGCGGCGGCCGAAACGCCAGCCGCACCACGCTGGATGACACCTTCGGCGGCGGCCGGAAAGCACCGGGGGGCAACTGCAGCAGTGGCACCACATCGGCATGGAGGGCGGTCAAGACCGTCAGCACCCCGTACTCCTTCGTCCCGGCACGGGCCCGGAGGCGATCCGCCACCTCGCGCTGGAGCATCAAGGACGCATCCCGAAGCCCGCCCGTGGTCGCCGCCGTCTGCAGCAACTTGAAGAGGATGGATGACGAGATGTTGTACGGCAGGTTGCCGACCACGCGAATGGGATGCTCCGCGTCGAGCGACACCTGCTGCCACGCCTGGACCAGTGCGGCGAGGTCCGTCGCCAGCACGTCCCCTTCGATCACCGTCAATCCCGGGGACTGCAGGGCCCGAAGCCTGGCGGCGAGGTCCCGATCCACCTCGATGGCGAGCACGCGGCCGGAACGCTGCACCAGCGGCCAGGTGATGGCGCCGCGGCCGGGACCGATCTCGACGAACGGCTCACCGGGTTGGGGTGCGACGGCCTCGACCAGTTTGGCCACCCACGCCGGTTCCAGGAAGTGCTGGCCGAATCGTTTACGCGCTTTCACCACGCCAGTAGCGCTCCTCGATCTCCATGATCTCGTCCTCGCTCATCCCGAAGTAGTGACCGAGCTCGTGGATCAGCG
The DNA here is from genome assembly GCA_035538015.1 of Vicinamibacterales bacterium. Taxonomy (GTDB): domain Bacteria; phylum Acidobacteriota; class Vicinamibacteria; order Vicinamibacterales; family UBA2999; genus VFZN01. The sequence goes on from DATLLC010000342.1 coordinate 46,350, forward strand.
TGTCGCCGATTTCCATGACGATACAGTCCTCGTCGCCCTCACACGCGTCCTCGATGGTCTGCTGGAACAGGGTGATGCGGTCCGGCAGCGTGTTCCCATAGCCCCACGTGCGCTCCGGCAACGGAGTCCCCTGATACAGCCCGAACAATTCATCATCGGGTTCCATCTCCATCTCGGCCAGGAGCTCGGGCGGTGCCACGTCCTCGACGACGATCGCGATGTTCGACATGGCGCTGGCGAAGCGCGCCGGGATGCTGTCGATCGCTTCCGACACGAGCGAGCGGAACCTGCCTCTTGTCATCGCCGGGCGTAGTCGCAGAGCAGCCGCGCATTGCAGATGCGGCATTGCGGGGTCGGCTTGCAGATCCGACGGCCGTGCAGGATGAAGGTGTCGGAGGCGAGCGTCCACTTCTTCTTCGGAACGAGCGCGCAGAGCGCCGTTTCCACCTTCACCGGGTCGTCCGAGTGGACGAGCCCAAGTCGGTTGGTGACCCGAAGCACGTGGCGATCGACGGGCAGCCCTGGCACTCCGAGCGCGTGGCCAAGAACGACGTTGGCTGTCTTCCGGCCGACGCCGGGCAGCTCCACCAGAGCATCCATGTCGGCCGGCACCTGCCCGCCATGATCGGTGACGAGGACCTCCGCCATGCCGAGCAGCGCGCGCGATTTCTGGCGAAAGAAGCCCGTCGACTTGATCCGCACCTCGAGGTCGGCCTGACTGGCGTGGCGGAGGGCGGCCGCATCGGGATACCGCTCGAACAGGCCGGGCGTGACCTCGTTCACGCGCCTGTCAGTGGACTGTGCCGACAGCATGGTGGCCACCAGCAGCTCGTAAGCGTTGCGGAAGTTGAGCTCGGTGGTCGCGTTCGGGTGGTGCTTCTCGAGCGCCCCCAGGATCCGTCGCGCCTCAGCCGGCGTCTTCATAGGCTCTAAGTTTCAGGCTCTGGGCTTTAGGCTTTAGGCTTTAGGCTCGAGGTACCATCTCTTGTAGCGCTACACGACTGATTGCCCGCGTGACATCAGCAGTACCTAGAGCCTAGAGCCTAGAGCCTAGCGTCTAGAGCCCTAATGAACGGGTCCCTTGTCCGGGACCGGCACTGGTTGCGGGGAATGCGACTCCGAGTAGATGCGCAGGTTCTCTTGCAGCGCGGCGATCAGTGTGGGCACGAACTGCACCGGGAGGACGATCTTGGCGCGCACTGGCGCCTTCACCACGTGTTCGGCCTCCGCATCGCGGATCTCCCTCTCGCTGAGCGGCTGCACCTCGCAAAACGTCAGCGTGAAGTCGAAAGGCGTGTGATTGACGCCGCAGAAGTTCGCGTAGGTGCGCGGCTCCCGGCTGTCATCGTCCGGGATGATGGTGAAGTTGATTTGTTTACGTTCTGACATTGGCGGCTCGCGGCGTGGTTGAGGGGCGAAACAGATTCAAGGGTATCGCGAATCGGTCCGCCCCACGCGGGGCCGCGGCCGGACCGTCAGTATTTCCGCATGACCCCGACCACCACGCCCTGAATCTGGACGCCATCCGGCTCGACGTAGATCGGCTGCATGCCGGGGTTGGCCGGCTGCAGCCGGATGCGGCCCGACTCCCGATAGAACTTCTTGAGGGTGACGTCGTGCCCGCCGACGAGAGCGATCACCATCTCGCCGTTGTCCGCGGACTTGCGATCCTCGACGACCACCCAGTCCCCGTCGCGAATCTGCTCGTCGATCATCGACTCGCCGCGGACGCGCAGGACGTAGGTGTCACGTCGGCCCGTGACCAGCGACTCGGGCACCGAGATTGACTCGCCGGACGCGACGGCCTCGATGGGCGAGCCCGCAGCGACATATCCAAGCATGGGCAGTTCCACGGCCCGCCCGCCGGCGCGGCTTGGCAGCAGTTCCACCGACCGGCTGCGGTTCCACGAGCGGCGGATGAAGCCCTTCTCCTGAAGGTTGGTGAGATGCTTGTGCACCGTGGCCAGCGAGGACAGGCTGAAACGATGGCCGATTTCCTCGAGGCTGGGGGCATAGCCGTGCTGCTGGATGAACTCATTGAGGTAATCCAGAATCTCGCGCTGGCGCTTGGTGAGCGGCTGCAACGGGACCTCCTGGCCGGGCGAAGAGATAGGGAAAATCCCGGCGGCTGCGGGGCAGAGTAGCCAAACAAAAGGCGAAAGTCAACCTTCGAAGACGGAATCGGTCTAAGAAAAGCATCGGGGCTTGCCCGCGCCATGTCCAATGCCTCAGCCGTTCGCCTTTGGCCTCTGGGCCGGACCTCGAATTGGTCGCTGATGACGGCGACACCCCTCCGGCCGGCCATTTCCGCTGCAGAGGGGTCCGGCCCGCTCACCGATGCCGAGCTCGTGGCCGTGACGCTCGAGGGGGATTCCGGCGCCTTCGACGTGCTCGTCGACCGGCACCGCCGCGCCGTCTACCTGCTGTGCTATCGATTCGTACACCACCACGAGGACGCGAGCGATCTGGCGCAGGAGGTCTTCGTGCGCGCGTGGCGAGGCCTGCCGCGGTTCAAAGGCGAGGCCGCGTTCACCACATGGCTGTACCGCATCGCCGTAAACACGTGTCTCAACAAGGTGGGGAGCAGGGTCGCGCCGCACGAGCCGCTCGAGGACGCGGACCGGTTCGAGGACCCACGCGTGGAGCGCCCCGGCGCGGATCTCGCCCGCGCGGAACGCGCCGCGGCCGTACGGCGAGCGATTCAGGCCTTGCCGAAGAAGCAGCGCGCGACGGTCGTCCTTCGTCTCTACCACGAGCTGTCTCACCAGCAGATTGCCGACATCCTCGGGAGCTCGGTCGGGGCCGTGAAGGCGAACCTGTTTCATGCCCTCGCGAACGTGAAGCGGATTCTCGGGAGCGAGCCGTGACGCATCTCACCCCTGAGGAGTTCGTGGACGCGGCGGAAGGCCTGCTGTCCCCGGGCCGCTTGCAGCACCTCGAACGTTGCGGCACGTGCAGGCGGGAGGTGTCGGCGCTAAGTGCGCTCATGGGCGAAGCGGCAGGCTCGCCGTGTCCCGAGCCGTCGCCGCTCTTCTGGGAACACCTCTCCGCTCGGGTTCGGCAGGCCGTACGCGCCGAGGTTGAGCCGACGGTGCCGTGGGGGCTCTCGCGGCTGCGCTGGCCGGCGCTTGTGCCACTTGGCGTCCTGGCGGCGCTCGTCGTCGCGAGTGTCGCGACCATGCCTCACCGGTCGCGCCCGGACGCTCCGCTCGCCAGCGTGTCGAGCGGATCGGCCGAACGAGAGCTCGAG
>DATLLC010000343.1:0-23385 GCA_035538015.1 Vicinamibacterales bacterium
CCGGAGGCGCTGGCCGGGATGCACGAGCGCCACCGGCCCGGTACCCGCATGGTGTTCGACCGTGGCGGGCGTCACCTCGAGGCCGAGGTCGTCAGCGAGCACTTCCACGGCCGTCGTGTCGTCCGCCTGTACGCGCCGGCCGGCGAGTCGGTGACCGACGCCGTGCGGGCGGTCGGGCACGTGCCGCTGCCCCCATACGTGAAGCGCGACGATACTCCCGCGGATCGTGAGCGCTACCAGACCGTGTACGCGCGCCACGAAGGATCCATTGCGGCGCCGACGGCGGGCCTGCACTTCACCCCGGCCATCCTCGCCGCACTCGACGCCCGGGGCATTGCGCGCACGGCGCTCACGCTCCACGTCGGCTACGGAACCTTTCAGCCCGTTCGTGTGGAGACCGTGGAGGATCACCGGATGGAGGCCGAGGCGTTCGATGTCTCTCCGGAGGCAGCCGTGGCGCTCAGCCGCGCCCGGCACGAGGGCCGCCGAATCATCGCGGTTGGCACCACGACCACGCGAACGCTCGAGTCCTTGGTGCTGGACGCCGACGGCACCGTGCGCTCCCAGGCCGGCGAAACCGCACTGTTCATTCATCCCGGCCACCGGTTCCAACTCGTGGACGGCCTCATTACCAACTTCCACCTGCCGCGGTCCTCTCTCCTGATGCTCGTCTCGGCCTTTGCCGGCCGGGATCCGGTGCTGGCCGCCTACCGCGATGCCATCGCGCACGGCTACCGGTTCTACAGCTACGGTGATGCGATGCTGATCTTGTAGGCTCTAGGCTTCAGGCTCTAGGCTTCAGGCTCCAGGCTCTAGGCCGACATCCTGGTCCCTGATCCCTGATCCCTGATCCCTGATCCCTGATCCCTGATCCCGATGAAGCTGCCCTACGAAGAGTTCGACCTGTCCGCGGTTCGAACCTATCCGCTCGCTTCCAGAGCCAGCAAGGTGACGCGCGCCGATTTCGCCCGGCCTCATCAACCGGGCGGCAGCATCCGCGATTTCGTGGACAGCCTGCCGCGCCTGCTCGCCGCCCGCGACTTCCGGGCCGTCGTGGACGCCATCGTTGCCGCGCACCGTAACGATCGTGCGGTTGTGTGGGGCATTGGCGCCCACGTCCTGAAGACCGGCCTTTCGCCGATCCTGATCGACTTGATGCAACGAGGACTGATCTCCGCGCTGGCCACCAACGGGGCGGGCCTCATTCACGACTTCGAGATCGCGCTCGCCGGCTCCACCTCGGAGGATGTCGAGGCCACGCTCGGTGCTGGCGCGTTCGGCATGGCGCACGAGACTGGTGTGGAGCTCAACCGCGCAATCCGTGACGGTGTTGGCCGGGGGCTCGGCATCGGTCAGTCGGTTGGCGCGTACCTGCTCGAGCGCAAGCCGGCGCACGTCACGTCCTCGCTGGTCGCCGTTGCCGCGTCGCTCGAGATCCCCGTGACCGTCCATGTCGCGCTGGGTACCGACATCATTCACATGCACGCGGACGCGTCGGGCGCGGCCATCGGCGAGGGCAGCCTCCGCGATTTCCGGTACTTCGCGTCGGCCGTCTCCCGTCTGGAACGGGGGGTGTATCTCAATTGCGGCTCGGCGGTGATCCTGCCGGAGGTCTTTCTGAAGGCCGTGGCCCTGGCAAGAAACGCGGGCTGTTCGCTCGACGGACTGACCACGGTGAACCTCGACTTTCTTCGGCACTACCGCCCCCAGGTCAATGTGGTCGCCCGTCCCACCGCCGGCATCGGGCGCGGCTACGCCCTGACCGGCCACCACGAGCTGCTGATTCCGCTGCTGGCCGCCGCGGTGGTGGAAGGGATGCATGGGTAGGGTCTCGATGGCGGCCCTGGGCCTCGTCTCCGTCCTGGTCGGGGCCGGAGGTCAGCCCCTTCGATGGCCCGTCGAACGGTGTAAAATCAACGGTTCGTGCCGGAGTAGCTCAGCCGGTTAGAGCGAGCGTCTCATAAGCGCTAGGTCGGCGGTTCGAGTCCGCCCTCCGGCACCATGCGTACATCGCAGGCTGACCGCCTCACCTTCAGGAATGTCGCAGTTGACCCTGACCGGTCGCGTGCTCGCCTTCGCGGTACGACACCGGCTCTGGGCCGATGGAGTTCCGGTCGTCGCCGCAGTCTCGGGGGGAGCGGACTCTACGGCGCTGCTCCTCGTCCTGCACGAGCTCGCCGAGGGCGGTCATGTCAACCTCGCCGGCGTGGCCCATCTTCACCATCACATCCGGGCTTCCGACGCCGATCTGGACGCCGCCTTCGTCGAGCGTCTTGCAGTTCGGCTCGGGTTGTCGCTTGCGCTCGAACACGCCGACGTTCCCGCGCTGGCGCGGCGGGCTGGACGGTCGCTGGAGGTCGCCGGACGCGAAGCGCGCCTCGCGTTTTTCGAGCGGCTCGCCGCCGCCCCGATGCGGCCCCTGATCGCCTTGGCGCACACACGAAGCGATCAGGCCGAAACGGTCATCCTCCGGCTCGCTCGTGGGGCGGGGCCCCGGGGCCTTGCCGGCATGGCGCCTCGCAACGGCTCTCGGGTCCGGCCCTTATTGGACGTCGATCGCGAGCAGCTCCGGGTCTGGCTGCGCGAGCGGGACGAACCTTGGCGGGAGGACCCCACCAACGTGGACGCGACGATCGCCCGCAACCGCGTCCGGCATGCGGTGCTGCCGCAACTGGCCGAACTGAACCCCGCGGTCGAAGAGGCACTCGCACGCGCCGCCCGAATTCAGGCGGCAGACGCCGAACTGCTCGATCAGCTGGCGACCGCCGAGGCCGGCCGTCTCCTGGCCGTCGCCGGCGAAGCCGTCACGCTGGATCGCGCCGGGCTCGGTCGCCTGCCAGAGGCGCTGGCGCGCAGGGTCATCCGTCGCGCCCTGACGATGGCCCACCCTGGCCACACCCCCGACTGGGACGCCACCGAAGCCGTCCTGCACGCTTCTGTAGGCCCGATGAGCCTTGGGCCCGTCCGGGTGGAACTATTCGGCGAATCGGCTGTCTTATCTAGTAGGGTCCTTGCCCGCACGCGCCGGGCAGACCTTGGGACAGCGGTGACCCAGACGCTAGAGGTGCCCGGAACCCTCCGGCATCCCTCGGGCTGGTGGCAACTTGAGGCCGCCGGACCCACGCTCCTCGCGGACGCGGCGGCGTCGCGGGAGGCGTTTTTGGAGACCCCCGACTCAACCCAGGCGGTGCTGGACGCGACGGCTCTCGGCCGGCATCTCACGATCAGGGCCTGGAGGCCTGGGGATCGGGTGCAACCGCTGGGCCTTGGCGGTCGTAAGAAGCTGCAGGACGTCTTCGTCGACCGGAAAGTGCCGCGCGACGAGCGTCCGAGGGTTCCCGTTGTTGTCGATGCGCAGGGTCGCATCGCCTGGGTCGCGGGCCACGTCGTCGGCGAGCCGTTCCGGGTGACTCCCCGCTCGGAGGCCGTGGTAGTCTTGACCCTGAGGCGGTAATCACGCCCGGAGGCAATTTTGAACTCGACCTTGAAGAGCCTCGTGTTTTGGATCGTCCTGATCGTTGTCGTGGCCCTGGTCTGGAATTTCTCCTCCAACTTCCAGCGCAAGGAAAGCCTTGTCAGCTTCAGCGAGTTCGTCTCCTGGGTGGATGCCGGGCAGGTGGACTCGGTGACCATCACCGGCAACGAGATCACCGGGACCACCAAGGGCAAGGAATTCTTCCGGAGCTTTGCGCCGGTCCAGTACGAGGGGCTCGCCAACCGCCTCATCGAGAAGCGCGTCATCGTGAACGCCAAGGAGCCCACCGCCTCCCCCTGGGCGGCGCTGCTGCTGTCCTGGGCGCCCATCCTGCTGGTGATCGGCTTCTGGATCTTCTTCATGCGGCAGGTCCAGAGCGGCGGCAACAAGGCCCTGTCATTCGGCAAGAGCAAGGCGAAGCTGTCTTCGTCCGCCCAGAAGAAGGTGACCTTCCGGGACGTCGCCGGCGCCGACGAGGCCAAGGAAGAGTTGCAGGAGATCATCGAGTTCCTGAAGGAACCGCAGAAGTTCCAGAAGCTCGGCGGTCGCATTCCCAAGGGCGTGCTCCTCATGGGTCCCCCGGGAACGGGCAAGACACTGCTGGCTCGGGCGGTGGCGGGCGAGGCCAACGTGCCGTTCTTCTCGATCAGCGGATCCGACTTCGTCGAGATGTTCGTCGGCGTCGGTGCCTCGCGCGTTCGCGATTTGTTCGAGCAGGGCAAGAAGAACGCGCCCTGCATCATCTTCATTGACGAGATCGACGCGGTCGGCCGTCACCGCGGCGCGGGCCTGGGCGGCGGGCACGATGAGCGGGAGCAGACCCTCAACCAGCTCCTCGTCGAAATGGATGGGTTCGAGTCCAACGAGGGTGTGATCCTCATGGCGGCCACAAACCGCCCGGACGTGCTGGACCCGGCCCTGCTGCGTCCTGGCCGCTTCGACCGGCGCGTCATCGTCAACCGTCCGGACGTCAAGGGCCGTGAGGGCATCCTGGCGGTGCACACCCGCAAGATCCCGATGTCCGACGACGTGGATATCCGCGTGCTGGCGCGAGGTACGGCTGGCTTCACGGGGGCGGATCTCGCCAACCTCGTGAACGAGGCGGCCCTGCAGGCGGCGCGCGCCAACAAGAAGCTCGTCGCGATGTACGACTTCGAGTTCGCCAAGGACAAGGTGCTGATGGGCGCCGAGCGGCGCTCGATGATTGTCACGGACGAGGAGAAGAAGATTACCGCCTTACACGAGGCGGGGCATGCCTTGCTCGGCATTCTGCTGCCGAAGGCCGATCCCATCCACAAGGTGACCATCATCCCGCGGGGCATGGCGCTCGGCCTGACCCAGCAGCTGCCGATCGACGAGAAGCACAACTACTCGCGCGACTACCTGATGGACCAGATCGCCCTGCTGATGGGCGGCCGCATTGCCGAGGAGCTGACGATCGGCGACGTCACCACCGGCGCGGGTAACGACCTCGAGCGCGCGACCGACATGGCTCGCCGCATGGTCTGTGAGTGGGGCATGAGCGATTCGATGGGGCCGCTCACCTTCGGCAAGAAGGAAGAGCAGATCTTCCTCGGCCGCGAGATCGCCCAGCACCAGGACTACAGCGAGGACACGGCCCTCAAGATCGACGCCGAGGTGAAGCGCATCGTCTCGAGTAACTACGATCGCGCCACCAAGATCCTGACCGAGCACAAGGAGCGGCTGACCGATATCGCCGACGCCCTGCTCGCGCGCGAGGTGCTGGACGCCGATCAGGTGCGGCGGCTGGCCTACGGACAGCCCCTCGACGAGCCCGTCCCGAGCGCGCCGCAGCCACCGGTGGAGGGCCTGCGCGACCGCTCGAGAGAGAAGGAGCGGACGCCGCTCGTGCCCTCGCCGCTGCCCAATCCGCTCACGCAGGAGTGAGGGGCTCGCCAAATCTCGTGATCTCCTGATGTGGTGATCAGGTGATCGATCGGGAGGTCGGTCGATCTGCTGATCTATCTGCCGACCTATCGGTTGATCTGGTGATCGGTCTCCGCAACCCGTTCCGCATCCCGCTTCCAGGCCGTCCGCCGCTCGAGCTTGGTGGACGCGCCCTGGTCATGGGCATTCTCAACCTCACCGACGACTCGTTCTCGGCCGACGGTCTCGCGCGCGATCCGGCTCGCGCCCTCGACCTCGTCCGCGAGATGGAGGACGCCGGCGCCGACCTCATCGACATCGGCGCCGAGTCGACCCGACCGGGTGCGGCCCCGGTGACCCTGACCGAGGAGCTGTCGCGCCTGCGGCCGGTGCTGCGCGCGGTCGGATGCCGCTCGCGCGTGCCGTTGTCGATCGACACGACGAAGGCGGAGGTGGCGAACTTCGCGCTCGACGAGGGCGTGTCGATCGTCAACGACGTCAGCGCGCTGCAGTCCGACCCGGAGATGGGCCCGCTCGTGGCGGTGCGTGGCGTCCCGCTCGTGCTGATGCACATGCGGGGCCGTCCCGATGACATGTACGCCCATGCGCAATACGACGATGTGGCGGGCGAAGTGGGCCGGGATCTGCAGCGCCGGGTGGAGCGCGCCGTCGGATACGGCGTCGCCTGGGACCGCATCCTGCTCGACCCGGGCCTCGGTTTCGCGAAGCGCGCCGAGCACAGCCTGGCCGTTCTGGCCCAGTGCGCGCGGCTGAGCGGGCTCGGTCGCCCGTTGCTGCTCGGGCCCTCCCGCAAATCGTTCCTGACCGTCGCGACGGGGCCCCTCCCCGCCGACGATCGAGACTGGCCGAGCGCCGCGGCCGTCACCGCGGCAGTGCTCGGGGGCGCCCACATCGTGCGCGTGCACCGCGTGCGGGAAATGGTGCAAGTGGTTCGGGTCGCCGACGCTATTCGGGCGGCCGCTGACGCGCGCCCGCCGCAACCTGCAGCGGGCACTCTTCTGGGTTAGGATCACATACCGACAAGGCCAAGGCGGCGTAGCGACCGGCCTCCCGCCGGCCTCCTGGAGGCCTGGTGCATCCATGTCCTGGCTCACCGACCTGCTGCAGCGCCCGGCCGTTACCTGGTGGGACTTGCTCGACATCGCGATCGTTTCGATCGTGGTGTACGAGCTGCTCAAGCTCATTCGCGGCACGCGGGCCGTTCAGATGGCGATCGGCATCGCCGTCCTCACCGGCCTGTTCTACATGTCGCTGGGCCTGGGGCTCGAGACGCTCAATTGGCTGATCCGCAACTTCGTCGGCTACGTGGTGTTCGCCGCGATCGTGCTTCTGCAGGCGGACATCCGCAGGGCGCTGGTGCACCTGGGGCGGGCCCCGCTGTTCCGGCGCCTCGAGCGCTCGGAGAGCGATGACGACACCATCGAGGAGCTCGTGGTGGCTGCCAACACGCTCTCGACCAAGCGAACCGGCGCCATCATCGTGATCGAACGGCGCATCGGGCTCCGCAACTTCATCGAGAGCGGGATTCCGCTCGACGCCCGGCTGACCTACGACCTGCTGGTGTCGATCTTCCAGCCGACCTCGCCGCTGCACGACGGCGCTGTCATCGTGCAGGGCGACCGGGTCGCGGCTGCCGCCTGCTTCCTGCCGCTCACGGTCAATCCACGGCTCAGCCGCGATCTCGGATCGCGGCATCGCGCGGCCCTCGGCGTGACCGAGGAGAACGACTCGCTGGCCATTGTCGTGTCCGAGGAAACCGGCCGCATCTCGCTCGTCCTCGACGGAGCCATCGAGCGCAACCTGGACACCGACCGGCTCCGCGCGCGACTTCAGTCCCTGGTGACGGTGCGGCGGAACCTCGCCGGACGCCGCACCGGGAGCCCGGCCTAGCCATGGCCGCATTCTCGATCCGGAACCTCGGGCTGAAGCTGCTCTCGATCTGCATCGCCTCGCTGCTGTGGCTGGTCGTGGCGGGGGAACGCGTCGTGGAGCGGGTGATGCGCGTGCCCGTGGAGCTGCAGAACCTGCCGTCCGATCTGGAGATTGTCAGCAACCCGCCCGACACGGTGGAGGTGCGCGTCCGGGGACCGTCAGGGACACTGGCGCGCATGGGCCCTGGCGAGATTGCCGCCGTGATCGACTTGCGCGCCGCGCGAACGGGGCGCCGGCTGTTCCACCTCACGCCGGCCATGGTGAACACCCCCTATGGCATGGAGAGCGTCCAGGTGTCGCCGGCCACGCTGACCATGGAGTTCGAGACGACCGGCGTGCGGATTGTGCGCGTGCAGCCCACGATTGACGGCAAGCCCGGTCCCGGATTCGAAGTCGTGAGCGTGCGATCGGATCCGGAGACGGTGGAGGTGGCCGGCCCCGAGAGTGCACTCAGGCAGCTGCGGGAGGCGATTACCGAGCCAATCGCCGTGACCGACCGGACCCAGTCGATGAGCGAAGTGGTGACCGTCGGCGTGGCCGATCCCACGGTTCGGGTACGAGCGCCGCAGACGACGACGGTGACGGTGACGATTGCAGCGGTGAAACGATGAAACTGTTCGGAACGGATGGCATTCGGGGGACGGCGGGCGTGGCCCCGCTGGATCACGCAACGGTGGCGCGGGTCGGGGCGGCTCTGGTCAGGGTATCTGGGCCGGCGGGTGGGCGGTTGCGCGTGCTGGTTGGGCGCGACACTCGCGAATCCGGCGTGTGGATCGAGCACGAGCTGGCGCGCGGCTTGGCCAATGAGGGCGCGGAGGTAGTGAGTGCCGGCGTGATTCCGACGCCAGCGGTGGCCTACTTGACGCCGCTCGGCCGGTTCGACGCGGGCATCGTGATCTCCGCGTCGCACAATCCATTCGAGGACAACGGCATCAAGGTGTTCGGCCCCACCGGTGAGAAGCTGAACGAAGCCACGGAGCGCGCCATCGAAGCCATGGTCCACGATCCGGCGTGGCACGTCGAAGCGGCGGCCGGGCCGCGGCTGACGAGCGAGAACCTGTCGCGGGCCTACCTCGAACACGCGCGGCGTATCCTCGGCGACGCGGGGCCGATCGGCGGCTCGCTGCTCGTGCTCGACTGCGCCAACGGCGCGACGGCGGCCCTGGCCCCGGCGCTCTTCCGTTCGCTCGGCTTCCGCGTCGACGCGATCGGGGTCGAGCCCGACGGACGGAACATCAACCTGAACTGCGGCTCGACGCACCTCGATGCGCTCCAGGCGAGAGTGGTCCAGTCGGGCGCCCGCCTGGGCATCGCGTTCGATGGGGACGGCGATCGCGCGCTGTTCGCCGACGGTCGCGGCCAGGTCGTGGACGGTGACGCGGTGCTGCTCATGGCCGCCGACCAAATGAGGCGAGAGGACAGGCTGCCGGGGAACGCCATCGTCGCGACCGTCATGAGCAACATCGGGCTCGAAATCGCATTGCGAGAACGGGGCATCGGGATCGCCCGCTGCCCGGTGGGCGACAAGTATGTGCAGGAAGAGATGCAGCGCCGCGGCCTCGTGCTCGGCGGGGAGCAGTCCGGCCACATCATCTTCGCCGACCACCTGATGACCGGTGACGGCATCGGCACGGCGTTGCAGGTGCTACGGATCATGGTCGCGACCGGGAAGGACCTTGCCGAGCTGGCCGGGGCCCTGGTGAGCTATCCGCAGATTCTCGTCAACGTCCGGGTGCGGGAGCGAGTCGACTACCTGAAGGTGCCGGCCATCGCGGACGCGATCGCCCGCATCGAACAGCGGGTGGACGGCCAGGGGCGCGTTCTCATCCGCTATTCCGGCACTGAGCCGCTCTTGCGCATCATGATCGAAGGGCGGCACCAGGACGAGATCGCCGCCTGGGCCGGCGAGATCGCGGACGCGGTCCGGTCGAACCTGGCCTGAGTCCCTACTGAACCACGCGACACTGCGCCCAGCACCCGGCACCCGGCACCATGCACCCCTTCCCCCGCCTCTCGGTCAATGTGAACAAGGTGGCGACCCTGCGTAACTCGCGGGGCGGCCACATCCCCTCGGTGATCGAAGCGGTCCGTGTCTGCATCGACGCCGGCGCGCCCGGCATCACCGTGCACCCGCGCGCGGACGAGCGGCATATCCGGCGCCAGGACGTTTTCGATATCGCCGAGGAGCTGGGCCCCCTTCGCGGCCGCGTCGAGTTCAACATCGAAGGCGATCCGCGGCCGGATCTGGTGGAGCTGGTCCTCTCCGTGAAGCCGGATCAATGCACCCTCGTGCCAGTGGCGCCGGGTGAAATCACGAGCCAGGCAGGGTGGTCGCCGGCGACGCCGGCCTCGGACCTGGCCGACGTCGTGGACCGGATGAAGGCCGCCGGCGTGCGCGTGAGCGTGTTCGTCGATCCTGAAGCGGAGCCGATCCGCTGGGCCCGGCGAGTCGGCGCCGACCGGGTCGAGCTCTACACGGAGCCCTTCGCCCGGGCGTTCGAGCGTGGGCCCGCTGCCGCCGCCGGCGCCTACGATCAGTACGTGGCCGCCGCCCGAGTCGCGCACGAGGAGGGGATGGGCATCAACGCCGGTCACGATCTCGACCTCAGGAACCTCACCGTGTTTCACCGCTTGCCGCTTCTCGACGAGGTGTCGATCGGCCATGCCTTGATTGCCCACGCCCTCTATGTCGGCTTGGGCGCGTCCGTGAAGGACTACCTCTCGGCGCTGCAAGGGCCCTTCCCGTGACTCCGTGCTTCAGGACGGCTGCAGTTGTGCTCGGCGTGGCGCTCCTCGGTCCAGCCGTCGCGGCGCGCGCCGGCGGACGTCCGGTGAGCCTTCCGTCGGCGGACGGCACGACGCTGGCCGCGCAGATCTATGAAGCGTCGTCGCGCCCGGCGCCCGGCGTGGTCCTGGTCCACATGCTGTCGCGATCCAAGGCCGATTGGGATGACATCGCCGAGCAGCTCGAAGGGACCGGGATCACGGCACTCGCCATCGACTTGCGTGGACATGGCGGGTCTGGCGGCTCCGCCGCCACCCTGACGGACATGACCCAGGACGTCCGGGCCGCGGTGCGGTGGTTGTCGATGCGTCCCTCGGTGCGCCCTGATGCCATCGGAGTGGCCGGTGCCTCGCTCGGGGCCAACCTCGCGCTGCTCGCCGCCGTCGATCAGCCGCTCGTCCGCGTGGTCGCCGCCGTGTCACCCAGCCTGGACTATCGCGGAGTGCGCGTCGGACCAGATCTGATGAAGCGGCTCGGCGACAAGCCCGTGTGGCTGGGCGCCAGCACCGAGGACCCCCTCGCGGCGCGGACCATCCGCGAGCTCATCGCAGATGGAGCGGGCGTTCGTGAACAGCACCTCAGCCCAACGGGTGCCCACGGGACGAATCTGCTCGCCGCCGACAAGGCGCTGGCCGGTGCGCTGGTGGACTGGCTCCGCCAGAGGTTGTTATCCTGAGGGGTACGGCCATGCGCGCAGATTCCATTGTGTTTGCAGTCGCCGGGGTGCTGTTCGGCGTCATCGTCGGATGGGTCCTCGGGAGCCAGCAGGCGCGCACCAGCGCTCCCGTGGCCGCGCCCGCGGCCCAGGCGCAACCTGCCGGGCAAGCGGCGCAACAGGGCAGCCGGGCCGTGCCGCTCGATCAGGGTCGGGCGAAGGCCCTCGAGACGGTGGCCCAGCAGAACCCCAAGGACGTCCAACCCCGCGTGCAGTTGGGGAACATGTACTTCGACGCCGAGCAGTATCCACAGGCGATTGCGTGGTACGAGCAGGCATTCGCGCTCAACAAGACCGACGCGAACCTGTCCACCGATCTCGGCGTCGCGTACTACTACACGAATCAGCCCGATCGCGCCATCACCCAGTTCGAGCACTCGCTGACCCTCGATCCAAAGCACATCAAGACGTTGCTCAACATGGGGATCGTCCGCGCATTCGGCAAGCAGGATCTCGAAGGTGCCGCCAAGGCCTGGGAGCAGGTCGTGGCGATCGACCCGAACAGCCAGGAAGGGCAGGCCGCGAAGAAGGGTCTCGAGGGCCTGCGCAACGCGCATCCGCCGGGCACGACCGGAGGGCAGTGAGCCGTGCTGTTGCGCGCGCTGCTCGTCTTCCTTCTCTTCGCCTTCCTGGCCCGCGCCGTGTGGCGGCTGCTCGAAGGCGTAGCGCGAGGCGCGATGGGTGCTGGGCCTGACGCAGGGCGGCGGCCGTCTGGACAGCCGCCGACAGCGGTCAGGATGGCGCAGTGTGCCGTCTGCGGGACCTACGTGGTCCCAGCCAAGGCTCTGACGGCAGTCTCGCGCGGCCAGGTGATCTATTACTGTTCAGAGACGTGCCGGGGCAAACACGCCGCGTGACCGGGACCATCGACGCCGTGCGAACCGAAGAACAGATCCGAGCCGACATCGTCGAGTGTGGGCGCCGCCTGTGGCACCGCGGGTTCGTGGCGTCGAACGACGGCAACATCAGCGTTCGCCTCGACGAACACCGTGTGATGACCACGCCGACGGCGGTGTCGAAGGGCTTCATGACCCCCGACATGATGGTGGTGACCGATCTCGAGGGCCGCAAGCTGGCCGGTGACCGTCACGCCTCGTCGGAGCTCAAGATGCACCTCGAGGTTTACCGGCATCGTCCCGACGTGCGCGCGGTGGTGCACGCGCATCCGCCGACCGCCACCGGTTTCGCGGTGGCTGGCATCCCGCTCGATCGCGCCGTGCTCGCCGAGGTGATTACGACGCTCGGCAGCATTCCCATCGCCGATTACGCGACGCCCTCCACCGAGGAACTGCCGGCGGCGGTACGGAAGTACGTCAAGGCGCACGATGGGCTGTTGCTGGCCAACCACGGTGCGCTCGCCCTGGGCCAAGACGTCTTTGCGGCTTACTACCGGATGGAGACCATCGAGCACTTCGCGACCATCAGCCTCGTGGCGCGCACGCTCGGACGCGAGCACCTGCTCTCACGCCGCGAGGTGGACCGGTTGCAGGGGCTCCGCGGCACCTACGGCATCGCCTCGCCAGCGCCCATCTGCGCCGACGACACGCCGATGCCTCCCGACGATGGTCAGGTCGCATGCCAGATCGTGCAGGCCCCTGACACCGCGGGGGCGCGACTGGTGCCCGATACGCCGGCTCTTTCGACCGGCGGCGGTTCCGTCCAGGACGCGGAGATTCGGCTAACATACCGGGAACTGACCGCGCTCATCGAGGACGCAGTGAAAGCATTGGGAATCAGGCTCTAGGCTCTAGGCTTTGGGATTTAGGCTCTCACTTCAGGCTTTGACTGGAGCCTGGAGCCTCGAGCCATTGTGGAGGCAGCTAAATGGGTGAAGCACTCGGCATGGTCGAAACCAAAGGGTTGGTCGCGATGATCGAAGCGGCCGATGCCATGGTGAAGGCCGCCAAGGTGACGCTGGTCGGCTGGGAGAAGATCGGCGCCGGCTATGTCACCGCCATCGTGCGCGGCGACGTGGCGGCCGTCAAGGCGGCCACCGATGCCGGCGCCGCCGCCGCCCGCCGCGTGGGTGAGCTGGTCTCGGTGCACGTCATCCCGCGCCCGCACGCCAATCTCGAAGACATCCTGCCGATCGGCAAGGCCAACACCAAGGGGTGATCCCGAGCTCCTGTCCGCTCGTGCCGGCGTACCGGATTCGGCGACCGGGCGACGTGCACTGGAGCGATCTGAGGGTTAGATGCTTCTCGCGCGCATCGTTGGCACGGTCGTCGCCACCCGCAAGGACCCGCGCCTGGTCAGCAACAAGCTGCTGCTGGCGCGGCCCGTCGATCCCCACGGCGCGATCGAAGGTAACTATCTCGTCGCCGTCGACACCGTGGATGCGGGCGTCGGGGAAACCGTCCTCATCGTCAGCGGCAGCTCCGCCCGCATGGCATTGGGGATGAAGGATTGCCCGGTGGACGCGGCGGTCGTGGGCATCATCGATCAGGTCGACCTCACCGAGTAGAGCCATGCAGCTCGGCCGAGTCATCGGCGACGTCGTCGCCACCCGCAAGGACCTTCATTTCGAAGGCGTGAAGTTGCTGCTGGTTCAACCCTTGACCGCGGACGGCGCCGCGGCTGGTCGCCCGCTCGTCGCCGTGGATTCGGTCGGCGCTGGTGTCGGCGAGCACGTGTTCTTTGTCCGCGGCAAGGAAGCGAGCTTTCCGTTTCACCCTGTCGAGGTGCCGACCGACGCCGCAATTGTCGGCATCGTGGATCACTGGACGACCGAGTCGTCCGAGTCGTTTCCCCGCTTGCCGGCAGGACCGCCGGCGGGCTCGGCCATCTGATGATCCTCGCACGCGTCGTCGGCCAGGTCGTGTCAACGATGAAGCGCCCGCAGTTCGAGGGCGCGAAGCTGCTGCTGGTGCAACCCGAAACACCGGCCGGTGAGCTCCGCGGTCACGCGCTGCTGGCCATCGACTCGGTCGGTGCTGGCGTCAGCGAACGGGTCATTGTCGTGCTCGAGGGGCGGGCGGCTGGCGAGGCCCTGGGCCGCAAGCTCTCGCCCGTGGACGCGGACATCGTCGGGATTGTCGATCAGATCGACGTGGAGCCCGGGTCCTGACGATTCCTCCCGAGGCCACCATGACCGATGATGAGATTCGCGAGCTGGTGAGAAGCGCGATTGCCCGACACCTCGGGTCATCCACCGCACCACGGCCGGCACCAGCGACGCAGCCCCCGCCCGCGCAGCCCGTACCCCTGGCCTTTGCGCGGTATCCCCTGGCCCGTGCGGCCGATGATGTGATGTGCCTCATCGAACCGGCCGTGCGGTGTAACCATTGTGGTTACTGCGAGGTGCATGGGCACTAGAAGGGCAGAAGGCGGAGGAAAGTCGCGCCAGAATTCAGCTCAAGACTCCCGACCCCAAGACGCAAGACCCAAGACCCAAGACTCCAGGACCTCAAGCCTCGAGCCCTCAGGACCTCCGGACCCTCGAAACCAGGACCCAAGACCGTGAAGCCCTCCGTTCTCGTGACTCGGCGACTGCCGTCCTCCGTCATCGCACGGCTGGAGTCGGCTTGCAGCGTGGACCTCTGGACGGGCCGCGAAGCAATTCCGCGCGAGGAGTTGCTGTCGCACGTGGCGGGGAAGCAGGGGCTGGTCTGCCTGCTGACCGACACCATCGATGCGGCGGTGCTCGCCGCCGCCGGGCCCTCGCTGAAAATCGTCGCGAACGTGGCCGTCGGCTACAACAACATCGATGTGGCGGCCTGCCGGGCGCGCGGGGTCGTGGCGACCAATACTCCCGATGTTCTGACCAATGCCTGCGCCGACTTCACCTGGGCACTGATTCTGGCCATCACCCGCCGGCTCGGTGAAGGCGAACGCGTCGTGCGGGCGGGTGCTTGGACCGGGTGGGCTCTGGACTACATGCTGGGCACGGAGCTTCGTGGCAAGCAGCTCGGCATCGTCGGGATGGGGCGCATCGGCACGGCAGTGGCGGAGAAGGCGTCGGCATTCGGCATGCAGGTGGCTTACACCGCGCGAACCCCGGTGAATCTCGCGGGTGCGCAGCACATGCCGCTCGACCGGCTGCTGGCGACGTCGGACGTGGTGTCGTTGCACTGCCCGATGAGCGACGAGACACGCCACTTGATCAACGATACGGCGCTCATGCGCATGAAGCGCACGTCATATCTGATCAACACCGCGCGCGGGCCGGTGGTGGACGAGGCGGCGCTCGCCCGGGCGCTTCGCGACGGCCGGCTCGCGGGTGCCGCCCTGGACGTGTACGAGCGTGAACCGATCGTGCATCCCGACCTGCTCGGCCTCGAGAACATCCTGTTGATCCCGCACCTGGCCAGCGCCACCACCGAAACGCGCACGGCGATGGCCGATCTTGCGGCCTCGAACGCGCTGGCGGTGCTGGCGGGCCAGCCGCCGTTGACACCTGTTTGAGGCGAAACACGGGCGCCCCGGCATGAGATCTCCCAAGCCCGCCGCCGTCGAGAGGGTCATGCGGACGCTGGCGCGTGAGATCGACGGGATGGAGCTGCCGGCCATCGAGAAGATCTCGAACAGTCAGCAGGAGGATCCCTTCCAGATTCTCATCGCCACGCTGCTCTCGGCACGCACACAGGATGCGACCACGCACGCCGCGTCCACGCGCCTGTTCCGGCGCGCCCGGACGCCCCGGACCCTGGCAAGGCTGTCCGTCACGGAGATCGAACAGCTCATCTACCCGGTCAGCTTCTACCGAAACAAGGCCGCGCACGTGAGCGCGACTGCGGGGATCGTGGCCACGAAGTATCACGGCCGGGTGCCCGACACGCTCGAGGAGCTGGTCACCCTCCCCGGAGTGGGTCGCAAGACGGCCACGCTCGTCATGATTCTGGCGTTTGAGAGCCAGCGACACATCTGTGTCGATACCCACGTGCATCGCATCGCCAACCGCCTGGGCTGGGTGCGAACCCGGGCGCCGCAGCAGACCGAGCAGGCGCTCTACCGGCACACGGACTCGCGCTGGTGGCCCTGCATCAACCTGTACCTGGTGACGTGGGGGCAGAACGTCTGCCGGCCGGTGTATCCTCGATGCGACGACTGCGCCATTGCGGCTGTTTGTCCTCGGCTCGGTGTGCGCGAGACGGCAGCGCCTTCCCGCAGTGGCCGCACGCGCGCGGCACGTCGAAGTGGTTGGTCAAGAGCATGATTTCTCGAGTCCTGTTGATCGCGCTGATCTGCGTCGGCCTTGTCGTCGCAACGTTTGGAGCCCAGCAGGCACCTGCGGCTGCCGGGCAGCCCGCGCCCACTTCGCCCGGCGCTGGCCCGGTCATCGTTGTCGAAACACTCAAAGGCATCTTCGAGTTCGAAACCTATCCGAACGAGGCCCCCAAGACCGTGGCGCGCATCGTCGAGCTCGTCAACAAGCGCTTCTACAACGGCCAGCGGGTGCACCGCGTCGTGCCGAACTTCGTGGTCCAGTTGGGGGATCCGACGACCCGCGACATGACCAAGCAGGCAGACTGGGGCCGGATGGGCAGCGGCACGCCGATTGGCGTGGCGGAGATCACCAAGACCCGCACCCACGTCCGCGGGGCGGTCGCCATGGCTCACGCGGGCGACGCCAGCAAGGCCGACAGCCAGTGGTACATCGCGCTCAGCCCGCAGCCGCGCCTCGACGGTCAGTACACGGTCTTCGGGAAGGTGATCAGCGGCATGGACGTGGTCGGCAAGCTGGAAGTCACCGATCGCATCGTCAGAGTAACCGTGCGCGAGGCAAAGTAGCGACCCGTCCTTCGAGCACCGGATACGCCTCTACGAGCTCTGGGGGCATGCGCGCCGTGACGGGCTCGTCGAGCATCTCCCGCACCATCGTCGCGTTGGCCACCGCCTGAGCCGCGAAGTGGTTGTTCATGTAGAGATACAGCTTGCGCACCTGGTGTCGTGCGGCGCGCAGCTTCTCGATGATGGGTGCCAGCTCGCCCGCCGCGTAGAGGTAGTTGTAGCGGTCCTCCGACTCGTCGGGCTCCCACCATTCGGCGGCGTTCCGGCCGTGGAGCCGCACGTACATCAGGTCGTCGGAGTTGGGGGCAAATGCCTGACGGATCGAGGATCCGAACTTCGGCTCGTCGATTTGCACCCACGCAGACGCCTGAGTGGCGAGCAGGGCCTCGGTCTCCGTGGCGGCATCACTCCACGATCGGTGCCTGAGCTCGACCGCGAGGGGATAGTCGCGGAAGCTTCGGAGCAGCCATACCAGGTATTCCCGCGCTTCTGGCGTATCGTGGAAGCGTGAAGGGAACTGTGCGAGAAGGGCGCCCAGCTTCCCGGCGGCCGCCAGCGGCTCGATGCCGCCCTTGAACCCGTCGATGTCCGTGGCCGTGACCGGCGTCGGGTCCAGGGCGGTTGCCGGGTGCGTGAACTTCTGGAAGAGCTTCACCGCGAATTCGAAGTCGGGCGGCGTTCGCCGTACCCAGCCGAGGCTGACGCTCGCCCGGGGTTGCCCGTAGAACGTGCTGTTGATCTCCACTGTGTTGAAGCGCTCGGCGTAGAAGTGCAGCTCGTCGAAGCCTCGTGGGCGATCCTGGGGTCGCGGGTAGAAGATGCCGTCCCACGTGCCGCGGCCGCCGGGATAGTGCCAGCCCGAGGTGCCGATGCGGAGCTCCATGCCGTTCTACAATTATGGATTCAGGACGTGCCGTGCTGACCGTCAACGAGATCTTCCATTCGATTCAGGGTGAGTCCACGTTCGCAGGCGAGCCCAGCGTGTTCGTCCGGCTGACGGCGTGCGACCTCCGCTGCCGCTGGTGCGACACGCCTTACGCCTTCCACGAGGGCCGGAAGATGTCGATTGACGAGGTCGTCGCGCGAGTGGACGCGTACGGGTGCCCGATGGTGGAGATCACGGGCGGCGAGCCGCTGCTCCAGCCCGACGTCCATCCGCTCATGCGCCATCTGCTGGCGTCGGGCAAGACCGTCCTGATCGAGACCGGCGGCCATCGCAGCATCGCCGACGTGCCCGACGGCGTGATCAGGGTCATGGACATCAAGTGCCCCGGCTCCGGTGAATCCGCGAAGAACGACTGGGAGAACCTGCACCGGCTGACCGCCCGCGATCAGGTCAAGTTCGTCATCGCGACCAGGGCCGACTACGAGTATGCGCGTGAGATCGTGCAGCGCGAGCGCCTCGCCGAACGATGCGGCACGGTGCTGTTTTCGCCGGTCCACGGTGAACTGCCGCCGCGCGACCTCGCCGAGTGGGTGCTCGAAGACCGCCTGCCGGTGCGGCTCCAGCTCCAGATGCACAAGTACATCTGGGACCCGCAGACCCGCGGCGTGTAGTCTCCACAGAGCCGTCTCCGGCCCATCTGCGGCACAATAGCCCCAGCATGCCGCGCGCCGTCGTCCTGCTCAGTGGAGGCCTCGACTCCTACACCACGGCCGCCGTCGCACATCGAGACGGGTTCGAGCTGTTTGCCCTTTCGTTTCGATATGGGCAGCGTCACGTCGTCGAGCTCGAAGCCGCGGCGCGGATCGCTCGCGCGCTGGGCGTGGCCAGGCATCTGGTCGTCGACTTGGACTTGTCTGCGATCGGCGGTTCCGCCCTGACCGCGCCCGACATCGAGGTGCCTCGTGACCGGCCCCTCGACGCGACGGACATCCCCGTGACGTACGTGCCGGCGCGCAACACGATCTTCCTGTCCGTGGCGCTCGGCTGGGCCGAAGTGCTGGACGCCTCAGACCTGTTCCTTGGCGTCAACGCCATCGACTACTCGGGATATCCGGACTGCCGGCCAGCCTTCATCAGCGCCTTCGAGGCGATGGCGAGGCTGGCCACCAGGGCCGGCATCGAGGGCCGCCCCCTTCGCGTGCACACGCCGCTCATCGCCCTCTCCAAGGCCGACATCGTCCGGCTCGGGACCGAGCTCGGCCTCGACTACGGCCTGACCGTGAGCTGCTATGCCCCGGGGCCCGACGGCACGCCCTGCGGGCGCTGCGACAGTTGCCGCCTCCGCGCGGCGGGATTCGCCTCGGCGGGCGTCGCGGATCCGGCGCGCCGGGCGCACGCCGGCGAGGCGACTTGATGAAGGATTCCCGCCCGATGGTGTGCCTGGAGGCGGAGCCTCACTAGCCATGGCGAGGCCGCTCCGCCAGCAAGTAATTGGTATCGCGGGGCTGCTCGCCATTGTCGTGATCGGCGCGCTGCAATACGCCTCCCGAGTGACCTATCGAGAGCAGCTGCAGCACCTTCGCCAGGAATCGCTGGCAATGACCACGACGGTGGTGGCCTACCTCGAACGCAACCTGGCAGCCGCCGATCAAGTAGCGCTGGCTGCGGCGCGGCACCCGAAGGTGCAAACGCTCCGTCCCGAGGCCGCCAGCGAGGTGTTGGTGCCCCTCGTGAGTGGCGACCCGATGATTCGCAACGCGGTCATCGCCGATCGCGCCGGCCGTGCCATCGCGTGGGCGACGCCGCCCTTCGAATCGGCGGAAGGCGGCCTGTCCCCTTCATGGCTGGCTGGCGTCGCCCGGTCGGGCCAGCCCGCCGTCAGTCCGGTACTCGGCGATCCAGAGCACACGGCGCACGTTGTCGTCACGGGCTACCCGATTCAGGACGAGGCCGGGGCGGTGGTTGGAGTCCTGGCGCTCGCGGTGCACCTCGAGTGGCTGGAGAACGTGTTCGCGAACATCCCCTTGCCGCCCGAGTCGGTGATTACCGTGACCGACGCGGCCAGCGTGGTCGTTGCCCGGAGCCTCGATTCCGGACGGTTCGTGGGACGGCCGGCCGCAGAGGGGCCGTCCACGCCTCGTCCGCCGGCCGAGGTGCCGACGACTGATGTGAGAGTCGGCCTCGATGGCATCGAGCGTGTCTATGGCAACCTCGTGGTCCCGCGCGGGCCGTGGCTGGCCAGCGTCGGCATCCCCACCGCGGTGGCTCGGAACCGGACTGCCCCGATCGATCGCCGCAACTTCGTGATCATGGTTGGCGCACTGGCCATCGTGCTCGGTCTGTCGCTGTTTGTCGCCGAACGCTCGTTGAACGCCCTGACCGCCGTGGGCCGCGCCGCGGAGCGCGTGTCGCACGGCGATCTCTCGCCCCTCGAACCACGGGACCTGGGCTCGGCCGAGGTCAATCATCTGCACCAGGGACTGGCCGGCATGATTACCAGCCTGCGCGCGGCGCAGGAGGAGGTGGCGGCGCAAGTGGCTGAGGAACGCCGTGTGCGCCAGGAGAAGGAGTCGCTGCAGCGGCAATTGATCCGGCAGGAGCGGCTGGCCGCGATTGGCGTCCTCGTTTCCGGGGTAGCCCACGAGCTCAATAACCCGTTGCAGGCGATTCTCGGCTTCGCCGAACTGCTGCAGTTGCACGAGGAGCTGCCCGAGTCGGTGAGGCACGATCTCGCGCTGATTCGCCGCGAGAGCACGCGGGCCAGCGGCATCATCCGCAATCTGCAGCGCTTCGGCCGTCAGACCACCGAACCGTCTCCAGTCAAGCTGTCCGATGTCGTGGCCTCGGTGCTGGAGCTGCGACAGCGGAAGATCGAGTCGCAGGACGTCCGGCTCGACATCGACGATCAGTCCGAGGCGACCGTCTCCGCGGTCTTCACCGAGCTGCAGCAGGTGGTGCTGAATTTCCTGATCAACGCCGAGCAGGCCGTGTCCCGGCTGGATCCCGCGCGGCGGCGAATCCTCATCCGGACCAGCGACGGCCGCAACTCCACACGCCTCGAGGTCGAGGACTATGGGGACGGCGTGCCGGTGGGAGACGAGCCCAAACTGTTTCAGCCGTTCTTCACAACCAAACCCGTTGGGGAAGGCACAGGGCTCGGCCTCTCGGTCAGCTACGGAATCATCACGTCCCACGGTGGTGAGATAGGCTACCGTCCGTCCCACACGGGCGGCGCGATCTTCTTCTTCGAGTTGCCAACCACATGACCGAGCGCCTGTACTACACCGACGCCTACCGCGCCTCGTTCGACGCGCGCGTCCTGCGGTGCCTCCCGGGGCCGGCCTCCGACGGCGCGCCGCGCTTCGCCGTCGAGCTCGACTCCACCGCGTTCTACCCGACCTCCGGCGGGCAGCCGTTCGATGTCGGCACGCTCGGCGACACGCGCGTGCTCGACGTCGTCGATGAGGACGATGGCCGGGTCACGCACCTCACCGCCGGCCCGCTGGCGGAGGGCATCACCGTGCGGGCCACGATCGACTGGGCCCGCCGATTCGACCACATGCAGCAGCATACGGGACAGCACGTGCTGTCCGCGGCGTTCGACCGCCTGTTCGCCAATCGCACCGAGAGCTTCCACCTCGGCGCCGAGTCGTGCACGATCGATCTCGCGCGGGCGGTCACGGTCGGTGAGGCCGCGGCCGCCGTGGACGAGGCCAACCGCATCGTGTGGGAGGACCGGCCGGTCCACGTCCGCTTCGTATCGGCGGCGGAGGCGGCAGCGCTGCCGCTCCGCAAGGAACCGGCCCGGACGGGGACCCTCCGGCTGATCGAGGTGGAGGACTTCGACTTGTCCGCGTGTGGTGGCACCCATGTCGCGCGTACCGGTGCCGTCGGGATCATCGTCGTACCGGGCATCGAGCGGTTCCGCGGGGGCGCGCGCGTGCAGTTCCTCTGCGGCGTCCGTGTGCGGCGCCGGTTCGACGCCTGGCGCGATGCCTTCGCCAGCACGCAGAAGTACCTGTCGGTGGCGCCCGACGAGCTGGCCAGCGCGATCGAACGCATCCAGGACGAGAACAAAGGCCTTCAGCGCGCGCTGCGTGGCGCGCACGAAAAGTTGGCGGTGCACGAAGCGGCCGCGCTCGTGGCGCGAGCTGAGCGAGTGGGCGAGCGCCTCGTCGTCGTCGAGGCGATTGCCGATCTGGATGCCGTGGCGCTCAAGGCCATGGCCGCCGCGGCTGCTACGCACCACGGCGCTGTGGTGGTGCTCTTCGGCGCCGCATCGCCGGCGCTCGTGGTTGCGGCCAGTCACCCTGCGGCCGCGGTCGACGCGAGCGCCACGGTCAGGGCGCTGGTGACGCGCTTTGGCGGAAAGGGCGGGGGCAAGTCCGATCTCGCCCAGGGCGGTGGACTGATCGGCGACTCCGCCGCGCTCGTCGCCGCCGCCCGCGAGATACTCACGACGTAAACACGAAGGCACGAAGGTCGTGACCTTCGTGACCTTCGTGTCACCTCGGCGCCATGCGGAGCGCGCCATCGAGGCGGATCACCTCCCCGTTCAGCATCTCGTTCTCGATGATGTGCCGCACGAGGGCGCCGTACTCGACAGGCCGGCCGAGACGCGACGGGAACGGCACCTGCTGTCCGAGCGACACTCGCGCGGCTTCGGGCAGCGCCGCCAGGAGCGGCGTGTCGAAGATCCCCGGTGCGATCGTCACGCAGCGGATGCCGGTCGCCGCGAGCTCCCGCGCCACCGGCAGGGTGAGACTGACGATCCCGCCCTTCGACGCCGCGTAGGCGGGCTGGCCGATCTGCCCATCGAAGGCCGCAATCGAGGCGGTATTGATGATGACCCCGCGCTCACCCGAGTCGAGCGGCGCGTTCCCGGTCATCACCGCCGCGGCCAGCCGAATGACGTTGAACGTGCCGACCAGGTTGACGCGGATCGTCCTCTCGAAGAGATCGAGGGGGTGCGGACCGTTCTTGCCGATCACCTTCGCAGCGGGTCCGATGCCGGCCGCGTTCACGACGCCGTAGAGGTTGCCGAACGCCGACACGGCGAGATCCACCGCCGCCTTCACGTGCTCCTCGCTCGTGACGTCCGCCTGGGCGAAGCGAACGGACGCGCCGATGGCCTGCTCGGCGGCGCGCCCTGCGTCGGCATTGACGTCCAGCAGGACCGCATGCCCTCCGGCACCGACAATCGCTTCAGCCGCTGCGCGGCCCAGTCCCGAGGCGCCGCCCGTGACCACGAAAGTCCGACCCGTTATCTGCATGTGCGCTATCCCGTATGAACGAGGGAACCAGGATGTTCCGTCGCCTGAGAATACAATGAGGAGATATCTATGCTCACCTACGAATCCCACTATTACGACGGAGCGTGGCAGGCGGCTGCCGGCACGGCGACGACGAGCGTCCTTTCGTCGGTCAGCGAGGCGGTGGTCGGCCGGGTACCGCTCGGCACTCCCGAGGACGTCAATCGCGCGGTCAAGGCAGCCCGCGACGGCTTCGAGCGCTGGAGCCGTGTCCCTGTGGAGGAACGGGCGCAGTGGCTGGAGAAGCTGGCTGCGGCGCTCAAGACCCGTGTCCCGCAAGTCGCGGAAATCATCGCCCACGAGGTCGGTACGGCACTGTCGTACGCGACCAAGGTGCAGGCGGAGTTCCCGATCATGATGATCGGGATGAACGCGCGCTTCATCCGCGACGCCACGCTCGAAGAAGAGCTCGGCCACTCGCTCGTCGTCAAGGAGCCGGTCGGTGTCGTCGGCTGCATCACGCCTTGGAACTATCCGCTGCACCAGGTGATCTGCAAGGTTGCACCGGCCCTGGCCGCCGGCTGCACCGTGGTGCTGAAGCCCGCGGACATCGCCCCGCTGAGCGCTGCGCTGCTGGCGGACGCGGCCCACGAGATCGGGTTGCCAGCCGGCGTGCTCAACATCGTGTTCGGCGAAGGCAAG
>DATLLC010000344.1:0-6027 GCA_035538015.1 Vicinamibacterales bacterium
CCCCAGGACCTCAAGACCTCAAGACCCCAGGACCTCAAGCCCAAGACCCAAGCCCCAGGACCCAACCCCCAAGCCCCAAGACCCGAGACCCCGTATGGCCGAAGCGACGTTTCGCAAATCCACATTCCGTGAGTACTTCGAGTCACTCGTCGTCGCGGTGATTCTGGCGCTGTTCGTGCGGACGTTCGGGTTCCAGGCGTTCAAGATACCCACTGGGTCGATGGAGCCCAACCTGCTGGTCGGCGATCACCTGCTCGTGAACAAGTTCGTCTTCGCCCCGACCCTGTCGGGCATCGAACGTGCGGTGCTGCCGATGCGCCCGGTGGAGCGGGGCGACGTGCTGGTGTTCAAGTTTCCCGAGGAGCCGGAGCGCGACTTCATCAAGCGGGTGATCGGCCTGCCCGGCGAGACTCTCGAGCTCCGCAACCAGGTCATCTACATCAACGGCGCCCCGCTCGTGGAGCCCTACGCGCACTACCAGCTGCCCCCGGCCGAGCAGACGGCGACGGGAGGTGAGAACGGCGACGTGCGGCGCAAGTATGGGCCTGTCACGGTTCCCGCGGGTCACTACTTCATGATGGGCGACAACCGCGACGACTCGCAGGACAGCCGCTACTGGAGCTTCCTCCCGGCCACCTACGTGAAGGGCCGCGCCCTCTTCATCTACTGGTCGTTCGGAGGGCCCCAGGGCACCCGCTGGAGCCGCCTGCTCCACCAGATCCACTAGTGCCCCGCAACCGCTGAATCGATAGCGTCTTTCGGGCGGGGCATCCCGGCTGCCGGGGGGAATGGCTTCGCCTTCCCGGGTGCATCGCGCTACCATGCCCGCATCATGAGGGCCACCACGCTTCCGGCGTATCCTCTCGCGGCGGAACGCACCACGAGCACCGCTGTCCCGTGGGCCATCTACGCCGTCCTCTTCGCCTCGACCAGTGTCGTCCTGGGCGTCATCTGGGACATCTCCTGGCACCGCACCATCGGCCGCGACACGTTCTGGACGCCCGCGCACATGGGCATCTATCTCGGCGGGGTGGTGTCGGGCCTCACGTGCGCATGGCTGGCGCTCCACACGACATTTGCCGGCTCGCCGGAGGATCGCGCAACGGCGGTTCGTTTCTGGGGCTTCCGGGCACCATTCGGCGCGTGGGTGTCGATTTGGGGCGCGATCGCGATGCTGACCTCGGCGCCTTTCGACGACTGGTGGCACAACGCCTACGGGCTGGACGTGAAGATCATCAGCCCCCCGCACATGGTACTGGCCGCGGGCATCGGGGCCATCCAGGCGGGAGCGATGCTGATGGCGCTGGCCAGCCAGAACCGCGCCGGCGGGGCGCGGCGTGAGCTGAACCGGCTGTTCCTGCTCGGCGCCGGGCTGCTGGTCCTGCTGGCGGCGACGGTCGCCACCGAGTACATCCAGCGGTGGGACATGCACCAGTCGCTGTTCTACCAGGTGTCCGCCGGTGTGTTCGTCTTCTTCCTGGTCAGCGCCGCCCGCGCGTCGCGTACGACGTGGCCCGCGACGACGGTAGCCCTCGTCTATGCGGCGTTCAGCGTGTTCATGCTGTGGTTGTTGCCGTTGTTTCCGGGCCAGCCCCTGCTCGGGCCCATTTTCGTGCCCATCGATCGTTTCGTGCCGCCGGACTTTCCGTTGCTGCTCGTCGTGCCGGCCATGGTGATCGACCTGGTGATGTGTCGCGTCGCGCCGGGCCGCTGGCGTGATTGGGGACTGGCCGCCGCGCTGGCCGTCGTGTTCGTCGCGACTTTTCTCGCCGTGCAGTGGCCGTTCGCCGACTTCCTGGTGTCGCCGTGGGCGCGCAACGACTTCTTCGGCAGCCATCGCATGGACTACGGCGTGCCGCCGCAGATCCAGGCGCGCTGGTACCAGCTCAATCCGCCGGATAATCTCGCCATCGGCCTTGTGATCGCGGTGGCGGTCGGGTTCGTCTCGGCGCGGCTCGGCCTGTGGTGGGGCAACTGGATGTCGCGGGTGCGCCGGTGATTGCCCGCCGACGAGTCGCGCGACGCGCGCTGGCCGTCGTGCTGCTCTGTGCGCTGGCGTCGATGGCGCACGTCGGCAGCCCCGATACGTTCTTTGCCGGCAAGGCCGGCCCCTACGATGTCCGCGTGAGCGTCCGGCTGCCGGGCGTGATTCCCGGCCGCGCGCAGGTCACGGTCCGCCTGCCCGCGTCCAGAAGCGCGACCGACTTTCGCGTGGGCGTGCGCGCGGGGCAATGGAACGTGGGGCTGAAAGGCGCGCCGCCCCCGGAGCCTGCCGTGCCCGTGCCCGGTGACCCGACGCTTTTTGCCGCCGAGATCTGGTTCATGACGGCTTCGTCGTACCAGATGGCGGTGAATGTCGAGGGACCCTCGGGTTCCGGACAGGCGATTGTGCCCGTGATGGCGCTGGCCACGGTTGACCGCCCCTTGCCGCCCTGGCTGGGCTGGGTGCTGGCGTCGCTCGGCGTACTGCTGACCGCGGGTCTGCTGACGCTGATCGCGACCGGAGTTCGCGAGACCGTGTTGCCGCCCGGCGAAGAGCCCGACGCCAGGCGGCGTCGCCGCGCGCGATGGGCCGCGGCGGGCGCGATCGTGGGCGCGGTCCTGATCCTGTGGGGCGGGAACACCTGGTGGGAGGCCGAGGCCGAAAGCTATCGTACGCTCGTGCGCTACCGTCCGTTCGCGACGACCGCGGCGGTGATCGAGCGCGACGGCGCGCCAGCCCTGACCCTCGGGATCCGCGACGAGCGCTGGAACGGCACGCCGGTGGAGGTCAGCCGCTACAACGCGCTCATGCCGGACCACGGCAAGCTCATGCACCTGTTCCTCGTGCGCGAGGATCTCGGCGCCTTCGCGCATCTACACCCGGTGGCACGCGGCACCGACGACCTCGATTTCGACGCGGCGCTGCCCCCGCTGGCGCCGGGGCGCTACCGCGTCTACGGCGACATCGTTCACGAAAGCGGCTATGCGCAGACGCTCGTGAACACCGTGGACGTCTCGACGACGTCGGCCGGGCGCCTCACGGATCCGGACGATTCGTGGATGGTGGGAGAACCCGGCGCCGGTGGCGCGCGTGCCGTGGAACTGGGCGACGGCGCGCGGATGGTATGGACGCCGCCGGTCGCGCCGATCGTGGCCGGCCAGGAACAATCACTCGAGATCGCCGTGAAGGACGCCGGTGGCGCGGTCACGACGGTGGAACCGTACATGGGCATGCCGGCGCACGTGATCCTGTCGAGCCAGGACCACGGAGTGTTCGCGCACCTCCACCCCTCGGGCAGCATCTCGATGGCGGCGCTGGAGAAATTCACCACCGGGACCACTCACGCCGGACACGGCGGCGAGGTTGACAGCCGCGTCGGCGTGCCCTACGCGTTCCCGAAGGCGGGGCGGTACAGGATGTGGGTACAGGTGAAGCGCGCCGGCCAGGTCCGCACCGCGGCCTTCGACGTCGACGTGAAATAGGCTCTGAGGGAGCGCTCCATGAGAGTTGGCGCAGTTGCGTGTGCAGGTGCCGTGCTTGTGGCGGCAGGCGTCTCGTTCCTGTCGAGCCGTGCGGTTGCGCGCCCGGCCGCCGCGGTATCGATCCAGATCGATACGCCCATCGACCCGCCGCGCTGGGCGGTGCTCGAGCGCCGGCTGCTGGCCGACAACCTGCCCGCGTGTCGTGAGTTCTTCGACAAGTACTTCGACGACCGCGGCAGCCTGCAGTGTTTCGTCCGCTGGGGCGCCAACGACGGCCCCGACGACGCCTTCGAGAATCTCAATCGCTGGCCCGAGCTGCATGCGCTCGGTGCGAGCGATGAGATCCTCCGGATGTACACGCTGGGTCACGAGGGCCTGATCAGGCAGTACACCGACGCCAGGACGACCGAGGTCCCGATCGCCCGCCAGGGCATGTACTACAAGGACTTCATCGTGCAGTCCGACTGGATGCACCATGGAGAGGGCCTGCAGCTGTTCAACCGCATGGGCCTGTCCAGCCCGCAGAGCGCGACCTACCAGGAGCGCGCGCGGCGATTTGCCGGCTTGTACATGGCCGAGGATCCGGACGCGCCCAACTACGATCCTGCACACCGGATCATCCGCAGCATGCAGAACGGCAGCAAGGGGCCGATGCTGCGGCCGGCCACGGCGCTCGACTGGGTCGGCGATCCGTTCGACGTCAAGTCGTTCGACGCCGAGCATGGGGAATCGTCGTTCGAGCAGTTCCTCGCGCACTACGCCGAATACACGGACGTGGCCGGCGACCATTTCCTGAACCTGGCGGCGACGACGCTGCCGACCAATGCATATCTCCTGACCGGCGATCAGAAGTACCGGCGCTGGATCGTCGAGTACATGGACGCCTGGTTGGAGCGGATGCGCGAGAACGGCGGCATCATCCCGAGCCATGTGGACCTCGAGGGTAGAGTCGGCGGCGCAGACGGCCGATGGTGGGGTGGCGCCTACGGCTGGGGATTCAGCCCCGTCAATCCGGTAACGGGCCGGCGTGAGGATCGCAATCGCATCGGGTGGGCACTCCCCGGCTTTGGCAACGCGTTGCTCGTCACCGGCGATCAGAAGTATGTGGATGCCTGGCGCACCATGACTCGCAGTGTCAATGCCCACGCGCGCGACAGCGGCGGCCGCAAGCAGTACCCCACGATGTACGGCGCGAGCGGCTGGTACGGCTGGCAGGATTCGCCCTGGGAAGTTGGCGCCGTGGATGTCTGGTACTGGTCGCAACGGCCCGAAGACCTGCCTCGTGGCCGAGAGACGTGGTCACCGCCCGCTTCGACCGGCGCATACGCCTCGCTCGGCACCGCCGGGTGGATTGATTTCCTGAGTGGACGGAATCCTGCGTATCCGGAGCAGGCGCTGCAGTGGGACATCGACCTCATCGGCAAGCGGCTCGCGGCGATGCGCCGCGACACGACGCCGCCCGAGCGCCGGCTGGCCGACAACATGCTCGACTACAACCCGGCCGCCGCCGAGTCCCTCGTGCAACTGATGTGGGGTGCGCTGATGCCAGGGCGCAACGGCGGACTGCTCGAGGCACGGTTGCGCTACTTCGACCCGGTCCGGCAACGGGCCGGCGTGCCGGAGGACGTGGCGGCGCTCGTCTCGGAGCTGTCCGACACGCGCACGACCGTCACGCTCGTCAACCTCCACCCGTCGGAACCGCGCACCGTGATCGTGCAGGGTGGCGCCTACGGCGAGCACCAGCTCGTGAGCGTCGGGCGCGGCGACCAGACCACTCCCATCGACGCGCCGGTGCTTACGGTACGCCTGGGTCCCGGCTGTGGCGAACGGCTGGTGCTGACGATGCGGCGCTACGCGAACACGCCGACGGCGCGACACCCCTGGCAGTAAGCGCCCAGTAGATTGCGCGTGCCCGCTCGTGCGCCGTGGCGCCATGAATTGAAGGGTTACAGTAAGAGCTCATGCACCAACCTGGCCCGGCTGCTTCACGCAACTGGCGCAGCCGCCTGCCCGACGGCGTCCGCCCCTACGCCGAGTCCGCTCCGCTGGCCGCTGCCTTCCTGGGAATCTCGTCCGGCTTCGCCTTCGCGATGATCGGGGCGACGCTGACGACCCGGCTCGCGCAGTACGGGATCCGGAAGAGCGCCGTCACGGCGTTTGCGCTCACGTTTCTCGCCTACAACTTCAAATGGCTGTGGGCGCCATTCGTAGACACCATCCGCATTCCGATTCTGGGCCGCTTCGGTCAGCGTCGATCCTGGCTCTGGTTGGTCGGCCTGCTCGTCATGGCGGCGGTCACCTTTCTTGGTGCCACCGATCCGGCGACCTCGCTGCCCGTGGTCGCGGCCGCCGCCGTGCTCGTGGGGATTGCCGGCGCAACCTACGACATCGTCATCGACGCGTACCGGATCGAGTTGCTCGAGCCACGACAGCTGGGCGTCGGCTCTGGCATGTCGCAATACGGCTGGCGGATTGGCGCCGCGTCTGCAGGCGCGGTGGCGCTGGTGATCGCCGCGCGCTCCGGCTGGGCGCTCGCGTATGCGAGCTGCGCGCTGTTCGCCC
>DATLLC010000345.1:0-7282 GCA_035538015.1 Vicinamibacterales bacterium
GGACGGCGATCTCGTGCTTGTCCGCGTGGCCGGCTCGCACTTCATCTGGAAGATGGTGCGCCGGATGGTAGGGGTGCTGGTGGAGGTCGGCACCGGCCGGATCGAGGCGAGTGCCAACCCTGGCTTGCTGGCCGAGCCATCGGGCATCCCCGCACGGGTCACGGCCCCGGCATCCGGATTGTTCCTGGAGCGCGTCTTCTACGCCGGGGACGACCGGCGACTGCCGCTCGTCCCCGCCTTCCCCGTCGGAACGCGACGCTCGGCTACTTCTGGTTCGCCAGGGCGTCCATGAGCGCGTCGGCCCGTTCACGCGCGCGGCCGAGGCGCTCCTTCAGGTTGTCGAAGACGAACTCGTGGCCGGCGTTGCGGGCCTCGATCACCGGGATCTCGGCCTGGCGCCACTGCTCCTCGAACTTTGCTCGCAGCGCCTTGTCCTTGATGCGCCCGATCAGGGATTGCGCGCTGGTGAGCCGCGCGCGCACCTCACGCACGTCGGCCATGAGCACGCGCGCGTCTGCGGGCCTCCCGATGCGCTCCTGGGGCCTGCCAGGCCCGTGGCACTGCGCGCATTGATTGCCCAGCGCCCCTGGCGAAAGCAGGTTGGCCGCCACCTCGCCGTGGCACGTCGAGCACGTCGGTCCGCGCGTGTCGCCAGACTGCAGCAGCTGGTAGTGCTTGCTCTTCTGAAACGAGACGAACGGCCCCGTGTGGCAGCCGCCGCACGTCTTCGGCAGGTTCACGGCGTTGGCCGGGCTTGCCGGGCTGGACGGCGGCAGCATGTCCTTGTGAGCGAGAAACTTCTCGAATGTCGCGGGATTGCCGCCGTGGCACTTGTCGCAGCCGACATTGCGGCGCGAGTGCGGAGAGGCATCCCAGTCCTGCAGATGCCGAAGAGCGAAGCCGCTCCAGTTGGGAATGGCCGACGGCGCATTCGCGATGTGGCAGTCGGCACACCGACTGCTCTGGGCCTGCGCGCTGGCGGCGACGGCGCCAGTCAGCACGAGGGCCACGACCAGGATTTCGCGATGGAGGTTGCGCATACCCACGCAATA
This sequence comes from Vicinamibacterales bacterium, assembly GCA_035538015.1. GTDB lineage: Bacteria > Acidobacteriota > Vicinamibacteria > Vicinamibacterales > UBA2999 > VFZN01. The sequence continues at coordinate 1,053 of DATLLC010000345.1, forward strand.
TACAAGCAGGGTGCCAGGACTTGTTCACGCAACCGCGGCGCGATCTTCTCCAAATGTCTGCGGCGCTGCCGGAATTCCGGCAGCAAAAACGGCCGCGCGCTGCCGATTCACGTGGCGGCGGTAGCATTGGAAGCACAAGGTGTGGTACCGGTCCCACTTCACGATGCCCCGGTAGCGGAACAGGGCTCGTCGCGCTTCGCACTCCCGGCACACATGTTTGACGGCGGCCGGACGCCGTCCGAATCGGAGTCGGTGCAGCATGCGGAGCAGCCTACCCGGCGACTTGGACAGGTGAGGTCACGATGGAACGGCACACGGAAATCGTCCGCCAGTGGCGGCTCCTGCTCGCGCTGGAGGGTCGCACGCGCGCGCTGACACTCACCGAGCTGCAGGCCGCGGCCGGAGAAGGCGTATCTGACCGCACCATCCGCCGGGATCTCAACGCGCTGGCCCAGGCCGGCTTCCCCATCGAGACCACCCGCACCGACGGCAGGACGCGGTACACCCTCAATCGAGATATCTTCGGCGGCCTCGCGACGGCCGGCTTCTCGCTCTCGGAGCTCGGCGCCCTGTATCTGAGTCGCACGCTGCTCTCGGCCCTTGCGGGCGGGCCCTTTCACGACAGCCTCACCTCGGCCTTCGACAAGCTGACCGATGCGCTGCCACCGGCTCTCTGGCGGTTCGTGGATCTGTTGCCGCAGGCCTTCGCCGCGAAGGCTCCGGTCCTGCGGCCTCAGAGCGGAGCCTCGCGCCAGGTGGACGCTCTGCTTGGTGCCATCCTGGCGCATCGGCGCGTGCGGATGCGATACCACTCGTTCGCCAGCCAGCAGGTCAAGGACTATCTCGTGGAGCCAGCGCGCGTGGCCTACGCCCAGGGCACGCTCTATCTGTTTGCGTTCGTGCCGGCGTATGGAGAGATGCGGACATTCGCGGCCCAGCGCATCAGGGTTCTTGCGGTGCTGGAGGAGACCTTCGACCCGCGGGAAGCCTCCGCCGGCGTGTTTCCCGACTCACTGAGTGTCTACTCCGGATCGCCCGAGCGGGTCGTCGTCGATTTCTCCGCCGCTGAGGCACCCTATATTCGCGAGCGAGACTGGCACCCGACGCAACAGATCGCCGACACGCCCGACGGCGGTGTCCGGCTCACGCTCGACGTCGTGATCGACTGGGGCCTCGAGGCATGGATTCTGGGTTTCGGGGCCTCGGCCCGCGCCATCGCGCCGACCACTCTGGTGGCGCGCCTCACCTCGCGACTGGAAGCTGCGCGTCAGCAGTATGCCCTCATTTCCTGACCACCCAGGTCGTCATCGACCGCTGCTCCTGCACGACGGTGGTCTTCAGCGGGTCGAGCAACGAGCCTCCCATGCCGCGTGTCATCTGCATCAAGCGTTTCGCCGAGACCAGATACCGCTCCGAGCCGTCGGGCAGCCGGTATCGACCGTCCCCGAGGAACACTGCGCCCTCGAGCCCGATGTCGGACGCGAGGCGACAGAACAAGAGGCCGCCCGGCTTCAGCAGCCGCCACATCTTCGCCACCATCAAGTCGAACTGCTCATCGTCGCGCGCGAAGTGCAGAACGGCGCTGCTGAGCACCGCGTCGAAGGAGGCGTCGGGAAACGAGCAGGTTTCCACGGGCTCGACGCGGAATTGCGATGGAGGAATGTGCGGCGCCAAGGCCGCGGCCAACTGGCACACTTCGGCAACCGCGAGGGGGTCCCGGTCGACGGCGCTGACATCGAAGCCGTTCTGCAGCAGATAGACGAGATTGCGGCCGCTGCCGCAGCCGGCGTCCAGTACCCGCATGCCGCGAACGATGCGGCCGCGCAGGAGCTGGTCGAACAGGTAGATATCGATTGCGCCGAACTGATCCTGCAGTGCTGAGATGCCCATCGATGCGATGACGTCAGGCCCCGTTCCACTCGAGCGGCTGCGGTATGCGACCGTCGATGTCGGTGAAGCCGTACTCCTGCGCGAGGGCGGCGGCGACGAGCACCGATCCGTTCCATCGTCCCACGTCCGGGTCGCCGGCGAGCGCCGCCACGGCCCGGCCGATGAACTCCGGGCTCTCTGAGTTGCTCAAATCGAACACCCCGGCCGCAATCACCGCCTCCGTCCGGACGAGCCCAGGGTACACCGCGACGGCGGTGACACCGTGAGGCCCGAGTTGTTGCGCCATATCGGCGGCCATCTTGTCGGTGGCCGCCTTCGCGATGCCGTACACGACATTGCCCGCGTACTTCCGTCCCGCCAACGACGAGACGTGCACGATCAGCCCGCGGCCCGCTGGCACCATCCTTCGCGCCGCGTGCTGGCTGGCGACGAAGGCCGCGCGAACCCCGGCCGTGATCATCGCCTCCCATCGCCAGTCGGGCTGCTCCCAGAACGGTGCTCCCCAGGTGAAGCGGCCGTCCTCCACCATGCGCTCGTACCCGCCCCAGGCCACGTTCACCAGAATGTCCAATGTGCCAGCGTCGCGATCGATCTGGCTGAACACGCTGGCGACCGCCTGGTCGTCGGTGTGATCGCAGACCAGGGTCGTGACGCCGGGAATGGGATCGGACCGCCCGATGCTTCGGCCGGTCGCGAATACCCTGGCGCCGGCGTGCGCGAGGCCGAGCGCGACACCGCGCCCGACACCTCGGCTCGCCCCGGTCACGAGGGCGACGCGGGTCCGCAGATCCGGCGTGCTCACGACTCCTGTGCCGACACGGTCAGGCACTCTTCGGCGTTGTGATGGGGCTCTCGGGGAGCGGACCGATGACGAAGATGGTGTTCCCGGACGGATCGCTCAGGCCGAACGTCCGCGCGCCCCAGGCTTCGTTCCGCGGCGGCGTGCTGATTGGGACCTTCTCACGCCACTCCCGGTAGTAGGCGTCGGCATCGTCGACGTGCAGGGACACGCACGCGTCCCGCCCGTGGCCCGACATCGGCGCGTCGATGGTGATGATCATCGTACCCCGCTCGATCCCCATCAACCCGGTCTTGCCATCCTCGGTCGCCTCCCACGTCACCCGGAAGCCCAGGCGCTCCACGTAGAAGGCCTTGGTGACGCTGAGATCGTCAGCCGGCAGCACAGGTACGGCCCGTTCCATTGCCGTTCACCGTTCGGCCGACACCAGCGCTCGACAGACTTCCATGCCGACCGTGCCGGTTGCGCCGACGACCAGAGTCATGGCTCCCTCGCTTTCTCAGCCTGCAATTCGCCCGGAGGCGGATGGACAGCGGTCGTCAGGCCTCGCGCCCCGGCGTGGCGGCGTACACGTAGACCCAGGCCTGCTTGCCCGAGGCCAACGCGACGCGCACGCGCTCGTACGAGGCCAGACGCTCGTATGCATCTGCCGCGACGAGTTCGTCCTCGGTCACATCGAACGCCGTTCCAGTCACGCGATGGTCGCGGTGACCCGTATACGACGCGTTCGCATGGTGGGTCTTGCCGCTCGTCGCGACAAGCTGTGGATCGTCGATGGCGACGAGCGTGGACTCGTACCCATGAAGCTCGTCCGGGTGCCCGTCCAGCAACCGGCGAAAGGTGGCAAGCTGCACGTTCTGCTGCTGGAGCGTTCCGTATGAGAATAGCAGCGGCATGATCGGAAATGGATTTTCGAAGTCCGTGCATCGGTAGCACGCGCTTGTTATACGCCTCGGCGACCTGTCGTGTTCACAAGGTCGGTGAGGGTGTCGAGCAGGGACGCCTGAGCGGGCAGAATCCTCCGCCGCGCTTCGCTCATGTCGAACCAGGCCGCGCGATCGATCTCGGGGTAGGTTCGGCGATGTCCTGAACCGCGCGGCCATTCCATCTCGAACGTGTTGCTCCGCACCTGGCCGGCGTCGAGATCACCTTCGGCCGCAAACGCGTGAATGACCTTCCCGCTGGTCAATCGAACGTGCCCGAGGGGCGTGGCCGGTGCGTCGATGGCAAACCCGGTCTCCTCCTGGAACTCACGCCGGGCGGCAGCGAGCAGCGCTTCGCCGTCTGTGACTTCGCCTTTCGGGATCGTCCAGGCGCCAAGATCCTTTCGCTGCCAGAACGGGCCGCCCGGGTGCACCAAAAGCACCTGCAGCGACTGACCGGCCCGGCGGTACAGCAGCAGGCCGGCGCTCGTCACCGGCACGAGACATGCTCCTGGGGGGGCACGAGCCTACTTTACGCATGAGGGCCGCTCGGCTCAACCAGTTTCGAAAACGGACTCAGGACAGGAAGCTGACCTTCTCGACCGCCGTGGTGACGACGTAGATGCGGTCGTTGTTCGATCGCGGGTCCGCCGGCACGAGGAAGAAGCCCGGGCGATCCTGCTGGTAGCCTTGCGTGGAGCCCACCAGCACTTCCCCGTCCTTGAACGTCACCTGAACCTTGCGGCCAGGGGCCGGTCCCCCGAACTCCTTCAACTCCGTGTAGGCGGCGTTGCCCACGAGAGACTTCACGAAGAACACCGCCTTCAGGTCTTCGACCGCCACCTTGACCGGCCGCGAACCGCCTTCCGACCCGATGACATGGAACGTATCCTTGGCTGGTGCAAAATCCTGCGTGGTTCCCTTCAGCATCCGGCCGTCGGCGAACCTTGCGACGATTCGGTTGGGCAGCATCGGTGCGCGCAGATTACTCCATTCCGTCGATCCGGGTCGTACGCGTCGCTTGGTTCGGCGATGACGCCCTTCGATTCGAGGGTGGCTAGGTCCCGGTCGCCACGAACATCACGCAAAATGCCAATACAGCGGTCGATTCATCCGTCCGCTCCTCGTGTGCGAGTTGAGATGCCACGCGGCCCCGCCCGATACATGACACTGGAGGGGCCTCCCGGCATCCGAGTCACAAATCAGGGATATCGATGAACGCCGAAACCGTCCGCCTGCAGGAAGATCGGGACAAGACGAAGCACTGGAAGCGTTGGGGGCCCTACCTCAGCGAGCGGGCCTGGGGGACCGTCCGGGAGGACTACAGCCCCGACGGCAAGGCCTGGGACTACTTCCCCCACGATCACGCGCGATCGCGCGCCTATCGCTGGAACGAGGACGGGCTGGCTGGTATCTCCGACCGGCACCAGCGGATCTGTTTCGCCGTCGCGCTCTGGAACGGGCAGGACCCGATCCTGAAGGAGCGTCTCTTCGGCCTGACCGGCAGCGAGGGAAACCACGGGGAAGACGTCAAGGAGTACTACTTCTACCTGGATTCCACGCCCACTCACAGCTTCATGCGATACCTCTACAAATATCCGCAGCGGGCATTCCCCTATGCCGATCTGGTGGAGGAGAACCGGCGCCGCGGCCGCGGGGCCTCGGAGTACGAGCTGGCCGACACCGGCGTGTTCGACGAGCAGCGCTACTTCGACGTGTTCGTCGAATATGCGAAGGCGTCCACCGAAGACATCCTGATCACGATCCGGGTTCACAATCGCGGGCCCGTGGACGCGCCGGCACACCTGCTGCCGACAGTCTGGTTCCGCAACACGTGGTCGTGGGGCGATCTGACGATGCGGCCCCGGCTGGCCCGCGTGGAGGCGCCGGTTGCCGGAGGCGTAATCGCGCTCGACGAACCGAGCTCGGGTGCGCGGTGGCTCTACTGCGACGGGCAGCCGAACCTCCTCTTCACCGAGAACGACACCAACGCGCGGCGTCTGTTCGGCGCCACCACCGAAGGGTTCTTCAAGGACGGCTTGAACGACGCCGTCGTCAACGGCCAGATGTCGGCCGTGAACGAGGGCGGCGTGGGTACCAAGGCCGCCGCCCACTACCAGATGGTGGTCCCCGCCGGCGGCAGTGTCGAGCTCCGGCTTCGGCTCAGCGACCGCGTGCCCTCGGCCTGGGTCAACGGGGCGCCCTTCGACGAGGCCTTCGAGCGGATTCGTTCCACCCGCCAGGCCGAGGCCGACGATTTCTACCGCACGGTCATCCCCGAGTCACTCTCGCCGGATGCACGATCCGTGATGCGGCAATCGCTCGCGGGTGTGCTCTGGTCCAAGCAGTTCTATCACTACGTCGTGCGCGACTGGCTCAGCGGCGATCCGACGCAGCCGATGCCGCCCGGCGAACGCTTCAACGGCCGGAATCACGAGTGGACACATCTCTACAACGCCGACGTGATCTCCATGCCCGACAAGTGGGAGTACCCCTGGTACGCGGCGTGGGACCTCGCCTTCCACACGATCCCACTCGCCACCGTTGACATCGACTTCGCCCTCAGCCAGCTGGACCTCATGCTGCGTGAGGACTACCTGCATCCAAACGGCCAGCTA
>DATLLC010000346.1:0-10539 GCA_035538015.1 Vicinamibacterales bacterium
CATCGCGACGCTGGTGTCGTACGGCCAGCCAAAGGTCCACCAGATCTCGAACTGCGAGCGATCCTCCACCGGGTAGTCCGACCACGCCGGCCCTCGGTACGGATGCAGCCAGATCGGCAGGTCGTATCCGGACATCGCCTCGAACAGCGGCAGCAGCTCGGGTGAGGTGAGGGGAGCTCCCTTGACGTTGCTGAACAACTGGATGCCGCGGGCGCCCAGCGTGCCGATCGCCCGCTCGAGCTCGGTCATCGCGGCCGCAGGGTCACCCAGCGGCAGCGACGCCACGAACCCCGGAAAACGGGCGGGGTGGCGGTGTACGAGCTCCGCCATCCCGTCGTTGGCGGCTCGTGCCAGATCGACGGCGTCCTCGCCCGAGACCATCGCCTCGATGGGCGGCGTCGGCAGCGAGAGGATTTGCTGATAGCCCTCGAACGCGTCCATCACGCGGAAGCGCAGGTCGAGGTCGGTGAGCATCGGCACGCCGCGCATCCGCTTGCCGACGTCCGCGAAGTCCGGCGCGAGCTTCGTCAGCAGCGTGTGGTACGGCGTGGGCATGATGTGGGTGAAGATGTCAATCTTTCGCATGGGAGGCCGATCCTACGCCGGAACCGGTGAATCCGCGCAGCTGAACCCGCCGCCGACTACTGCGCCGTGCCGACGCCCTCTTGGCGCGTGCTCAAGTACAACGGATTGAACAGCAGCTTGAAGGTGTTGTGCGGCTGGCCGCGCCAGTGCGGACGGATGGCCATCACCACCGCCTGACCCTTGCCGACCGGAACGCGCACGGCGGCCGCCCGTCCAGCCACGTAGCGCGACGCACCCAGCTCCCACCCGCTGGCCAGCAGGTCCTGGCGCGGGAACTCGGCGTACACGTCCGCCGTCCGCTCCGCCCGCCGCCCGCCTTCGGCCGCCGGCGGCACTACCTGCAGCGCCTGCGAGTCCGCGAACATGGCGATGGCGCTCGCCTCCATGCCAGCGGCCAGCGGGTTCTCGGGCTTCGTCGTGATCCGGAGCAGCGAGCCGGGGATGAAGAACTCGGTCGGGCGCGTGCCGCTCACGCTGTTGCGCAGCGGCAGCTCCAGCGCGCGGATGGCGAAGTCCACCGCCGTGTCCCACGCCACCAGCCACCCGCCCCGCTCGACGAACCGCCGGACGTTGGCGGCGCCTTCCATCCCGATGCCGCCCACGAAATCCGGCGGCATCGTACCGGCCAGATGGCCGTTCAGGATGGTGTCCTCGGACTCGTCCGCGAAGAGCAGCACGTCGAACTTCGAGAGGTCGCCGCGAACGTCGGCGTTCGACAGGCTGGTGTAGGGGAACTCGTACTGCTCGAGAATCCACCGCGTCCAACCCTCGTCCATGTTCGCGCGGTAGCTGCGATAGAGGCCGATGCGGGGCGTCCGAATCGGCCTCGCGCCGGCCGGAGGCGCATCGAGCGCTTTGAACACCACGCCGAGACCCTTGCCCTCGCGATCGATGACATCACGTGCCACGCCCTGCACGATGATGGTATTGTCGGCGGCCCACGAGGCCGTGGCGCCAGCCTTCAGCAGTCGGTTGAGCGCCTTCGCGCCCAGGTTCTGGTTCGGGGCCAGCGCGAAGCCCGCGGTCCCGGATCCCTGCACGCCGCCGGGAGCCGGCGGGATCTCGTCGACCACGCGCGCCGGTAGCGGGAACGGTTCGACGACGCGATCGATCTTCACACCCATCTGGAGGCTCAGCTCGTAGCCCGTCATGTCGTACGGCGGGTCGGGTGGACCACCGGGATAGAGGCGTCGCTCGGGGAACTTCTTCGGTTCGATCAGGTCCACGACGTAGGGGCGGAACGAATGCGGACCGATCACGTACGTGCCGGCGGGGTAGGTGCGGCCGCCGGCCTGGAATGACGCGTCGGCCTGCCGAATCTCGATGTTCGCGATCCGGAACGTGCGCAGGAACTCCACCGTCCGCGTGGGATCGTGCTGCGCGCCCAGGTCGATGACGTACGCGTAGGGGCCGCCCTGCGCCTTCTCGCCCCTGACGATCTGGCGCGTGCCCATCCGCCAGATGTTGTAGAGGAAGTCGTCTTTCAGCCGCGCCGCCAGGTCGAGCGTCGCACGCGAGGCCGTGATCATGTATTCGACGGGCTGGCGCAGCGGCCAGCATCCGCCCAGCCACGGGTTGGTGTAGTTGACGCTCGGGATCTTCGCCGGCAGGTTCTTGTGCCGCTCGCCGAAGGTCTCGGGGACCTCCTCCGGCGTGTAACAGTGCGGGGTCGCGTAGCGGTAGAGGGCGGTCTCGGTGAGGAAGCCGGCCATGTTGTGGAAATCAGGGCCGCCCCGCATGCTGCCGTTCCACCAGATGTCGTACAGCATGTGACTGCTGTAGCCGGGCTTTTCCTCCTCGTCGAAGCGCTTTCGCATCGCCTCGCCGATCTGGTTGATCGTGCTGACGATCAGCGGATCGAGATTCGGGTTCACCGGGTCCTTCATCGGCGGGCCCCAGATGCGGCTCGGAAACGGGCCCGACTGGTGGTGGTTGTAGACCACCTGCGGGTACCACACCTTGTAGAGCTGCCGGGCCACCGCCTGCGTCTCGACCTGCGTGAACATCGTCCAGTCGCGGTTGTTGTCGTGGCCGACGTAGTGGTGATACAGCTCCGGCGGCGTCGTCGTCTCGAAGGGCGTGCCGAGGTTCTTCATGTACCACCCACGCACGATGTCGAGCCCGTCCGGGTTCATCGACGGCATCAGCAGCAGGATCGCGTTCTCACGCACCCGACGTGCCTCGTCGTCTTCCGAAGCGACCAGCCACCAGCCGAGTTCCGGCGTGTGTTGCGCCCCGGCCACTTCGGTCGCGTGCAGGCCGCCGTCGATCCACACGATGGCCTTGCCCTCCTTTGCCAGAGCGCGTGCCCGCGGCTCGTCCACCCCGCGTGCGATCGCGAGCTGCCGCGCGATCTCCTGGAACCGCGCCCGGTTCCTGATGTTGGCCTCGCTCGAGATGGCAGCGAGAATCATCGGGCGGCCCTCGCTGCTCTTGCCGATCTCCTCGACGACGATGCGCTCCGAGGCGGCATCGAGCTTGTGGAAGTACTCGACGATCTGTTCGTGACTGGCGAGCTTGTAGTCGTCGCCGGGCGCGAACCCGAAGACGTCCTTCGGCTCAGGAACACGCGCGATGGCTGGCGGCTGTGGCGTGGCGGCGCGGCTCTGCGCGACGAGTGCAGCCGCCGACAGCGCAAGGGCCGCCGCGAGGGTGAGGGTGATGAGCTGGCGGCGAGACTGCAGGGGCATGGCGTCCTCGAAGGGCATTGTGCTCGGCGCCTTCACCCTGGTCAATGGGCCCCCGCGCCGCAGGAAACCGTGGCCGTGGTGGCCGACGGCTACTGGCGGGCGCGAAATGGCGGTGAGCGTCGTGAAGCCGCAGTTCGACGATGCCGGCCATGGCAGCGTGTCGAGCGAGACGATCTTTGCCGCGTTCGATCAGGCGCTGGGCACCGCGCCCGAGAGGCCGTCGAATGCCGCCACGATCGTCACTGCCGACTACCAGGTGTCGTTTCTCGCGCACGCGATCATGGAGCCGATGGCCTGCCGGTCGCGGTGGCGTGTGCGTATGCCGGCGGCGGCGACGGCGAATCGGTGTTCATGCCGCACTCGATCCCCGACACGCGTGCCGACGCCAGGGGTGCGAAGCACCCGATCCGGACAGGCGCCTGGTGATCGGTGCTCAAGTCCCAGCACGGCTTCTTCAAGGAAGCGGTCATCGACGAGCTCGCGCACGCGGCGAAGGGGGATCCTGCACCTTCTGATAAGGGGCGTTCCGTTGACCACCGCCCCCCGCTAGTACCGACTAAGTACCGACTATCGTCTTGGCACCGACGGCCCAGCATCGGTCGATTACCCGGACTTGCCGCCGCGGTGGCCCGCGCCGTCAGCGAGGGCCGGTTCGATCGCGGCGTGCTCGTGTGCGGCAGCGGCATCGGCATGGCCATCACCGCGAACAAGGTGCCGGGCATCCGCGCCGCCGCGATTGGCGACACCGCAGCCCCTGGCCACCGAGATCCTGCGCGTGTTGCTCGACACGCCGTTCGAGGGCGATGGCACGAAGGACGCGTCCGCAAGATTCACGAGGCGGAGAGATCTTGAGGTCTTGCTTGCCCGCCGTATCCTTTGGCGAAGGCGGGAGGTCTTGCGGTCTTCGGGGCTCTGGGGTTGCAGTGTCCGGACGCTGCGATCCTGAAGACGTCCTCGCTACCGCGCCGCTGCGCTATGATGCGGCCGTCATGGCGTTCAGCCAGGGCACCCGCCTCGGCCCCTACGCGATCCTCGGGCCATTCGGCGCCGGCGGCCAGGGCGAGGTGTATCGGGCGACGGACACGCGGCTCGGGCGGAGTGTCGCGATCAAGTGTGTCAAGGGCGATCTCGGCTCCGATCCGCCGCACCGCGCTCGCGTCGAGAGGGAAGCGCGCATCGTCGCGCAGCTCTCACACCCCAACATCTGCGCGCTGCACGATATCCTGCAGGAAGACGGCCACACCTACCTGGTGATGGAGGCGCTCGAGGGGCAGACCCTCGCGACGCGCCTGCTTGGACGCAACGGCCGCGGCCTGCCGCGGCAGGAGGCGTTGACCATCGCCGCCGCGGTGGCAGACGGGCTCGCGTTCGCGCACCAGCACGGCGTGGTCCACCAGGACGTCAAGCCAAGCAACATCATGCTGACGCCGTCGGGCGTCAAGCTCCTGGATTTTGGCATCGCGCGACTGCGCCGCGCGGGGCAGGACCTGAACGTGACGCTCACCGCTCCCGTGGGCGAGGGCAGCCCCTCGGGCACGCTCCCGTACATGGCGCCGGAGCAGCTGCGCGGCGAGGTCGATCCGCGCTCCGACCTGTTCGCGCTCGGCGCGGTGCTCTACGAGATGCTGACCGGCAGACGCGCGTTCGTGGCCGATTCCCCGTCGGCACTCGCCGCGCGAATCACGGAGCACGATCCACCCGTCCTGCCGCCCGAGGTGTCAACCCCTGCGTTGGCGCGGCTGGTCGCGAAGTGCCTTGCCAGAGACCCGGCGCGGCGATGGCAGACGGCGGCCGACCTCGCCGACGAACTGCGGTGGCTCGCCGGCACGCTCGATCAGGCCGTCGCGCCGAGCGCCAGTGGTCTCAGGCGTCGCGGCGCGCTCGTCGTCGCAGCGATCGCAATCGCACTGGCGGCCACCGTACTGGGGACCATGCTGCGGAGCCCGGACGCCGGACCAGCTGCGGGAGTCGCATTCAAGACCTATCCGCCGCCGGCGACGTCACTCCTGCCTTACGAGAGCCAGCCGGCGGTGGCCTTCTCGCCAGACGGACGTCAACTCGCGTTCGTCGCGTCGAAGCCTGACGGAACCGATGCGCTCTTCCTGCGCCGTCTCGATCGGCTCGATGCCCTTGAGCTCAATGGAACGTCGGGGGCGGCTTTCCCGTTCTGGTCTCCGGACGGCTCGCAGATCGCCTTCACGCAGCGCGGGGCGTTGATGCGCATCAGCGTCGCGGACCAGGTCTCGAACGTTGTCGCCGCAGGCGTCAGCGGCCGCGGAACCTGGGGGGCGACAGGTGTGATCCTGCTCGTGCATGGCGGCCGGCTCAAACGGATCGACGTACGGGACGGAGCCGTGGCCGACCTGCGGTTGTCAGCGAACGCGGCCGCGCGGCTCGACGCGCCAACCTTCCTGCCCGACGGCGAGCACTTCTTATACCTGCAACTAGGCGCGGAGCTGCGTGCCGGCGTGTACGCGGGAGGCCTGTCCGATCTCGAGCCGACGTTCGTGATCGCGGCCGATTCGGGGGCAATCCTGAGCCTGGGCGAGCTGTTCTTCGTGCGGGGGTCCGACCTCCTGGCCGTGCCGTTCGACTCGCGCAGCCGTGCGGCCGTGGGCGATCCGCGCATCGTCCAGAAAGGGGTCGCTCGCTTCAACTACTCTCTCAGCGCGTTCACCATCTCCGGCACCGGTGCGATCGCCACGCTTGTCGGATTACCGGGAGGCCGACAGCTCGCCTGGTTCACACTGGATGGCGCGCGAGTGGCCGCGGTCCCGGATTCGGAGGGGTACAACAATCCGGTCATCTCGCGCGATGGTGCCAGAGTGACGGCCGATCGGGTCGATCCGAGGAGCGGCTTGAGCGGCATCTGGGTGATTGATCTCAAACGCGGAATCGGCTCGCAGATTACCGACGGCAAGGCCGGATACCACAGTAGTGCCTGGTCCCCGGACGGAACGCGTCTGGCCTTCACCAGGTTGCCCGACAGCTCGGCGATCGTCATGGACCTCGCCACACAACACGTGACGACGCTTGACGTGGCAGGCACCGATGTAGTTCCCGGTCACGGTGTTCGCGACTGGACCCCGGACAGCCGCTCGCTGCTGCTCCAGCGTCTCAACACGCAAGGAAATACCGATCTCTGGCTCGTGCCCGTGGATGGTTCGGCCGGAAAACCCCTTTCCAATACCCCGGCTATCGAAGCCGACGGACAGTTCTCGCCTGATGGGCGCTGGCTGGCGTTCACGTCCAACCGCACCGGTCGTTGGGAAACCTACTTGCTCCGCGTCGCATCGCCTGGCACGCCGATTCCCATCTCTAACAACGGCGGCCTCGAGGCGCGCTGGAGTCCCGACGGCCGCATAGTGTTCTACGTCGCGCTCGACAACACGCTGATGGCGGTGGAGGTCCACGATCCGGTGCAGCCGCTGCTCGGGTCACCCCGACGGCTGTTCACACTGCCGATCGAGTCGATATCGAGCGGCCGCAACCACTACGACGTGGGGCCAGACGGCAGGCACGTGCTGGTCGTGGAAGCGGTGCACACGGACAACCCGCTCGCCATCTCGGTGATGACCGACTCGCGTCGGCCGCCGCCACAGTGATCGCGCGCCGGCGTGAACGCGGGCTGACCGGCGCGGCTGGTCTTCGTCTCGATCGTCCGAGTACCCGTCCGGAACACGAGCCTCGTCTCGCCGATGGCGATCTCGTCGCGTCACCGAGCGCGGTGGGCGCCGCGATCCGCGCGCCGTTGACGAGAGTGCCGTTCGTCGATCCGAGATCCTCGATGCTTCCACCGGTGCCGGACACGTCGAGCCGGGCGTGGTGCCACGACACCTGGCTGACGCGAGCGGTACGGTGACCGCCGGGTCGCGCCCGATCGTGCTCGGGCCATGGGCCAGGGGCTGTGCCGTGGGGGGGCGAATACCTGGCGTCCTCGCGAGCGAAGTCTGATAAGGGGCGTTCCGTTGACGTGCCACCCTGTTTTGGTGACTATCGTCCATCCGCGCCGGCATCACGGCGATCACCGAAGCCTACCGGTTCACGCCGCCGGAGTGACTTCATCCGTGACAGCTACGGCTGGGGCGGCTAAGATGACCCGTGCCTGCGGCCGGCGCACTTGGGGGTATCGCTCTGAAACTGACGGTCGGCACCACGCTCGGTCACTACCGAATCGTGTCCCTGCTCGGGAAGGGGGGCATGGGCGAGGTCTACGCGGCCGACGATCTGTCGCTCGGCCGGCGCGTGGCGCTGAAGGTCCTGCCAGAACAGCTGACTGGCAGCGGCCCCGCGCTCGAGCGTTTTCGACGAGAGGCACGCGCCGCCGCCACCATCAACCACCCCAACATCGTCACGGTCCATTCAATCGAGGAATCCGACGGCATCCACTTCCTGACGATGGAAGTCGTCGATGGCGTGGCCCTGGACGCGAGCATAAAGACCCCGGGGACGCCGCTCGACCGGTTGCTGGATACCGGCATTGCCATCGCCGACGCCCTCGGCGCCGCCCACGACCGAGGCATCGTCCACCGCGACCTGACCCCGCGCAACGTCATGGTGACGAAGGACGGACGCGTGAAAGTGCTCGACTTCGGCCTGGCGCGCCTGCGTGACGTCGACTCGCCGGCTGGCGATCAGCACGCACCAGCCACGACGACGACTCCGCTCACCGGCGCCCACCAGATCGTCGGAACGCCGGCCTACATGTCGCCCGAACAGGTCGAGGGCAAGGCCATCGATCAGCGATCGGATCTCTTTTCGCTGGGCACGATGCTGTACGAGATGGCGAGCGGGGAGCGGCCGTTCAAGGGCGATTCCGCCATCTCGATCCTGTCGTCGATCGTGCGCGATGCGCCGCGGCCGCTGAGCGAGGTCGTCCCGGTGCAGCCGCGGGGGCTGTGGCGGATCGTCCGCCGTGCGCTGGCCAAGGACGTCGAGGCGCGCTACCAGAGCGCGAAGGACCTGCGCAACGACCTGCGCGAGCTCAAGCACGACCTGGAGTCGGGCGATCTCGGCTCTGCCACAGTGCCGGCCGTGGTCGGTCGGCCGCGCCTGCCCGTGGTCGCTTTGCTCGTCGCCGGCATCGCGGGCCTGATTGCGGGATGGCTGCTCCTCGGCCGCGGCTGGCGTGAGGCGCCCGTTGCCGCCGACGGGCCGCGGCAGGTGATCCGGTTCCAGATTACGAACCCGATGCCAGCGATGCCGAGACCCGAGCTCGCGCACCAGAGCGTGGCCATCACGCGCGACGGCTCGATGATCGCCTACGGGACGCCGAGCGAGGATCGCACGTCGCCTGGCGGGCGCCTGTATCTGCGGTCGCTCGACGGCACCACGCGCCCGGCGTCAGAGCTGGCTTCTGCGTTCACGCCCGTCTTCTCGCCAGCCGGAGACAGACTCGCCTTTCGCGTCGGGTACACCCGCTACTACGTGACGTCGGTCAAGGGAGGCGCTCCGGTTCTGGCGATGGAGCCCGTCCTGGGCTCGATCTCGACCGCCGCGTGGTGGGGGCAGGACGGCTTGGTGTACGAGAACTTCGGCACGCTCTACCGGAAGACGCTGTCGGGTTCCCCCGAGGTGTTCGCGAAACCCGACGCAAAGAAGCGGGAGACCTACTACTACGGTGCGTCGGCCACACCGGATGGCAGGGCGATTGTGTTCACGATCGTTCGAGAGGACACGGAGTCCTTCGACCGGGCGGTCATCGCCGTCAAGGACCTGGAAACAGGAGTCCAGAAGGTTCTGATCAGCGGCGGGATGAGCCCTCAAGTGACCACCACCGGCCACCTGCTGTTCGGCCGGGCCGGCGCGCTCCACGCCGTCGCGATCGATACGAGTCGATGGGAGGTTCGCGGCAGTCCGGTCGCTGTCGTCGACGATATCGTCACCGAACCGGCCGACGGCTTGACCCCCTACGCGATATCCGACAATGGAACGCTCGTCTACCTGCAAGGCCGGGCACAGCGGTACCGGCGCCAGGTCGTCGTCTTCGACCGTCGAGGACGCGAGACGCCACTCCTCGAGTCCGGCCCCTACAGCTTCGTGCGCGCATCCCCGACAGGCGAGCACGTAGCGCTCTCGGCCTACGGTGCCAACGTACGGACGTGGCTGTTCGATCTGCGACGCAAGACGCTTGGTCTGCTCACCGAGACCTGGTCCAACGAAGGCCCGGCGTGGAGTCATGACGGCACCAGGCTGGCGCACTCGTCCACGCGAGGAGGCGAAACCGAGCTCTACGTCGCCGGTGTGCAGTCGCCTTCGGAAACCAAATTGCAGGGTGGCAACGAGATCTCGTCGATCAAGGCGTTCTCGGCCGACGATCGGTACGTGCTCGTTTCGGACTTTGGCGACATCTTTCGAATCAGGTCAGACGGCTCCGGAGGCAAGGAAGCCCTGGTCACTTCGGGCGCGCGCGAGGGGGCCCCGACCGCGTCGCCGGAGGGCACGTGGCTGGCCTTCCAGTCGGACGATACAGGGCAATTCGAAGTGTACGTCGTGCCGTACGCAAGCGGCGGCCGGCGACAGCAGGTGTCGAGGAACGGCGGACAACACCCGCAGTGGACGATGCGGGGACGAGAGCTGTGCTATCGCGCGGGCTTAACGATGTCCTCCATTGCCTGCGTAGCGATCGGGCCGGATGGCAGCCCGATAGGCGAGAGTCGGGTAGTAGTGAACCTCGAAGACACCATCACGTCGTGGGACGTCTCGCCCGATGGGCAGCATTTCTATGTGATCAAGAACGCCATCGAGGGGTGGCAGCCGACGGCGCCGCTGCAAGTCGTCGTCAACTGGTTCGACGAACTGCGAGCCAAGCTGGCGCAGTCGGAGAAATAGGCTCGCCCGCCCGAAACGCGGACACCCGTGCCCGTGGCTACCGCCCGGGGGGGGCGACACGCAAAAATCGAGATGACGCACGGAATCTACGCACATGCCTTGCCATCGATGCAGCAGGAGGCGGCGACGAAGCTGACGGCTCTGCTCCACGGTTGAAGGCGCGGGCGCGTAGGCGGCGCCGAATTCACGTCTTGGGCCCGCGCGCACAACAGTCCTAAGCGGATGACCACTGAGCCGTTAGTCCACGCCCATGTCGCCGTGAACCGGCGAATCTCATTCTCTTGTTCGGGGGAAGCAGGACGGCCACGGCGAACACCGGCACGCTTGGGCGTGTGAATCTATTCAACGTTCCCTGTGCTCCGATGAAGACCGCCAGCGAGCCGGCGGCCAACCGACGCCAGCGTTTGATAGTCGACCGTGGCACTACTGCGTG
>DATLLC010000347.1:0-18867 GCA_035538015.1 Vicinamibacterales bacterium
TCTCGCCGACGTCACGAGCGATCAGGCCGGCATCTTCCATCCCGGGGTGAAGCCCGGCACCTATGCGGAGGCCGGCATGACGCTCGGCTACGTCACCGACTTCCTGGGCCGGAAGACGGGCGATCTGCATGCCAGAGAAGCGGGTGTCGTCCTCTATATCCGCGCCGTGCCGTCGGTAGGGAAAGGCGACACCGTGGCCAGCGTCGGCGTCGTCGGCAAGGCGCCGTGATGCCCGCGGCGTGACGCCAGAGTACATTCTCGGCATGCGAATCGCTCATGCCGCGGCCCTGGGCTGCCTGTTGGTGACCGCAGCGCTCTGCACCTCACCCGCCGCCGCGCAAGCACCCGAGCTCACGACCTTGCTCGGCCGGCCCGTGTTCGCGCGCGACGACGGCGACGCTGGCCACGGTGTCGCCTTTCCCTACCGACGGCACGGCGCGGATGTAGAGGACGACACCCGCCTCCCGGGCATGCAGATCGCCCGTCTTCCGGCCCAGGAAGTCGGTGACGTAACCGAGCGTCATGCCGGCCTCCGCATAGGTGCCGGGCTTCACCCCGGGATGGAAGATGCCGGCCTGATCGCTCGTGACGTCGGCGAGATGGTCGATCCAGACGGGGTGTTCCGTCGGCGCGGGCGCACCGGGCAGCATCTTCAGCTGCCGCATCACGCTCAGCGTCCCGTTCACGAGCACTGCGACATCCTCGGGCTCCACCGGACCCGAATGTCCCGCTTCGACCGTGATGGACGGCTTCCCCCGAGTCGTCGCGGTGTTCTCCAGATACCGGGAGGCCGCAGGATCGGTCGGCCGATCGGACGAGATGATGATGTGGTCCAGGCCGAACGCGAGCACGAGCGCACGTGACGCAGCGTCCTGGGCGGCCTTTCCGGTGCGCGTCCAGTATGCGTACGGCCGGAGGTTCTCGTCGAGGTCGCCGCCGTGGTAATCGATGACATGATCCGCGGGCTCGATCACATGCCGGGTGATCGCCAGCGAAGCGCGGTCGGTCTGGGTGCCGTCCGCACGGCCGGGGTACATCCGGTTCATGTTCTTGCCGTCCACCGGATTGAGGTGCGGCACGATCCGGGTGAACGACGGCACGTTGACGAGGGGCACGATGATGACCGTGCCGGCGACGTCGCGGGGATCGAGAGCGGAGACGAGCCTGGTGAGGGCGACGATCGACGCGTATTCGGTGCCGTGCGAGCCGGCGACGAGGGCCAGGACCGGCCCCGGTTTGCCGCCGTGCACCACGGCGACCGGAATCGACAGTGCGGCATCGCTGCCCGCGGCGACCTCGATGGCGCCGGTGGCAGCCTGTCCCCGCGACGCGGTGGCAGTGCCGACGGTGAAGGAGGCGCGATCCGCGGGCTGAGTCCACGCGGGTCTGGGGACTGCGATGAGAAGAACGACCGTCACCGACGCGCACATCGCCTTCATGACACCTCCAGTGTGTAGACGCATCATAGCCGCGGAGCTTCCGGACTCCGGGGCCAACGATCGGCGGCGAGCTGGAAGGGCCGGTGATCGACGGGTTCAGCGCGTCCCGCATCCGAGCGGCCCCTTGGAGGCCTGCCACGAGATGCCGAGCCGATCGAGCTCCCCGACCAGGGCCTGTTGATGCGCCTCGATAGGGGCTCGCGCGGCTGGCCGCCGCACTGCCCGCGCGCAGAGCGTCTGCACGGCCCAGGCCGCCGCCGACTCCTGGTCGCGCGCGGCCATCGTACCCAGCGTCACGAGTCCCTCGGCCAGGGCGTCGGGCCCGAGCGCGAGTTGATAGAACGCCACCTCGCCGAGCCGGCGCGCCTGTTCCGGCGTGGCATTGCCTGACTTGGCTCGCGCGGCCTCGACGCCCAGCGTCGCGATCGCCGTGCGCGCCCGCGGATCACCCTGCCTGGCGAGGCCATGGACGACGGCATCCAGTGCCTCGGGACTGAGCGGCAAGCGCAGCTCCGTCAGCAGCCGGTCTCTCGCCGCGGGATGGTCGACTTCGCCCAGGAGCCAGATCGCGTCGATGCCCGTGGCGTCCCACGTCTCCTGATCGCTGACGGCCTCGACCACACGCAGCATCGCGGCTCCCAGATCGGGCTCCGGGCCGCCCGCCAGATAGGCCGCCCAGCGTGCGAGCTTGTAAGCAGCCGGGCGTAGCGTGGGATTTTCCAGGGCGGAGGCCAGCGGCGAAATGACGCGCCGGTCACCCAGCGCGGCCAGGCCGGCGATCCCGCACAGGACCTCGTCGGGATTCGACGATCCGGCGAGGGCAACCAGGGCCAGACGCCCGGTCTCGCCGAGTGGCGCCAGTTGACGGGCAAGCTCGGTCGGTGACGGGTCCTCCGAGGCGCACAGCTGCCCACGCCCCGGCTGATGCTCGCTGGCAGTGGCCGCCGCCAACTCCAGTCCGACTGCGCCAGTCGGAACCAGCAGGAGCGACATCACCAGATAGATCACTAGATAGATCACAAGATAGATCTCCGAGATCTTCACATCATCAGATGAATCACCAAATCACCAGCTCGACCGATCATTAGATTCCATCTCTCTCAGACACCGAATCTTTCCGCATCCCACTCCAGCCCCAGTTCGCTCGGCGGCGCCATGTAACCGGCGAGCGCGGACGCCGCCACGACGGAGGGTGAGGCGAGAAAGCCCTCGCCGCCGTAGCCCATCCGGTTCTGCCAGTTCCGGTTGAACGAGGTAATGGCGCGCTGCCCGCTGGCGAGCGCATCCGGCCCCTGGCCGAAGCACGGGCCGCACCAGCTCGCTCGGATCTGACCGCCAACCGAGCGGAACACGTCCGCGATCGACTCGCCGCCCAACCGCGGATCGGGCCGCTCGATCTGCACCTTCACGCCACCCGAGCCCGGGAACACGACGAGCTCCTTTTGCGCCCGGGTCAGTCCCTGGCCGCGGGCGGCGAGAAGCACCAGCGCCGCCGACAGCAGGTCGTCATAACTGCCGTTGGTGCAGGAGCCGATCATCGCCTTGTCGAACGTGATGCGCTCGCGGGCGACTTCCTCGGCCGGAAACGCGTTGCCGGGACTGAACGGCTTGGCGATCATCGCCGTCACGTCACCCAGCACCAGCTCCTCGTCGAGCTCGAACACCGCATCCGCGCCGCAGGCGATGGGCGGGTACGGCAGGTCGGTCATGCCCTTCGCTCGATACCACGCCTCGGTCGTCTCGTCGGGCGCGAAGATACCGTTCAGCGCCTCGGCTTCGGCCATCATGTTGGCGATGGTATTGCGGAACGCAATCGGCAGCTGCCGATCGCGGTCGACCAGCTCCACCGACATTCCCTGCGACTGCCTGGCCCCCCATCGCCGCAGGAGCTCGAGGACGATGTCCTTGCCAGTGACCCACGCGCTGAGGCGACCGGTGAAGGTGACTCGCCGCTGCCTCGCCATCGTGAAGTAGATGTAGCCCGTGGACCAGCCGAACCCCAGCGTCGTCGAGCCCACCCCCATGCCAACGGCACCGTAAGCCCCGTAGGCCCGCGAGTGCGAGTCCGCGCCGGGGATGAACTGGCCGGGCAGCACCAGCCCCTGTTCGGGAAAGTAGAAGTGGAAGATGCCGTCGCCGGGGGTCGCGTAATAGGGCTTCTCGAGGCCGTGATGCGCCGCGAACTGGCGGCCGATCCCCGTCTGCTTGTCGTCGTCTTCCTTGCCGGTGAAAACGAAATGGTCGTTGGCGACGGCGGC
This sequence comes from Vicinamibacterales bacterium, assembly GCA_035538015.1. GTDB lineage: Bacteria > Acidobacteriota > Vicinamibacteria > Vicinamibacterales > UBA2999 > VFZN01. The sequence goes on from DATLLC010000347.1 coordinate 3,698, forward strand.
CTGGCGCGGGAAGATGGCGTCGCCCCCGGTGATCTGGTTGAAGGTGTGGATGGCAAATGGCGCGGTGCCGTCGGAGGCGGGCAGCAAATCGGCGTACACGCGGAGCGTGGCGCCAGGCTTCAGGTCAGCGTCCTTGTCGACCCGATGCGCCCAGACGATCTGTTCGGTGGTGGACATGCCGCGGGCGCGATCGGGGTCTGCCCAACGGACCTCCGGCGTCCGCTCGACCGAGGCTCGGAACTCGCGGCGTCCCACGGCGAAGATCCCACCGCTCTGCCGGATCTCGTCCTCCTTGGCGCTGAGCGGCACGGGCGTGTAGCGCGTTCCCTGCGCCTCGTTGGCCAGCGCCCGAGACACCGGATCGAACATGAACACGTCGCCGTCGCGCGCGTCGGCGACCGCCTCCGGGCTCTGCACCACGTGAAGCCCGAGGTTCAGGGCGTTCCGGCGGAAGATGTCGCCCATGTTGTGGGCGCAGACGATCACCATCTGCAACCCGACCTCTTCCGCGATGGCCTTGAGTCCCGCCGGCGACATCTCCCTCGAGCTGCCGATGGCGAAGCGATCGCCGGCAATCACGAACGTCTGGCCGGCGTGCACGCGCGCCCGGAAATCCGGCATCAGATAGCGGAAGGCACCGGCCTTCCACCGTTCGTCCAGGGTGTCGAGGCTCTCGGAGACGCAGTCGGTGGCGGGCGTGATCTGGTCGGTGTCGATGGCGTCGAGCTTCTTGCCGGGAGTGCGCGGATCCCAGAAGATGAGCGCTGCGCCACGAATGAGCTGGGCGCGTCCGGACGTCACCTCGTCGCCGGGGCGAGGCCCGGGTAGGACCTCAACCCTCATCCCCGGCTTCAGGACGGCAGGGGTCGCAATCTGCATAACCAGGCGATCCTAGCAGGTGCGGACAGGTGCGGGCGGGTGCCGACAGGTGCGGGCGGGTGCGGGCAGGTGCGGCGGGTGCGGCGGCGCTAGAATGCGGCATGCGCACGTCACATGCTTTCAGCCTGGTCGCCGTGTTGGCAGCCCTGTCGACGACTACCTCATCAGCGCAGGAGAAGATTGACCGCGACATCCAGTGGAAGATCCGCCGCGAGGCCATCGACAACTCGCAGCTGATGCGCACGCTACAGGTGCTGACCGACGTCTATGGCCCGCGTCTCACCGGCTCGCCGAACCTGAAGGGAGCGTCGGACTGGGTGATCAAGGAGACCACCGCGTGGGGGCTCAAGAATGCACACCTCGAGCCCTGGACGTTCGGACATCCCGGGTGGTTGAACGAGCGGATGTCGGTTCACGTTGTCTCGCCGGTGAAAGACGCGCTGGTGGCCGAGGCGTTGGCCTGGACGCCTGGCACGAACGGGCCCGTGACGGCCCAGACCGTGGCCCTGGAACTGCCCACGCGACCCACGCAGGCGCAGTTGTCCGCGTTCCTGGACACCGAGCGCACGAAGGTGAAGGGCCGGATCGTGCTCGTGGGGACGCCGGCGATGCTGGGTGTGACGATCGATCCGCCGGCCAAGCGTCGTGAAGACGCCGACGTCCGCGCGCAGTTCGAGGGTGGCGGATCGCCGTTTGGTGGACCGCAAGGCCCGGCGGCCGCGCCGCCTCCCGACAAGAGCGTGCTCACCGCAAACCAGATCGCCGAGCAGGTGGATCAGTTCCTCGTGTCCGCCAGCGCCGTTGGCCGCGTGAACGACGCGGGCCGCGATCACGGGCAGATTCGCGCCTTCAACAACCGCACCTTCGACATCGCCAAGGCGGTGCCCACGGTCGTCATGCGCAACGAGGATTACGGCCGGCTGTGGCGCCTGATGGCCGGTGGGCGGACGGTGGAGCTCGAGCTGAACATCGTGAACCGTTCGTATCCGGAAGGCGCCACGCAGTACAACGTCATCGCAGAGATTCCTGGCGCTGACAACTCCGCGGAGGTGGTCATGCTCGGCGGGCATCTCGACTCGTGGCATGCCGCCACCGGCGCGACCGACAACGCGATTGGCTGCGCAACGATGCTCGAGGCGATTCGCATCCTGCAGGCCATCGGGGTCACACCTCGCCGCACCATTCGAGTGGCGCTCTGGAGCGGGGAGGAACAGGGCCTGCTCGGATCCCAGGCCTACGTGAAGGAACACTTCGGCACCTTCGAGAGCCCGAAGCCGGAATACGCAAACTTCGCCGGCTACTTCAACATCGATTCCGGCACGGGCCGCGCGCGGGGAATGACCGTGTTCGGCCCTCCCGAGGCGGCTGCCATCCTGCGCGACGCGACCAGGCCGTTCGCCGACAACGGCTTCTTTGGCGCGACCACCACGACGAGCCGCCGGCGCGGCGGCTCGGACCACACGTCGTTCAACGAGGTGGGCCTGCCTGGCATCGGCGTGCAGCAGGACCCGATCGAGTACCAGACCTACACCTGGCACACGAACCTGGACACCTACGAGCGCATCATCGAGGACGATGCGCGGCAGAGCGCCATGGTGATTGCCGCAGCGGTGTACCACCTGGCGATGAGAGACGAGCAGCTGCCACGACTGCCGAAGGACAGGATGCCGGCGCTGCCGACACCGTAGCCGAGTCGCCGAACTGCGCAGGGTCTGAAGCGCGCAATTCATGTTCAAGGAGGTCAGCGAGATGGCCCAGTTGCACGGACGTCGAGAGTTTCTCAAGCTGATGAGTGCCTTCGGGGCGGCCGGCGTCCCGTCCCTGACGCCGGGCGTCTGGTCTGGTAGCGGACTCGCGAGCGCGGCCGCCGCCTCGAGGCCTGTCTACGACCCGAAGGCCAAGCTCGCGGTCACGGTGCGCGAGGTCGAGTTCCGTCGCAACGCCGCCGGGCGCATGCTGATGGCTCGCCTCTACCTGCCCGACGGTGCCGGTCCATTTCCAACTGTGCTGGACCTCCACGGCGGCGCCTGGAACGCGAAGGACCGGCACGCCGAGGAGCCCATGGACCGTGCGCTGGCGGCGAGCGGCGTGCTCGTGGTCGCCATCGACCTCACGCTGGCCCCCGAGGCGCCGTACCCCGCCTGCGTGCAGGATGCGAACTACGGCGTGCGCTGGCTCAAGTGGAAGGCGCCGTCGTGGAAGGGCGACGCGGGCCGGATCGGCATCTACGGCAGTTCGAGCGGCGGCCACGTGGCGGAGCTCCTCAGCATGCGGCCGCGCGACGCGCGCTACACCGCCATCCCGCTGCCCGACGCGCCACAGCTCGACGCCACGGTCGCCTACGTCGCGACGCGCTCGCCGATCAGCGATCCGTACGCGCGGTTCGAGAACGCCAGGAAGCTGAAGCGCACGGAGATGATGGCCAACCACACGACCTTCTTCAAGCCGTGGGAGACCATCTTCGAGTCCAACCCGCAGCAGATGCTCGAGCGGAAGGAACAGGTCTCCCTGGGCCCGCTCCTCATCATGCAGGGCGGGCTCGACGACAACGTGCTGCCCTCGGTCCAGGAGAAGTTTGCCCGCACCTACAGAGACGCGGGCGGCGAGTGCGACTATCACCTCTTCGAAGGCGCCGAGCACCAGTGGGTTGCCGAGGAGGGCCCGAACACCGACCGCGCGCGCGACATGGTCAAGGCGTTCATCGCCCGCCACGCGTAGCCAGCGCGCCGTCCGGGCTGGCATTCCCCTCGCCATCGGCTCGGGGAGATCGCGGACGGGGGGGACCTGCCGGTTTCTCCGGTGATCCCTCCCGTCCGCAAATCTGGTTCGATTGCCTGCGTCCGGCTAGAACTCGAACCGCATTCCGAGCTGCGCCTGCCGCGGGAAGCCGCTCCCCCCGTAGAGGTTGGTCAGCACGAGGAAGTTCGCCGGCGTCCGCTGGTCGCGGTTGGCGAGCACGGGGTTGTCGAAGTTCGCGCGGTTCGTGATGTTGAAGATGTCGAGGAACACCTCGAGGACGCGCGAGCCGCCCATACGATGCCGCCAGCCCGCGCGCACGTCGGCCTGGAAGATATCGGGCCCGCGCGCGCCGTTGCGCTTGCCGTCGAACTCGACGTCCTGCAGCGCGTCCACCGCTGCGCCGCTATAGGTGCCGGCGGGCACCGGGTCTTCGAGCTCACCGTTCCTGTTCACATCGACCGCGCTGTTGTAGATCGTGAACGGCGAACCGGTCATGTAACGAATGGTCGTCGACAGCGTCACGCCCTTCGTTTTGGGGATCTCCGTCCGGGACCCGATCGACAGCACGTGGCGGCGATCCACCTGGCTTGGACCCTCCCAGAGGTCCATTGTCGGATCGGTCAGGAATTGATAGGTGTTGCGGTCGGCCTGGTTTTCCGCCGTGCCACGTGACTTCGAGAGCGAATACGAGACCCGTCCGGACCAGTTGTTCGAGTAGCGCTTCTCGAGCGACAGGTTCAGGGCGTCGTAGTCCGACTCTCCCGTGTTCTCCATGACCCAGACCTGCTGTGAGTACTGCTCATCCAGCACGCCAAAGGCATCGACCCTGACCAGCGCGCCGGTGCGGCTCGTGTCCACGCGGACGGCCGGATTGAGGTTCCGCGCCAGGAACATGTCGCGGTTCATCATCCGGATGTAGTCCACGTTCACCGCCATCGACGCGCCGAGCTGACGTGCGAAACCCGCCGTGAACTGGTCCGCGTACGGGACCTGGCGGTCTGGAGAGTCGAAGACGACCACGCCGTTGTTCTTCACCGCCATGCCGGGCGGGTAGAGCTGCTCGAGCAGCGCGCGATTCACTACCGGACCGTTGACCAGGAACGGATTGGTGGGGAATTGCCCCGACCCCGGTCCCGGATCGGCCGCGTTGTTGGGGAATTGCACGACGTTCGACGCCGTGTACTTGCCGAACTCCATCGTGTCGTCGATGGCCCCGAGAATCGTCCGGTTGTAGAACCTCCCGTAGCCGGCCCGAACCACCATCTTCCCGGCATCGTCGAGCGAGTGCGAGAAGCCGACGCGCGGCGAGAAGTTGTTCTTGTCGACAGGGTGGTTCTTGTCGCTGGCCGGGAACAGCGGGTTGTCGGCTTCGTCCAGCGGGATGATCTCGAGGTCGTAGCGGAGGCCGATGCTGAGCGTGGTGTTCTGGCCGATCCGCCACTTGTCCTGTGCGAACCCCTCGTAGGTGTGGTTCTTGATGAACTCGTTGAAGGTGCCGGTCCGGATGGTCAGGCGCTCCGGATAGGTCCGGGGGTTGGCGGCATCGAAGGGCAGGTCGGTGTTGAACCGGAACGTGCCGTTCTCGTTGATCTGCGATACGCGCTCGAGCTCGGTGTAGTTGTAGCGGACCCCGAACTTGAGGTCGTGGTCCCCCTTCTTGCCGGGGAGGAACCACGAGAAGTCGTCCTCGATCTGGTAGTTCGCGTCCCAGGGGCCCTGCGATTCGGTGCTCGCCTGTCCGAGGAAGCTGATCTGATCGAGCTGCGGCAGGCAGAGCGCCTGGCTCCCCGACGTCTCATCGCCGAACGGGAAGCCGGCGCGGTCGCCGGTCGAACCTTGCGCCCGGAAGCACTCGTTGCCATGCCACCAGTGCTCCCAGGTCTTGGCCACCCTCACGGTGTTCACCTTCGAGTTACCGAGCACGCTTGTCAACGTCACCACTGCCGTCTGATCGAGGTCGGTCTCGTCCTGGAGCGAGTCTTCGGTCTGGCGGGTGCCAACGGTGTACCACTGTGGCGCCCACTCCCGGAGCCATCGCACGGCCCAGCTGTGATTCGCGTTGATCTGGTGGTCGAACCGGACGAGCGTGTTCCAGCTCGTGCGATCCTCGGCGATCGAAAAGTCCAGGTCGGGCCGCGTTTGGAATGTGCGCGTCCGGTTCGGGTTGTCCACCTGGCGCTCCAGGCTGAAGAAGAAGTGCGCCTTGTTCTTGACGATGGGTCCGCCGATGACCCCGCCCCACTCGCGCTTTTCGGTTGTCGGCTTGGTCAGGTTCCTCGTCCTGACGAAGTAGTCCTCGGAGATCCACGCGTTGTTCGAGAGGAACCCGAACAGGACACCCTTGAACTGGTTCGTGCCGGTCTTGGTGACGGCGTTGACGACGGCGCCGCTCGCCCGCCCGAACTCGGCGTCGTACATGCTGGTCAGCACCTGAAACTCCTGGATGGACTCCAGCGGCGTCCGCACCTGCGCTCCCGAGCTGGTGCCCAGGGCATCGTCGGCGTTGTAGCCGCCGTCCACCGATACGTTGTTGTTCTGGCTGGTCTGCCCGGAGGCGACGATGGTGTCGTTGCCCATCTGGTTCGACGGCGAGAACTGGACACCCGGCAGCAGCGCGACCGCCGAGAAGTAATTGCGATTGACGGCCGGCAGCTGGCTCAGCTCGGCGGTGCCGACGTTGCCGCCCACCCGGATCGCCGTGGTATCGATGAGCGGCGATTGGCCCGTGACAGTGACCGTCTCCTCGATGGCGCCGACGACCAACGTGAGGTTCACGGCGAGTGTGGTCCCCACTTGCACGACAAGTCCGCTCTGCTCCACGGGTCGGAACCCGGTCAACCGCCCAGAGACACGGTACCGGCCCGGCACGATCTGCGAGACGCGGAACGTGCCCTCGGGGCCGCTGACCACCTCGCGGAACACACCCGACGCTTCGTTGGTGACGGTGATGGCCACGCCAGGCAAGGCGGCGCCTTGTTCGTCGGCCACACGGCCGGCAATGTCAGCAGTCCCCTGCTGGGCATACAACCGTCCCGATGCAAGCCCGAGTAGAAGCCCGAAGGCCACGACGACGACGCTTCTGCGCATTGGCTCACCTCCCCAAAAAGTAAGAGAACCATAAGGGCTGGCAGCCTGTGAGGGCCAGTGCGCGATGACCTGCTCCGAGTGGGCGCAGTATGCCACAGTCCGCCGGCCCAAGGGTGGCTCGAGTTGGGCGGCCCGTGCGAGCCCAGCGGGGCGGCGTCAGGCGCACCGATGAGCCTTTCGAATCCCCCGGGCACGGGTTGTGCACCGCAACCAGTGGAGGGATTGACCTATGACTGCTCGTCCTTTGATGGTGGCCGCGGCCATCCTGGCTCTGCACGGGGCGGGGGAAACCGGGCTTCGCGCGAAGCTGGCGGCTGCCGGTCAGAATCCTGCCGGGTCGCGGATGCGGTTCGAAGCGATGGACCTCGACAAGGACGGCCGCATCAGCCGTGACGAGTGGGTGGGATCCGACCGATCCTTCGCCAATCACGACTGGAACGGTGACGGCGTCCTGAGCGGTGACGAAGTCCGGGCCGGTACACAGCGAAGCACCAGCTGGGACACCGCCGACCATGAGCCCAACCGCTACGAGCGGAACATCAGCTGGACCGAGGCGGGGTTCCACAATCTCGACCACAACCGGGACGGCCGGCTCACCTCGAACGAGTGGCACTACGATCTCGAGACGTTCCGGCGTATCGATCGCAACCGCGACAACGCGGTGAGTCCCGCCGAATTCCTCGGCCGGCAATGGGACGACGAGCGCGACGACCGTTTCGACGACCTCGACGCGAACAACAACGGACGGGTCGAGCGATCGGAGTGGCACGGCGGGCTCGAGGAGTTCCGCTGGCTCGATCGCAACGGTGACGGGGTGTTGAGCCGCTATGAGGTGGTCGGCGAGCAGGCGAGCTTCGAGACTTACGACCAGTTCCAGGGCCTGGACGACAACCGCAATGGCGCGATCGAGCGCAACGAATGGCACTGGTCGTCGCGGAGTTTCACCCAGCGTGACCAGAACCGAGACGACGTCCTCTCGCGGCGCGAGTTCGAGGCGGCCGGCGGCTCGCCGGCGGCGCCGTCCCCAGGAGGGACCCAGGAGGTGCGCGTCAGCGCGCAGCAGCGATGGACCGACTCGGGCCTCTTGGTGCGGGCCGGCGACGTGGTCACGTTCAACGCGAACGGGGAGATCCAGATGAGCGACGATCCTGGCGATACGGCGACGCCAGCCGGGTCGCGCCGGGGCCGGACCGCTCCCGACGCGCCAGTGATGAAACAGCTGGCTGGCGGGCTGATCGCCAAGGTCGACGAGTATCCGCCGATGTTCATCGGCGGCCGCAGGTCCGTCACCTCACCCGTGAGCGGCCGGCTCTATCTCGGCGTGAACGACGACCACCTCGCCGACAACCGCGGCGAGTTCACGGTCACGGTGAATGTCGGCGCGCGGACGTCGCGGTGACAACGGAGGCGTTCCGCGATCGGGAGCGGGGTTCGCGATCGGCGAATTCCGCTCCCGAACCCGGCCCGCCCGGCGCCGCGGTCAGGCCTTCTCCTCCCACACCCGCGCGAGCTCGACGATGACGTCCACGGCCTTCTCCATGTCCTGCGCGGAAACCCACTCGAGCCTCGAGTGGAAGTTCTGCTCCCCGGCGAAGAGATTGGGGGTCGGCAGCCCCATGAACGAGAGGCGGGATCCGTCCGTGCCGCCGCGGATCGCGCGCTCGCGGACGGTGAGGCCGGCACGCGCAATCGCCTCGCGGGCCCGCTCCACGACCAGCGGATGGTCGTCCAGGACCTCGCGCATGTTGCGATACTGCTCGTCAATCTGCACTTCGAGGGAGGCGCCAGCCACGCCCGCGACGACTTCCTGAGCGAGCGACTGCAGCCATGCCTCCTTCTCCTTCAGGCCGGCGGTGTTGAAGTCGCGCACGATCAGCCTCACCGCCGTGCGGTCCACGCCCGCCTGCACCACGTACGGATGCACGAAGCCCTCACGGCCGTCGGTGGTCTCCGGCGACAGCCGGTCGGACGGCAGCCGTTCGATGAAGCGTGCGGCCAGCTTGATGGCGTTCACCATGCGGCCCTTCGCGAAGCCGGGGTGGGTGTTGAAACCGCGAAACGTGAGGGTGATCGCATCGGCCGAGAAGCTCTCGAACTCCAGCTCGCCGCGCGGGCCGCCGTCCATCGTGTAGGCGTAGCGCGCGCCGAAGCGGGCGACGTCGAAGTGCTTCGTCCCCTGCCCAACCTCCTCGTCCGGCGTGAACGCGATCCGGATGGCGCCATGCGGAATGTCGGGGTCCGCGAGCAGCCGTTCGGCCGCGGTGACGATCTCGGCCACGCCGCTCTTGTTGTCGGCCCCGAGCAGCGTCGTGCCCGACGCCGTGACGAGGTCGTGACCGAGGCAGTCGCCGAGATAGGGTGCGTCCGCAACTCGCAGGACGGCGGTGGGGTCGTCGGGCAGCACCAGGTCGCGACCGTCATAGGCGCGGTGGACGATCGGCTTCACGCCCGCCCCGCTCATTTCGGGCGAGGTGTCGACGTGCGCGATGAAGCCAATGACGGGGACATCCGGCTTGGTCGTGGTGGCTGGGATCGTGGCCATTACGTAACCATGCTCGTCGACCGCGGCGTCGGTGACGCCCAGGGCGCACAGTTCGGCGGCCAGATCGCGGAGCAGCACCAGCTGTCCCGGCGTGCTGGGATAGGTATCGGAACCCTCGCGCGACTGCGTGTCGTAGGTGACGTAACGGAGAAAACGATCCAGGACCGGTCTCGACATGAGTGTTGTGCCCCTTGCCACCATGGACTGGTGGTCTCGTGGCCATCATGCTACCAGCGCGGCCATCGCCGGAATTCGGGGAGTGAGGCGTCTCCACAGGCGCGGTAATCTAACCCCACAATTCACGTGAGTGTACGATGCCATCAGCCCAGACTCCCGGCCGTATGCGCCGGTTTTTCATCGGATCAGCCAGCAGTTGGAGCGACCACTCGAGTGAGCTGAGGGGTTAGAGCGACCGCGATGCCGGAAAAGACGTGGGAGGTGCTGCCTCCCGAAGAGTCGGACGGCTCGACACGGCCGGGCACGTCGTTCGGCCGCCACAACCGCCTCGCGCTGGCGTTCGCGATTGCCGGGGCCTCCGACCTCGCATCGGTGTTGCTCGAGTTTGCACCCCCTCTCCAGTGGACACTCGACCTCGCAACCGCCGCGGCGCTCTTCCTGGTGCTCGGCCGGCAGTGGCTGATCCTGCCGGCCCTCATTGCCGAGGCCATTCCGGGTGTGGCTGCCCTCCCGGCGTGGGTGCTCGTGGTCTGGTCGATTGCGAAGTGGGGAACGGTCACGCTGGGTGACCGCCCTGGGCGATCGTGAGGAAGCGCCCCGCGCCGATCAGGCCGGGGGCAGCTCGCGCGTCATCTCGATCATCGTGTCGCGGAACCCCAGTTTCCGGAACAGCGCGTGGGCGCTCGCGTTTCGGCTTGCCGTCATGAGCACCAACCGGGGCGCGCCTCGCCCCCTGAACCGGTCGCTGGCGCCTTCGACGAGCGCCGTCGCCACGCCACCGCCGCGCGCGTCGTCGTCCACCCACAGGTCGTGGAGGTAGCCGCACGGCCCGCGCAAATCTTCCCACGACATGTCCTCCAGCGTCCCGTACAGGTAACCGACGATGGCCCCGTCGCCGCTCTCGGCGACGAGGACGATTGCACGGTCGCGCGAGGCCTCGCGAACGAGCCACCGGCCGTAGCCATCCTCGACGTCCTCGAGCGCGAGGAATCGCGACCGGTCGAATGAGTGGTGGAGGCGGACGAGCTTCCCGGCCATTTCACCAAGCCGTAATCGATCGGTTTGTGTCGCGGGGCGGACGTGAACGGGACGGTCTGCCATCGGGCGCTACGGTGTTGGTGCCCGGCTCGCCAGCGCCGCCCGCACCAGATACGTCTGGGCTCCGGCCATTCGGCGAGAGTCTACCGCGGCTCGGCGTGTGCACATCTACTTCTTCATTGCGTCGTGGCGCTGAGAGCGCCTCGGTTTCGCGACTGCCGTAGCGCTCGGCCCAGGCGACTGTGAAGGGACGAATCGCGGTCTCAACGCCGATCGACGAAGCCGTGCCTGCCGCCGTGCTAGGCTGTCGCGATGTCGTCGCCGGATGTGCACGCGGCCGAAGTGTGCCTGCCGTCCTCGGACCTTGCCGCGGACGTCGCGTTCTTCGAGAAGACGCTGGGGTTCAGGCTCGACACGATCTTTCCGGCGGACGACCCGGCTGTGGCCACGATGTCGGGACACGGGCTCCGCCTGCGGCTGGATCGTGCGTCGGCGGCCCCGGCGCCAACGTTGCGACTGCTGTGCGATGACCCGAACGCGATCGCTGGCGGCGTGCGTGAGCTCGTGGCCCCCAACGGCGCGCACATCCACATCGTCGAGGCGCGACCGCGGTTCGAGCGGCCTCCGACCGCGCACGCCTTCATGGTGCGGCGTCTGAAGGACCGGGCGCCGTGGGTGATCGGCCGGGCCGGGATGCAGTACCGCGACCTCATCCCCGGCCGTCTCGGTGGGAGCATCATCGCGTCGCACATCCGCGTCCCCGACGCCGGACCGGTGCCCGACATGGTGCATTACCACACGATCGGCTTCCAGCTGATCTTCTGCTACCGCGGCTGGGTGCGGCTGGTCTACGAGGATCAAGGTCCGCCCTTCGTGCTGGGCGCCGGCGACTGCGTCATCCAGCCACCCGAGATCCGGCATCGGGTGCTCGAAAGCTCGGGGAACCTGCAGGTGATCGAGATTGGCGTGCCCGCCGCGCACCTGACGACCATCGATCACGAGATGGAGCTGCCCACGCCGACCATCCGATCCGATCGCCTCTTCGGCGGGCAGCGATTCTGCCGGAGCGAGGCGGCGTCGGCCGTGTGGCAGGCGTGGAGAGTTCCAGGCTTCGTGGCGCGAGACACCGGGATCGCGGAAGCCACCGGTGGCGTCGCGTCGGTGGGGGTGGTGCGGCCGCAAGGCCGGATCGAGCGCGTCGAGACGACGCACGCCTCCGACATCCTGTTCACCTTCGTGCTGGCCGGCCGCGTGACGCTCGAAGGCGAGGGCCAGGGCCGACACGTGCTGGAAGAAGGCGACGCGTACGTGGTGCCGCCGGGGTTACCGTCGGCGCTCAGCGACGCGTCGCCAGACCTGGAGCTGCTGGAGGTGTCGCTGCCGGCGATCGTGACGGCAGCGCCTCAGCCTCCAGCGTGACCACCTCGGTCACCTCGGCGCGCTTGTCTCCCTGTACCGGCCGGCATTCGTCGACACGTGCGCGACAGCCTCGAGCAGCCGGTCCACTTCCCCAGGCAGGTTGTAGATGTGCGTGGCGGCGCGCACGCCATTGAGGTTCCCGGTCGTCATCGTGCGGATCCACACGCGGTTGAAGTCGTAAATCCCCTTGACGACGTTCGCCATCGGGATGTCGCGCACCGAGAACAGCGTGAGGCCGGCCGCGAACTGAGGGTCCTCCGAGGTCCACATCTTCACACCTGGAATCCCCTTCAGCCCGGCGCGCAGCCTCGTGGACAGCTGGCGCACGCGCGCTTCGACGTTCTTCTTGCCGATGGCCTCGTGGAAGTCCATCGCTTCGGCCATGGCCATGAACGACGGCACGTTGCGCTGGCCGCCAAGCTCGTACTTGCGCGCGGCGAAGCTGCTCGACTTCGGATCGCTGGCGGCCTTGGAGTCGGCATAGCCCATCAGCGGCCAGACGCGATCCTGGACGCTGCGCCTGACATAGCACACGCCCGTCCCGGTGCCGGCCAGGAGCCACTTCTGCCCCGCCGCGGCGTAGTGATCGATACCGGTTGCGGCCAGATTCAAGTCCAGCATGCCAAGCGGATGGGCGCCGTCCACCGAGATGAGCGCGCCCTTGCCATGGGCCAGGTCGGAGAGCTCCTTGATCGGCGTGAGGAGGCCGGTGACGTAGGTCATGTGGCTCACCATGATCAGCCGCGTCCGGGTCGTCATGGCGCGCTCGTAGATTTTCACGATCTGATCGACGCTCTCGGGCGGCGACGGCACTTCGACCTTGACCAGCTTGACGCCGTAGCGCGCTTCGATGTGTTGCAGCGGCTGGATGCCACCGCCATGCTCATGGGTGCAGTAGACCACCTCGTCGCCGGCTTTCCAGTCGAGGCCGCGGATGAAGATGTTCATTCCCTCGCTGGTACTGCGGGTGAGCGCGATCTCGTCAGCCGTCGCGCCCACGAACGCGGCCATGCGCGCTCGCACCGCATCGCGGCCTTCGTTGCGGTAGTTGTCGGTCGGGTCCTCGGCGAGCTCGCGTTCGTACCGGGCGAACGACTCGAACACGACACGTGGTGTCGGGCCATAGGTGCCGTTGTTCATGAACGTCAGGCCGTCGACGATATTGAACTGGCCGCGCACCTTCCACCAATAGGCCTCGTCGAGAGCGCCGGCCGGCCGGAGCTCCGCGAGCGGCAGCGCACGGGACGGCGCCTTCGGCTGCGCCAGGAGCGACTCGCCGAGAAGGCCGGTGGTGAGGCCGCCGAACACCGCGGCCGAGCCACCGAGGAACCGACGCCGCGAAACCTGGAACTGACGGGCCATGGAATCCTCCTGGGTCGTCGCCGGCCGACTGCCGGCTGATCGCGCGATTATCGCCTTGCCCCCGCCGAAGTCAACGCCTTCGATACCCGATCAGGCCGCTAGCGCAGGGCCGGGCCGACCCCCTTGCGCTCGGCGGCGCGGTAGCCCCTCATCATGTTCTCCAGCGAGTAGTTGCCTTCGTGACACGCGAATTCGTAGATGTTCTCGGTCGACCGGGTCATCGTCAGTTCGCCCTTCCAGGGCCGCGTGAACGCGGTCGGATTGTCGATCTCGAACTGATAGAGCAGGGTGTCGGCATCGAACAGGCTGAAGCGCTCGACCAGGTGCAGGTTCTCGTCCCAGCCGAAGTTGCCCCCGGCATCGCCGTAGAAGCCGCTACCGTCCCTGAAATTCGTGGTGTCGACGACGAGCGTGTGACCCTCCCAGTGACCGATTGAGTCACCCATCCATTGTCTGACGCTCGGTGGCAGATGCGGTCGGCCGTCCAGGTGAATGATTCGCGCGTCGTGGATCATCTCCGCGTGCACCACGACCGCATCCCTGGTCACCACGATCTGATAGTTGCTGTTGTAGGAATACGGCAGCATCGGCGGCCCGGCCGTCAGAAAGGTGAGGCACTGATCCTGAAGGCCGAGGTCTTCGGGGTTTTCGGCCGCCTTCATCCGCTCCAGACGCCGCCGCCCGACCTCGGCCGCCGCGGCCGTGAGCGCGGGAATACGACCATCGGGAGGGTCGGTCACGATCGACGTCCGGAGCGTCTTGACGGTGCGCGTACCGAACTCGCGGTAGAACGTGTTGTAGGTGCCGGTGCCCGTACCGGTCGTCGCCGCCTGCGGTGACGGTTCTTCGTTCCGAAGGGCGACCTGGCGCTCCCACTCGGCGGCTTCGGCGGCGGTGAAGAACGGCTTGTCCTTCAACTGCCGTGGACGCTCGAGCGGCGTCGCGGTGGCGGAATTCCACATGCCTTCGAACGCCTGGTGGGCGTCAGGTTGGACGCGCTGTCCCGCCACGAAGGCGGGCCCCAGGCTCAGCGCGGCGAGAACTGAGAGCAGCGATAGCCTGCGTCGGGTCATCGTTCAACCCCTCGCGAGCGAACCAGCAGCGAGGCCTCGGCTTCCAGCGCCTCGAGCACCGCCGTCACGTCCTCGTCGTTGTTGTAGGCGTGGAACGAGACGCGGAGCCCGTTGCCGCGGCACGACGCGATGACGCCGCGAGCGGCCAGGCGGGATACGAGCGCCGGTCCGTCGGTGCTCTGCACAACGACGAGGGGCCCTCGCCGTGAGGGGTCGTCTGGGGTGCGCACGAGGAAACCGGCGGCCGCGGCCGCGGATCGATAACGCCCGACGAGGCGCTCGACGTGGCCGCCTATCGTCTCGTAACCGGCGCGATCGAGCAGCCGGAGCCCGGCCAGCGCGGCGTAGGCGTTTGGCACCGCCGGCGTCCCCCCCTCGAACCGTGAGGCGGTGCCGGCCCAATCGAGCGTCGTGTGGTCGTAGGCGAACGGATTGAGGCGGCCGAACCAGCCCGTGACCGTGGGCTCCAATCGCTCGATCAGGTCGCGGCGCACGTAGAGAAACCCGATGCCGGCGGCGGCAATCAGGTACTTGAGCGCACCGGTCACCATGAAGTCGATGCCCAGCTCGTGGACGTCGATCGGGCCCGACCCCGTCCGCTGGTAGTCGTCGAGAAACACGTAGGCCCCATGCCCGTGGGCCAGCGCGGTGAGGGCGCGGATGTCGGTGCGGTGTCCGTTTCTGAAGCACACGTGCGTGGCCGGCACGATCAGCGTGCGTTCGCTCACCACCGCCTGGTAGGCATCGATCGGCAACAGGTCGCCGGCGGCGCGCGCCCATTTTACCGTCGCGCCACGGCGCGCCTGTGCGAGCCAGGGGTGTGCCGTGGTCGGGAACTCGAACTCGCCGAGCAC
>DATLLC010000348.1:0-30469 GCA_035538015.1 Vicinamibacterales bacterium
CCAGCAGCGTCTCGACCCCGCCGGGCAGCCAGCGACTGGCCATTACGCCGCCGAGACCGACTGCTACGCCGTTGAGGAAGTCGCGGCGGGTTATGGAGGCGCCCATGCCGAGGCGGCGGTCGTGCGGGGTCATGGCGACCAATTGTACTGCCGGCGTCCATTGACTGTGCCGCCAGCGTCCATTGACGATTGATGATTGATGAACCGGCGATTTATCTGGCGATTGGCGATTGATGCATCGAGGCATTCGGGATTGGGGCATTGCGGCATAGGCGCATTTGCGGCACTGAGGGTCGTGCGGCAGAGTAGGAGCGCGTTTGGACCGGGACCGGCGAGCTCAGGGGACCGTCGCGCCGTCGAGGCGTAGTAGGCGTTGAAGCTGCACCGGTAGGGCACGACGTCGAACCGACGAATCACCGAATCCTTCAATCCCACAATCGCCCGATCCGAATGCCCCAATGGCGCAATCACCAATCATCGGATAAATCGCCGGATCATCAATCATCAATCATCAATGGACGCCAGCCTGTGACGCCCCCGTCACAACCCGCTTGCGCGCCGGCCGTTCGGCGGGTAGGGTGCGGTCATGACGACCCCTGTCTTCACCCTCGCAGCGGCGGGGGCGGTGCTCGCGCTGGGCGCAGCCGTGGCGCAGACGCCTCCCCGCGGGGCCGCGCTGTCCGGCACGGTGGTGGTGGTCAACCAGCAATCCGATTCGGTGACGCTGATCGACCTCCGCGCGATGGAGGCGTACCGCCACGTGCCGGTCGTTGGCGGACCGCACGAGGCCGCCGCTTCTCCCGACGGCCGGACCGTGCTCGTTACCAACTACAACAAGCAGGGCGTCGGGCCACAGAAGACACTGAGCGTGCTGGCGCTGCCGAGCGGCGACACAATCCGGACCATCGACCTTGGCGAGTACCGCGCGCCGCACGACGTGCGGTGGGTGGACGCGACCCGTGTCGTGGTGACCTCCGAGGCTAATCAGGCTTTGCTGCTCGTGAACGTCACCAGCGGAACCGTCGAGCGCGTGTTCCGGACCGAGGCCGGCGTCTCGCACATGTTGGCGCTTTCCACCGATCGGACGCGGCTCTACTGCTCGAACATGCGCGACGGCAGCGTCAGCGCGTTCGACTTTCAGACCGGCGCCAAGATCAAGGACGTGAAGACCGGCACCGAGTGCGAAGGCGTCGGCGTGACGCCCGACGGGCGTTGGGTGTGGGCCGGCAATCGGGCCGCGGACACGATCTCGATCATCGACACGCGCTCGCTCGAGGTGGTGAAGCAGATCAAGTCGCCAGGCTTCCCGTATCGCGTCCAGTTCACGCCTGACGGCACCCGGGCCCTCATCCCGCACGCGCAGGCCTCGTCGCTGGTCGTGGGCGACGTCGCCACGCAGACGATCGTCAAGTCAATCCCGCTCGGCCGCACGAAGGTGACCGAACCGTCCACGGCCGGCGTCTTTCCGCACCCGGACAACCGCCACGCGTTCGTCACGGTGCGCAACGACAACTCCATGCTGGTGCTGGACCTGGTGTCCGGCGAGACGCTCGCGCGCGTCGAGGTGCAGGACTCGCCCGACGGCGTTACCTACTCGGCAGTGCAGCGGTGACGCCGCTTGTCATTGACGATTGATGATCCGGCGATTTATCGGGCGATTCGGCAATTGCGTCATTGCGCCATTCGGATTGGGTGATTGTGGCATTGCATCATCGGGTGATTCGGCGTCTCGCAGCCGGGCTGCGCCGCCGCGGCTCAGCCTACGGTCGGGCCACAAACCCCGTCCCAATGCCGCAATGTGGCAATGCGCCAATGAACCAATCTGAATGTCGCAATGGCACAATTGCCGAATCACCCGATAAATCGCCGGTTCATCAATCATCAATCGTCAATGGGGTGCGCGGGTGTAGAATCCGCGCCATCAGGAGTCCCCATGCGACCGAGACCCACGGCGTTGGCGGTGATGGTGGCGGCAGCGTGCCTGACGGCGCAGGGCCTGGACGGGCAGGCACCCGCGAGCAGCGCGCCTTCGACGGTGCCCACGGTCGGCCGGTCCGTCGTCGCGACGACGTTGGGGATTGTCGCGGCCAGCCAGCCGCTGGCGGCGCGAGCGGGCGCGCAGATCCTGGAGCGTGGCGGCAACGCCATCGACGCCGCCATCGCGGCCAACTCCACGATCGGCCTGATGGAGCCCACTGGCAACGGCATCGGCGGCGACCTGTTCATCCTCTACTACGAAGCGAAGACGGGCACGGTCCATGGGTTGAACGCGAGCGGATGGGCGCCGACGGCGCTCACGCCCGAGCTGCTGGCCTCGAAGGGGATGACGAAGATGCCGCAGCGCGGCATCTACTCCGTCACCGTGCCGGGCGTCGTGGCCGGCTGGGACGCCATGCGCTCACGCTTCGGCACCAAGCCGTTCGCAGAGACCCTCGCCCCGGCCATCTACTATGCGGAGCAGGGGTTTCCCTTGTCGGAGGTGATTGCCGCCGGCTGGGCGCGATCGGCGCGGATGCACGCCGAGCACCCGAACTCGCGGAAGACGTATCTAATCAATGGCGAGCGCGCGCCGCGGGCGGGTGAGGTGTTCAAGAACCCCGATCTCGCGGGATCGCTGCGACGAGTCGCGGAGTTGGGGCGCGACGGGTACTACCGCGGACCGACGGCCGAGGCCATCCTCGCCATCTCGAAGGAGCAGGGCGGTACGTTCACCGCGGCCGATCTGAGCGAGTACCAGCCGGAGTGGGTGACGCCGGTGAAGACCACCTACCGGGGTTGGGAGGTGTACGAAATCGGGCCCAACACGCAGGGCGTGGCCGCGCTGATGATGCTCAACCTGATGGAGCGCTACCCGCTGGGCCAGTACGGGCTGCACAGCCCGGACTCCATGCACGTGATGATCGAGGCGAAGAAGCTCGCCTATGCCGACATGCTTCGCTACGTGGGCGACCCGCGTTTCTCCCGCGTGCCCGTGGACGCGCTGCTGAGCAAGCCGCGCGCAACCTCGCGCGCGGCGGCCATCAACGCGGGCAAGGCGGCGTGCGCGGTGACACCGGACCGGCTCGAAGGGGTCACCAACGCCCAGGGCCACGACACGATCTACATGTCCGTCATCGACAAGGACGGCAACATCGTCTCGCTCATCCAGAGCAACTACAGCGGCTTCGGATCCGGGCTCGTGCCGCCGGGCACGGGCTTCATGCTGCATAACCGCGGCGGGCTGTTTTCGCTCGAGCCGGGTCAGCCGAACACGCTCGCCCCGCGCAAGCGCCCCCTGCACACGATCATCCCGGCGTTCATGCAGAAAGACGAGGTGAAGATCGGGTTCGGGATCATGGGCGGCTGGAACCAGGGGCAGGCGCATGCCCAGTTCGTGTCGAACATCGTCGATTACGGGTTGACGCTGCAGCAGGCGCTCGAAGCCGGCCGCTTCACCAAGGGCACCTTCGAGGGTTGCGACGTGGACGTCGAGACGCTGGTGCCCGACGCCACGCGCCGGGCGCTCGCCGCGCGAGGCCACGTGATTCGGGCCGTGGAGCCGCGCACCGGAACTTTCGGGTACGGCCAGGCCGTCATGAGCGGGGCTGGTGGCGTCCACTTCGGCGCCTCGGAGCCGCGTCACGACGGTGCCGCGATCCCGCAGGCGCCGCCGGTGTTCACCGCAAGCCCGCAGCCGTGAGCGGTGCCGCCGGCTACCATGCCCGCGGCTCGCCAACGCCCTCGCCGACGGTCGGACTACAGCGTTAATGCGCCAATCCTCCAATCCTCCAATTCTCCAATCCCCCAATCCGAATGCCGCAATGCCCCAATCATCAATCACCCGATAAATCGCCCGATCGCCAATCATCAATCGTCAATGGACGCCGGCGGCCGTCCCGTATCATGAAGTAGTGTTCCGCCCCGCCGTCGTCCTACTAGCCGGCATTACGGCGAGCGCGCAGCCGGCGCCGCCTCACCAGCCGCCGCTCGACCGGTCGCTGCCGAAGCGTGCGGAGGCCATCTACAGCGCCGTCGCCCCACGGGTGGACCAGCAGGCGGCGATGGACCTGGTGACGCGCATGGCGCCGCTCTGGCGGCTTGCGGGCAATCCGGACTTCGATCAATCGCTCGAGTGGATTGCCGCCAGGCTGGCCGCCGCGGACATCGTCACGCGCTACGACACCATTCCATCCACGAGCCAGGGCTGGGAAATGCGCGACGCCGTCCTCCGGCTCGACTCGGCCGACGGCGAGGTCGTGCTCTCGCGCAGACAGGATCGGGTCCCGCTCGCCATCAACTCGTTCTCGACCGCGCCAGGCGGCATCGTCGCCAGGTTGGTCGACGTCGGTGCGGGCACGCGCGCCGCCGATTTCGACGGTAAGGACGTGGCCGGAGCCGTCGTGCTGGCCGACGGCCCGATTGGTGCGGTCTGGAGCCAGGCGGTGAAGGCCCGCGGCGCGGCCGGCGTGATCTCCACGCAGATTGCCGAATACACGAAGCCCGCGTCCACGCCCGAGGTGCTGCAGTGGGGAGGCATTCCCTACGCCGCCGACACGCCGTCGTTCGGTTTCAAGGCCACGCCGCGCGCCACGAAGCGTCTCCGCGATCGCCTGGCATCGGGCCCCGTTCAGGTTCATGTCCAGGTGGACGCCGTGTTCCATCGTCGGCCGGTGCGGACCCTGGTGGCGGAGTTTCCAGGCGTGCGGTGGCGGGACGATCGCGTCGTCCTGGGTGCGCACGTCCAGGAGCCGGGTGCCAACGACAACGCGAGCGGATGCGGGACGCTGCTTGCGGCCGCACTGGCGATTCAGCGCGCCATCGAGGACAAGGTCATTCCTCCACCCGAGCGGACGCTGACGCTGATCTGGGGCGACGAGAACCGCGCCAGCGACGCGTGGATCGAGGCCGATTCGGATCGGGTCCGACGGGTGCTGGCGATGATGTCGCTGGACATGACCGGCGAGGACACGAGCAAGACAGGCGGGACGTTCCTGATCGAGAAGGGACCGGACCCGACGGCGTTCTGGGACCGGCCCTCGGATCCGCACACGGAATGGGGCAAGGGCGAGGTGGACCGCGCACTGCTCCGCGGGACGTTCCTGAACGACCTGCACCTGGCAGTGGCGCTGCGCCGGGCACGCGACACCGGCTGGGTGGTCCGCACCAATCCGTACGAGGGCGGCAGCGACCACACGTCATTCACGAAGGCCGGCGTGCCGTCGCTCCTCAACTGGCATTTCACGGATCGCTACTACCACACCAACCTCGACACCATCGACAAGGTGAGTGCCGAGACGATGGGGCACGTGGCGACGGCGGTCGCGACCACCGCGATGTTCCTGGCCTCGGCGGATTATGAGGACGTGGGATCGCTCAAGCGACTGCTCGAGCGGGCACGCGACGCACGCATGGAAACGGAACGGCGAAACGACGCGCCGGCCGAGGTGCTGAACGCGTGGAAAACGTGGTACGACGAGGCCCTCGACAGTGTCAACCGGCTCGGCCGCCGCTGAGGGTGCGGTAGAGCCGGCACCTGTCGGCACCTTCGCGCACCCGCCGGCACCCGCCCGCACCGGTCGGCACCTGCCCGCACCCGCCTGCACCTGTCCGCTCCTGCCCTTGATATGATGCGCCTTTCGTTTCCACCGAAAGGAGCCCGTATGACGCGGTTGTTGTCGTTCGCGATCTTGCTGTCCGTTGCCCTCGCGCCCGTGGCGGCGCAGTCTACCGCAGGCTGGAAGGTCCGTGCCGACCGCAGCACCAGCGCGACCGACCCGGACGCCGCCGGGAAGATCCAGTTCACGGCGATGGGCAAGGGGTTCCACGCCGTCAACCCGCAGGCCGCCGTCTACTGGAACCCGGCCAACGCGGCCAAGGGCCCCTACACGTTGAAGGGGACGTTCACGCTGAACGAGCCGAGCGGCCACACGAACTATTACGGACTCGTGTTCGGCGGCAGCAGCCTCGAAGGGGCCAACCAGGCCTACCAGTACTTCTTGATTGCGCAAGACGGAACCTTCCTCGTCAAGCGGCGGACGGGCGATGCCAAGACCGATGACGTGGTCGCCAAGACGGCCAACGCGGCTATCAAGAAGCCCGAGGCCAATGGCAAATCCACCAACGTGCTCGAGGTGCGCGTGCTCGCCGATAAGGTCGACTACGCAGTGAACGGCACGGTCGTGGGGTCGTCGCCGAAGGCGGGGATGACCACCGACGGGATCTGGGGCATCCGCGTGAACCACCTGCTGAATGTGACGATCGACGAGATCGGCGTCGGCAAATAGGAGCTGCGGGCTGACCCACATCATCCATCGCCACCTGCACGTCACCCCGCCCGTCGCCGTCAGCGGCGACGGGGTGTTCCTCACCGACGCGTCGGGCCATCAGTACATCGACGCCTGCGGCGGCGCGGCGGTGTCGTGCCTCGGACACGGGCATCCCGAGGTGCGCGCCGCCATGCACGCGCAGATCGACACGCTGGCCTACGCGCACACCAGCTTCTTCACCACCGAGGCCGCCGAAGCCCTGGCCGATCAGCTTGCACGGACTGCACCCGCGGGCCTTGGCCAGGTGTACTTCGTCAGCGGGGGCTCGGAAGCCATCGAGGCGGCGCTCAAGCTGGCGCGGCAGTACTTCGTCGAGATCGGCGAGCCCGAGCGCAGCGTGTTCATCGCGCGCCGGCAGAGCTATCACGGCAATACGCTCGGCGCGCTGGCGGTCGGCGGCAACGAGCGGCGGCGCCGGCTCTACGAGCCCCTGCTGATCGACGTGCAGCACGTCGCGCCGTGCTACGCCTATCGGGAGCAGCGGGTGGCGGAGACGCCAGAGGCCTACGGCGCCCGGCTGGCCGCAGAGCTCGAGGCGGCCATCGTCTCGTGCGGCTCGAGACGCGTGATTGCGTTCGTCGCCGAGACGGTGGGCGGTGCCACGCAGGGCGCCACGACCGCGCCGCCCAACTACTACGCCGCCGTGCGCGAGGTCTGTGATCGGCACGGGGTGCTGCTCATCCTCGACGAGGTGATGTGCGGCATGGGACGGACCGGCACGCTGCACGCCTGCGAGCAGGAGGCCGTCGTTCCCGACCTCATGGCCATCGCCAAGGGACTCGGCGGCGGATTCCAGCCGATCGGGGCCCTGCTCGCCCACGATCGCCTCGTCGCGGCGCTGTCGGCCGGCAGTGGCTTCTTCCAGCACGGGCACACCTACCTCGCGCATCCGGTCGCCTGCGCCGCCGCGCTGGCCGTGCAACGTGTGATCGAGGGCGATGGGCTGCTGCTGAACGTTCGCCTGCGCGGCCGAACATTCGAGCGGATGATGATCGACCGGTTCTCGGCGCACCCGCACGTGGGCGACATCCGCGGCCGCGGGCTGTTCTGGGCGGTGGAGCTCGTGCAGGACCGGGCAACCAAGGCGCCCTTCGACCCGGTCGCCCGCCTCCACGCGCGCGTGAAGCGCGAGTGCATGGCAAGGGGCCTGATGACCTATCCGATGGCCGGGACGATTGACGGGTGCCGCGGCGACCACGTCCTGATCGCGCCGCCGTTCATCGTCGAGGACTCGCACCTGGAGTTGATTCTCGAACGCCTGCACGCCGCCATCGACGCCGCTGTGGCGTCCCTGGATTGATACCGGGTCACGAGTTCCCGACGATCAGCACGACCGCTACGACGGCACCCGCCACGCCGCATTGCTGCCAGGCGCCCAGCCGCTCGCCGAGCACGAAACGAGCGAGCAGCACCGTGCTCGCGGGGTAGAGCGACGCGAGCGTGGCGACGAGTCCGAGCTGCCCCTGGCGCGCGGCGGCCAGATAGAACGCGTTGGCCACCATGTCGAGCGCGCCGCAGGCCAATGCGGGTGCCAGGGCAGCTCGCGGCACGCCCGCTGGCCGACCCGTGACCACTGCCATCGTCATGAACAGCGTCAGCGACACCGCCCGGGAGATCGCCAGCGGCCACAGCACCGCGCCCGCGGTCGTCTGGGCCAGCGCCGCGAAGAACAGGCCGACCGCCACCCCGGACGCCAGCGCCACGCGCACGCCTCGGCCGAGCCGTGCCGGCGGCGCGGAACCCTGGGGGCCGGTGGTGTCGGTCTGGCTGAGCAGGCCGACGGCGATGAGCGCCAGCAGAACGCCCGCGCCAGCCAGGGGGTGCGGACGCTCCCCCAGGAGGAGCCCAATCACGAGCGGGACGATTGCGGCGCAGACCGCCGTCACGGGCGCCACGACGCTCATCGGCCCGATCGCCAGCGCCAGGTAGAGCAGGCCCACGCCGACGCTCCCAGTGACACCGGCCACCGCGCCGAACAGCAGGTCCTCGCGTGCGAGGTGCGCGTCCGGCAACATGGGCGTCGCCAGCAGCAGGAAGACGAGACCCGATCCCTGCGTCACCAGGACGGCCCCGATCATCGTGGCCCGGCGCGTGGCGATGCCACCGAGGAAGTCCGCCGCGCCGTAGGTGACGGCGGCGATCAGCGCAAACATCGACGCCATCAGCCGGCGCTCTGGTCGTCGCGCGCCGCTCCCAGCCACCGGCGAGCGATGGTGGCCTCTGGGAAGCGGCCGCGAAGCTTCTCGATGAGGTCCTCGCTCGCGGCCTCGAGCGATGACAGAGAATAGGGCGCGAGCCGCTCGAGCAGGAACAGCACGTCGGTCGAGCTTTCGCTGAGCCGCGTGCGAGTCCCCTGCCGCCAATTCCAGCGGCGGCACGTGACGCCCACGTCGTCGGCCCAGACCACTTCGCCAGCGGCCGGTAGCTCGGTCACGGGCACGCCGTCCTTGATCGTGTCGAACGGTTCGTGTCCCGAAGCCCGGATCAGGCGCAGCGCTCCGACGAACCGGCCGGCATCCTCGCCGCCCACTGGCAGACCGTGGGCCACGCTGATCGCGTTGTAGAGGTCGACCAGCCAGTTCACGCGCGGCAGACCGCCCTTCATGGCGCGCTGCCCGAGCGCTTCCACGGAAGAGGGCGTGCGCTGCGGCTTCGCGCCGAAGCTGCGATAGGCCTCCTGCCAGGCCGCGAGGTGAGCGTGCGATCCCGCGGTCGGCCCGGATCGAGCCGCGGCTTCGGCGGCCGCCAGCCAGGCCTCCGATTCGGCGTCGGTCGGCGCATTGCAGATGCCGGAGACCAGCAGCGCGATGGCAACGAAGTCGGGCCTCAGGACCTGGACCGCTGCGTCGACGTCGACCTGAGTCACGTCCATGCGGGCGATGATATCAAACTGAACGCATAGTTCAGTATACTGACCGCGTGAACGATCCCCGGCGCGTCGAAGCGGCGCTGGCGCACAACCTGCGCGACTGGCGGGCCCGCCGCGGGTGGAGCCAGGCAGCGCTGGCGTCGCGGGCCGGCGTCAGCAAGGGCATGCTGGTCCAGATCGAGCAGTCGCAGACCAATCCGTCGATTGCCACGCTCTGCAAGCTGGCCAATGCCCTCGGCGTGGCGCTGCCGCGCCTGGTCGAAGTCGCCGACGAGCCGGTGATTCGACACGTGTCACGCGACGAGGTGGCCTGGCTGTGGCGCGGGCGCGGCAAGAGGAGCGCCGCGGGCCTGGTCGGCGGAATCGAGGCCCCGATCCCGGTCGAGTTGTGGGAATGGAGGATGGGCCCGAACGACGCGTACCAGGCGCTGGCCCACCCTGCCGGCACACGGGAGATCGTGTACGCGCTCGAGGGAAGGGTCGTGGTCACGGTCGAGGGTGTGGAGACGACGATTGTCGCCGGTGAGTCCGCGGTGTTCCACGCCGACCGAGCGCACCGCTACGCGCCGTCCAGCGGCCGGGCCACGCGCTTCATGATGGTCGTCGTCGAGCCACTGGCCGCCCCCCTGGTCGATGTACCGCCTCACTCGCGCAAGGCGGCCATCGGATCGACCCGCGTCGCGCGCAGCGCCGGCAGCAGGCTGGCGCCGATGCCTGCCAGCAGCAGGACGACGAGGGACAAAGCAAAGGAAGGCAAGTCGAAGGGGCCAACCCCATAGAGCACGCCCGCCATCGCTTGTGCGAGGAACACCGCGGCGCCCAGGCCGAGCGCCCCGCCCATGGCCACCAGCAGCAGGCTGTGGCGCACCACCAGGCCGATGGTCTGGCTGCCGGTCGAGCCCAGCGCCATCCGCAACCCAATCTCGCGCGTCCGTTGGCCGACCGAGTAGGAGAGCACGCCGTAGATGCCGAGCGCGGCCAGCAGCAGCGCCGCCAGCGCGAACAGCGCCAGCAGGGTCGCGCTCAGGCGCGGCAGGAACACGGCCCGCGCCAGGATCTGGTCCATCGTGCTCAAGCGGTAGATCGGCTGCTCGGGGTCGACGCTCCAGATAATGCGCTGGATCGCGTCACCCAGGGCTAGAGGGTCCTGTTCCGTGCGCGCCACGACCGCCATGCCCGCCATCGGGCTCTGCCGAAGCGGCAGGTATACCTGCTTCTTCGGCTCGGTATCGAGGCCCTGGGCCCGCACGTCGGCGACCACGCCCACCACTTCGCTCTTCCCGTGAGGGTTCTGCACGGTCTGACCGAGCGGGCTGCGAACGGGAAAATACCGCCGCGCCATCGTCTCGTTGATCACGCACGTGCGCGGGGCGGCGTCCACGTCACGGTCGTCGAGGAACCGGCCGGCCACCAGCCGGATGCGCATCGTGTCGAAGTAGCCGGGCGCGACAATCCGTACGTCGGCCAGCGGATCTTCGCCGCGCGGCGGCTGTTGGCCCTCGACGTTGAAGGGCAGGGCCATGGCCATCCCGACGTCCGACATCGGGAGCGCGGACACCGCGGAGGCGGCCCGGACCCCCGGCAAGCGGCGCAGGCGCTCGATGACGTCCTCGTAGAAGCGGGCCAGGGCCGGCCGGTCGCTGTACTTCGTCGTCGGCAACAGGACCTGGGCCCCGACCACGTGTCCGGCCTCGAAGCCGGGATGCACCTGCAGCAGCTTCGAGAAGCTCCGCATCATGAGCCCGGCGCCGACCAGCAGCACCAGGGCCAGCGCGACTTCGATGACCACCAGACCCCCGAGCAGGTGTCGGGCATAGGGGCTCGCGGTGGTGCCGGTCGATTCCGAGAGCTCGGCGCGCAGATCCGAGCGCGACGCGCGAAGGGCCGGGATGGTCCCGAACGCGAGCGCGACGATCACCGAGATGACGCCGGTGAAGGCGAGAATCCCGAGATCGACCTGCAGCGCCTCGATGCGCGGCAGTCGTGCCTCCGGCAGGTTGGCGAGCACACGGAGGCCGGCGAAGGCCGCCCCCAACCCGAGGAGACCGCCGCCGACGGCGAGCAGCACGCTCTCGGCCATGATGGGTCGAGCCACTTCCCACCGGCTGGCGCCCAGCGCCGCGCGGACCGCGAACTCCCGGGTGCGGCTCGACAGCCGTGCCAGGAGCAGGTTCGCCATGTTGGCGCACACGATCAGCAGCAGAAAGCCAACCGCACCCATCAGCACCATGAGCGCGGGACGCGAGGCCCCGACCAGTTCTTCGTGCGCGGCCACGATCCGCGCGCTCCAGCCCGCGTTGCTGCTGGCGTACTCGGCCGCAATCCGGCTGGCCAGCACGGCGATCTCGTCCTGGGCCCGCGCGACCGTGGCGTCGTCGGCGAGACGGCCGACCACCGTCAGGGATCGGGCTCGGCGCGAGCTACCGTGCAGGTCCTTCGGATCGAAGACGAGCGGCGCCCAGACCTCGACACCGGCGGCGGTCGGGAACTCGAAGCCCGCGGGCATCACACCGATGATGGTGGAGGGCTGCGCATCGAGGCGGATGGGCTGTCCGATCACTCGCGGATCCGCGCCGAGCACGCGCGACCAGAATCCGTGGCTCAGGACGACGACCCGCTCGGCGCCGACGGCCGCATCGTCGCGCGTGAAGGTCCGCCCCAGCATGGTCTGGGCGCGGAGCACCGTGAAGAGCTCGGGCGTTGCGCGCACACTCGGTACGTTGCGCGGGTCGCCGCGCCCCGAGAACGAGAAGTCCACGTGGCGATAGGCGGCCAGCGACCCGACGGACCGAAGCTCGGTCCGCCAGTCTTCGAACGTGGGGATGGAGACGCGATCCTGATTGCCTTCGGGGCTGACCTCCCACAAGACGACGATGCGCTCGGGGTCGGCGTACGGAAGCGGGTTGAGCACGACCGTCTTGATGACGCTGAAGATCGCGGTGTTGGCGCCAATTCCCAGCGCCAGGGTCGCCAGGGCGATCAGCGTAAATGTGGGCTGCCGAACGAGCGCGCGCCACGCGTGAGTGAAGGCCGACGACCAGTCGGACATGCGGTTCCTCGATTCCGGATCGGACGAGCGAAGTGACCTTAGCAGAAAAGGCCGTGCCGCGCTCGCGCGAGGCCGCGCCGTCCCGGCGCCAGGACAGGCGATCTCAGCCCAGACCGCCCACCGCAACGAGCTTGGTTTCGAGGTACTCGGCCAGGCCCTCGGCGCCGCTCTCGTGTCCGAGGCCGCTCTGCTTCCAGCCGCCGAACGGCGCCTCGGTGGCATGCGCGGCCCATTCGTTCACGCCGACGATGCCGAACTCGAGGCCTTCGGACAGCTTGACGGCGGCGCGCAGGTCGTTGGTCCACACGTAGGCCGCCAGGCCGTACGGCGTGCGGTTGGCGAGTGCCAGCGCCTCGTCGATCTCGTCGAACGGCGTGACCGGCATCACCGGACCGAAGATCTCTTCATCGAACACCGGCATGCCGGGCGTGACGCCGGCGAGGACCGTGGGCTCGAAAAAATACCCGCGCGGCAAGGCCTCCGGGCGCTGCCCGCCAGTCCGCACCTGCACGCCGCGCTCGGAGGCGTCGTTGACCAGCGCGGCCACCCGATCACGCTGGCGGGCGTTGATGAGCGGGCCGACCTGCACGTCCGCGTCGAGGCCGCTGCCCACCTTGAGCTGCCGCGTGCGTGCGGCGGCGTGATCGGCGAAGGCTTCGGCCACTTTCCGGTGGACCAGGAACCGCTGCGGCGCGACACACACCTGGCCGTTGTTGCGGAACTTGCTGGTCACGGCGCCGGCGGTGACCTGCTCCACGTCCACGTCGGGCATGACGATGACCGGCGCGTTGCCGCCGAGCTCGAGCGACAGGCGCGTGACGGTGCGCGACGCGCCGTCCATCAGAATCTTGCCGACCCGGACGCTGCCGGTGAAGCTGATCTTGCGGACCGCCGGATGGTCCAGCATTTCCTGGCCCATCGCCTCGGGGTCGCCGTTGATCAGGTTGAGCACGCCTGCCGGGAGGCCAGCCTCGACCAGCAGCTCGGTCATCGCCATTGCGGTGAGCGGTGTGAATTCGGATGGCCGCCCGACGACCGTGCAGCCGGCGGCGAGGGCGGCGGCCCACGCCCGCGCTGGGTTGTAGGCCGGGAAGTTCCACGCGGTGATGACGCCGATGACGCCGAGCGGCTGGCGCAGGACGGTCATGCGCTTGGCGGCGACGCGCGACGGGATGGTGCGGCCGTACGCGCGCTTGCCTTCCTCGGCGAACCAGTCGAAGAGGTCCGCGGCGACCAGCCACTCGCCGCGCGCCTGAGGGAACGGCTTGCCCGATTCGAGCACCGTCGTGCGCGCGAGCGCATCGGCGAGCTCGCGCATCCGGCGCGCTGCCTGTTGCAGGATGATCCCGCGCTCGTACGGCGTGCGGCGCGACCACGCGGGGAACGCACGCGCCGCGGCCTCGATGGCGGCTCGACAGTCCTCGCGCCCGCCGAAGGGCACCGGGCGCACCGAATCCTCGCTTGCTGGGTTGATGACCTCCCAGGTTCCCCCGTTCGCCGCCGCGGTCCAGGCGCCGTCGATGTATTGCTGATAGGTGAAGGTCATGGCACTGCTCACCGCCTGATCGCCCGCCCCTCCCAGAAGCGGGCGTGACACCTGAAGCCGAGTCGCTCGTAGAGCCGGATGGCCGTCCCGTTTTCCGCCTTCACGTTGAGGGCGATTGTCTGAATGCCGCGATCGAGCAGGCGTCGTACGATGGCGGCCGTGACCGCAGCGGCGCAGCCCCGGCCTCGATGCGCGCGGTGAGTATACACATTGCCGATCGCGCCCACGCTCTCCTCGGCGGAGTAGAGGTGCGTGCCGCCGGCGGCGACCAGCCGTCCCCCTTGTCGCATCCCGAAAAAGGTGCCATCCCCCAGCTGGCCGCGCATGAAGAAGTCGGGGTCTTCGTGCGTGGCGTGCCCATCGGCGTACAACGCGAGCAGCTCGTCGTGGTGCGACTCATCGAGCGGCTCGACGGCCGATGCGCCGTCATGAGACACGAAGTCCGCGGGGCCCAGCGACATCCGGTGCATCAGACGCGACCAGTCCACCCCAAGGCGCCGGTTCAGGGCGACCAGGAACGGCTCGGGAATCTGCAGATGGCACGCGTCGATATCCGGCAGCGAGTCGAGTACGTCGGGGCTCCCGGCCGCCCAGAGGATCGGGGTCTCGAATTCGCGGTAGAGCAGGGCAACGGAGGCACCGCTCGTGAACCACTCGCAGTACTGTGCTCGCCGCGAATCGAGATCGCCCAGCGCGTAGACGGACCAGTACCGATCGTGGTGGAGCAGCTGGCGGATTGCCGGCGGGGCGAGCGCCGGCCGCGATGAGCCACGTTCCGTCATGTGCTCATTGTCAACATGGCGCCGCTACCCTGCGTACGCCTGGCGGCCGCCGACCCATGTCTGGGTCACGCGCAGGGACGTCATCGCCTCGGTCGGCGTGGTGCGGATGTTGCCCGACAGGACCGTGAGGTCGGCCTGCAGGCCGGCCTCGAGGCCCCCGCGCAGGTCCTCGTCTCCCGACGCGACGGCTCCCCCGCGCGTGTAGGCATCGAGGGCCTCGTCGAGCGAGATGGCCTGGTCCGCGGCAATCTGATGCCCGTCCGCGTCCGAACGGGTCAGGGCCGCCTCGATGCCGGCCAGCGGCGAGTCGTTCTCGACGACCGGGGCGTCGGAGGACAGCGCCACGGTGAGGCCGGCGTCGAGCATCGCCCGGATCGGATACGCTCGCGCCAGCAGCGCCTCGGGCAGGTACTGGCGGAAGTTGCGCCCGAGCGCGTGCAGGAAGATGGTCTGCGGCACGGCGATGACGCCGCGCCGGGCCGCACGGGCGAGCTGGTCCTCGGTGGGCAGACCGAAGTGCTCGATGCGATGCCGCATCGGCGCGGTGCCGAGCGCCGCGTAGACGCGAAGCACCTGATCGATCGCGACATCGCCGATGGCGTGCGTCGCGATCCGCCAGCCCGCGTCGTGGGCCTCGTGGGCGAGGGCGAGGAACTCGCGTTCGTCCATGCGCAGGACGCCGCGGGTGTCCGCATGCCGGTACGGCACGCTGAGCGGGGCGACCGCGGCGCTCAGCCCGCCATCGGCGAAGAACTTCACGGTATCGATGCGGAGGCGGTCGGTCGCGTGCCGCCGCGGTGGCAGCGGCACCGTGCCGACGCCGTCGACCAGGCGCAGGGCCATGACGTTGACGCGGGCGGGCAACCGGTGTTCAGCGTCGAGGCGGAGGTATGTGTCCAGCAGCTCGGGTGCGACGCCAGCGTCGTTGGTGCTGGTGATGCCGCGCGACAGCTGGTGCTCGAGCGCCGCGGCGATCATGCCCGCGTATTCGTCGGCGGTGGGAGCGGGCATCCGCCGCAGCACCAGGCCCATCGCCCGCTCGGCGATCACGCCGGTCGGCTCACCATCGGGCCCGCGAACGATCTCGCCGCCATCCGGTGTCGGCGTGTCCCGGGTGATGCCGGCAAGGTCCAGCGCGCGGCTGTTGCAGGCGATGATGTGCGCACAGGTCCGCATCAGGACCACCGGCCGATCGGCGATCACCGCGTCCAGGTCGTGCCGCGTCGGCCCTCGTCCTTCGCTGAACCGCGCCTCGTTGTAGCCGCGGCCATAGAGCCAGGCGTCGGGGGGCAAGCGATCGGCATGGGCTCGCACGCGCGCGGCCAGGTCGGTCAGGCTGGCCGCGCTTCGCACGTCGAGCAGGGTGGTGAGGAGGTGACCGATCTTCCAGATGTGCGCGTGGGCATCGACGAAGCCGGGCAGCAGTGTCCCGCCCTCGAGATCGACGACCCGCGTCGCCGCGCCGCGGAGGTTCACGACGTCGATTTCGCGGCCGACCGCGACGATGCGGTCGCCGCCGACCGCCAGGGCCGTGGCGTCGTTCGGCCCCTGGCGGCCGGTCCATAGCGTGCCGTTGTAGAAGATGGTGTCGGCCGTCATCGATGACACGAAGCTGAGGAATTCGCCGCGCCATCCACGCCGTCGGCGGATCCGGCGCTACGCGTGCTGCAGTGCGAGGCCGGCTCGTGCCTCCACTTCCGCCAGCGACGACTCGACGACCGCCAGCCCCTCGTACAGCTGATCGTCGGTGATGGTCAGCGGCGGCAGGAATCGGATGCCGTTCGTGAAGAGACCCGCGCGCATGGCGATCACGCCACGCTGGAAGGCCGCCTTGATGATCGTCAGCGTCTCATCGGGCGCCGGCTCCTTCGTCTCCCGGTTCTTGACGAGCTCGATCAGCATCATCGATCCCAGCCCGCGCACGTCGCCGATGAGCGGGTGCGTCTTCTGCCAGCCGTCGAGCGTCTCGCGCAGGATGACCCCGACCCGCTCCGCCCGGGCGAGGAAGGCGGG
Source organism: Vicinamibacterales bacterium (assembly GCA_035538015.1). Taxonomy (GTDB): domain Bacteria; phylum Acidobacteriota; class Vicinamibacteria; order Vicinamibacterales; family UBA2999; genus VFZN01. The sequence continues at coordinate 16,565 of DATLLC010000348.1, forward strand.
CTGCCGCATCATCTCGATCGCGGCGATGGCCGCGACGCAGGTGACGGGGTTGCCGCCGTAGGTGCCGCCCATGCCGCCGGTATGGGTGGCGTCCATGATCTCCGCGCGCCCGGTCGTGGCGCTGATCGGCATGCCGGCGCCGAGCGACTTGGCGGTGACGATGATGTCGGCGGCGATGCCGTAGTGTTCGAGGGCGAAGAGCTTGCCGGTGCGGGCGAAGCCGCACTGCACCTCGTCGGCGATCATCACGATGCCGTGCTGGGTGCACAGGTCGCGGATTCGCTGCAGGAAGCGCGGCGGCACGGGCACGAAGCCGCCCTCGCCCTGGACCGGCTCGATGATGATGGCGGCGACCTCCGCGGCGTCAACCTGCGCGGTGAAGGCCTGTTCCAGCTGCTGCAGGCCCCAGTCGAGCGCCTGCTCAGGAGTGGTGCTGGCCGGGCGCCGATAGAGGTTGGGCATCGGCAGCCGCACGATGTCCGACGCGAACGGCCCCATCCCCTTCTTGAAGAGGCTGTACTTGCTCGTCAGCGTGAGCGTGAGCAGGGTGCGCCCGTGATAGCCCCCCTCGAAGCAGATGACCCCAGGCCGCTTCGTGTAGGCGCGCGCCGCCTTCACCGCGTTCTCGACGGCCTCGGCGCCGGTATTGGCGAGCAGCGTCTTCTTGGGGAACGACCCGGGCGTCAGCTGGTTGAGCAGTTCGCAGAGGTGCACGTACGACTCATAGGTGCCGACCAGCGATCCCATGTGGATGAGCGAGGCAGCCTGCTCCTGGACCGCCGCCACGACCGACGGCGGGCAATGGCCCACGGCCAGCGCGCCGATGCCACCGACGAAGTCGAGGAACGTGTTGCCGTCCACGTCGTGAACGAGCGCGCCATCGGCGCGGTCCACCACCACCTCGGTGGCCTTGCCGAGCCCGTTCGGCACCGCTGAGGCGCGGCGGGCCAGCACCGCCTTGCTCTTCGGGCCCGGCACGTCCGTCTTCAGCACAATCGAAACCATGGGTCACTCCTTCACTTCCGTGTGGTCGCACCGGCCGGACGCGACGCGCCAGGGACGTCCTTGGCCGCGTCGAGCACGATCAGCACGCTGTAGTTGTCGCACACCGGGTCCTGCAGGTAGTCCTTCAGGAGCCCGCGAAACTCGAAGCCCACCCGCTGCTGCATCGAGAGCGTGGGGTCGTTGATCCGGCCGGCGACCAGTCCGTCGTAGTAGTCCTCGGCCTTCATCCGGTGCTTGACGGCACCGTAGCCGCTCATCATCCCCGCCGTCACCTGGCCCTTCAGACCGAGCGCCCACACCAGCTCCTGCCGGGCGGCGTAGAGCGCCTGGGCGAGGCCGCGACCCCGATAGGCCGGATCGACGCCAATGTCCGCGCCGTACAGCCAGTCCCCGTCCGGTTCGTGCGAGGTGAGCCAGCCGCCCTGGATGATCTCGGCGAACGTGTGCGTGACGTGATCGAAATCGAAGTGCAGCCGGATGGTCGCCGTGGCCGCCACGACGCGGTCGCCGTCCAGCCCCACGAACTGGCCCTCGGGGAAGAGCTCGATGTGCTTGCGGTAGTGGCGCGCCTTGAACCGTTCCTCGTCGGCCAGCGTCGGAAACACCACCACCTGCAGGTGCTCCAGCTGCTCGGCGTGCTCGGGTCGTGCCGACGCGATCACGAGTCCATCGGGCAGGACGCGACGATAGGGGCTGACTCGCATGCGGTCGGCTCGCTCATCCAACCTCTCAGCTCACTCCGGGACGGCATGCGCACGTCGAGGGAGCCGCAGGGTGAAGTATCCGCGCAGTATACTCCCGGCACACCGCATGCGTCGCGACTTCAGCCGCTTGTCGCCCGCCGTGCTCGCCGCTCTCGCCCTGGCGTGGCTCGGGTCGTGCGGCCCGTCATCGTCTTCGAGCGCGCCCTCGCACGAGGTGGACGTCGTGATTCCGATGCGCGACGGCGTCGTCCTGCGCGCCGAGCTCCTTCGCCCGATCGGCCCGGGGCCGTTTCCCACACTCGTCTATCGCACACCCTACGGCGCCGACGCCGCCGTCGACGACCACACCACGTTCGAGCGTGCCGTCGCGCGCGGCTACGCCGTCGTCGTGCAAGACGTGCGGGGGCGGTATCGATCCGACGGTGAGTTCCGTCCCTACGAGAACGAGGGCAAGGACGGATACGACACGATCGAGTGGGCGGCGCGACAGCCGTGGTCGGACGGGAACATCGGCACGTTCGGGCTGTCCTATCCCGGCGCCGTGCAGTGGCTGGCCGCGGTCGAGTCCCCGCCGCACCTGAAGGCCATGGTGCCGGCCATGACGTTCTCGACGCCGCAGAACTTCTTCTACAGCTGGGGCGTGTGGGACCTGTCGTGGTCGTACTGGATCTGGGCCAACATCGCACCCGACACGCGCGTCAAGCGGAACCTGCCCGGCCCGCGCACCGAGGAAGAGGCGCGTGCGAGCTGGACGCAGCTCGAGTCGCGCATGCAGGACACATTGCCACTGTCGGCGCTCGACGACATGCGTGACGTGGCGCCGTACTACCTGGAGTGGCTGCGGCACCCGCCCGAGGATCCGTTCTGGAGCTTCGCCGAGCTTCGTGGCCGTTATGGTGCGACCGATGCCGCGGTCCTCAACCTTTCGGGTTGGCACGACGACAACTATGGGCCGGAAGGCGCGACGACCAACTTCAGGGGTCTCGTGGACGCGCGAGGCGGCCAGCCGGCGCGGGCGGCACTGTTGATCGGCCCGTGGGTCCACGGCGTCGACGCCACCGCGCGCACGCGGTCGGGCGAGCGCGAGTTCGGTCCGGCTGCCGCGATCGATTACGACGCGGTGATCCTCGACTGGATGGATCGACACGTTCGTGGCCTGCCCACGGCAACCGGCCTCGCGTCGCCCGTGCGCTACTTCGTGATGGGCGCCAACCACTGGGCGACGGCGGAGAGTTGGCCGCCCCCGGCGCGTCCGACGCCTTATCTGCTCACCCCGGCGGCTCCGGGTCGTGCCGGCACCCTGGTTGGTGACGAGTCCCGGCCGCCGGCCGCGAGCCGAACGGTTGTCGTCAGCGAGTTCGTCTCGGATCCCGACGATCCTGTACGCAACGTGTCCGATCGCGCGGGCGCCCACGACTCCCGCACGCTGGTCGAGCGCCCTGATGTGTTGACGTTCGACTCGGCGCCGCTCGAAGCGGATACCGAAGTTACCGGGCACATCCGCGCGGAGTTGTTCGTCTCCTGCGATTGCCGCGACACCGACATCTGGGCACGGCTGTTCGACGTGGCGCCGGACGGCACGGCCTTCAACCTGATGAGTCCTGGCCTGGATGTGCTCCGCGCCAGCTACCGGGAGCCCGGAAAGGGCCGGCAGCTTCTCGAGCCGGGACAGGTTTACGCCCTGCGGCTGGACAAGCTCGTCACCAGCAACGTGTTCAAGCGCGGCCACCGCATCCGGTTGCAGATTTCTACCACCCTCTTTCCGAACTTCTCGCGCAACCTGCACACGGGAGAGATGGAGACCGTGTCGGCCCGCCGGCAGAAGGCGACCATCCGCATCCACCACGACGCCGCCGCCCATCAATCGCGGCTGGTGCTGCCTCTAATGGACACGAACACGAGGCAGGAAACGGGCACGAAGTGAGACACGAAGGGCACGAAGGGAAGCACGAAGGGCACGAAGTGAGACACGAAGGACACGAAGTGAAGCACGAAGCACACGAAGGGAAGCACACCGGCGTGCGACATGTGGCCGCTATAGGGGCACTGCTTTCGATGGCCCTCACCGTCACCGCCTGCCAGCCCGCCGCGTCGCCCACACCAACCGAGACCGCGGATCTCGTGATCGTCAACGGTCGCGTCTTCGCCTCGGACGAGGCCGGCACGACCGCCGAGGCAGTCGCCGTGCGCGGGAACACCATTCTCCGCCTCGGGACGACGGCCGAGATCTCCGCGCTCCGAGGCCCCGAGACTCGCGTCGTCGACGCCCGCGGCGGCTCGGTGGTACCCGGCTTCAACGACGCCCACGTGCACTTCGTCTCCGGAGGGCTCGCGCTGGGAGACGTGGACCTCGCAGGGCTCACCACGCTCCGCCAGGTCCAGGCTGCGATCGCAGCGTTTGCCACGGAGCACCAGGGAGAGGGCTGGCTGAAGGGTCGCGGCTGGCTGTACTCGCCGTTCCCAGGCGGCTCGCCGACGAAGGCGCAGCTCGACGAGATCGTGCCCGACCGTCCGGCGATCATGGACTGCTACGACGGCCACAGCGTGTGGGTGAACTCGAAGGCGCTGGCGCTGGCCGGCATCACGAAGGACACGCGCAACCCGCCCAACGGTGAGATCGTCAAGGACCCGAGAACGGGGGAGCCGACCGGCCACCTGAAGGAAGCCGCCACGGCCTTGATGGACAAGGTGCTGCCGCAGCCGACTGAGACGGACATGCGGGCCGCGATCAAGGCCGCCGCCACCTACGCCAACCAGTTCGGTGTCACGAGCATTCAGAACGCGGGGGGCACCATCGAGGAGATGGCCCTCTACGAGGCCGCTAAGCGCGACGGGGATCTCACGGTGCGCACCTACCTGGCGTTCTCCGCGTCTGCGGCGACGACCGAAGCCGACGCCGACAGGATGGTGGAAACCTGGAATCGCCTGGGGGACGACGCCACGGTGCGGTCGGGAATCGTCAAGATGTACGCCGACGGGGTCATCGAGAGCCGCACGGCAGCGATGCTGGCGCCGTATGAGAACAGCCAGAGCAGCGGCACCCCCAACCTGACCGCGGCCGACCTCGAGCGCGTGGTCGCGCTGCTCGACAAGCGCGGGCTGCAAGTGCAGATCCACGCGATTGGCGATCGGGCCATCCGCATGTCGCTCGACGCCCTGGAGCAGGCATCGTCGATGAACCCGGCGCCGGCGCGCGGGCGCCGGCATCGGCTCGAGCACATCGAAGCAGTGGCGGACGAAGACATCGCGCGGTTCGGGAAGCTCGGCGTCATCGCTTCGCAGCAGCCGATGCACGTGGCCCTGGGCGACATGAACCAGGCCAAGCCTTCCGGCCCGTGGCCCGACAACGTCGGCCCCGAGCGCTACGCTCGGGCCTGGGCCTGGCGTCGCATCATGGCCGGCGGCGGGCGCATCGCCTTCGGCAGCGACTGGCCGGTGGCCCCGCTCGAAGCAGGGCAGGGGATCTGGTTGGCCACCACCCGGGTGACGCTGCCCGGCGGCACCGAGCAGCCGATGCAGATGGCCGACGCCATCCGCGGCTACACCAGCTGGCCCGCGTACGCCTCCTTCGAGGATCACCGTAAGGGCACGCTCGAGCCGGGCATGCTCGCCGACATCGCGGTGCTTGCGTCGGACGTGTTTGCTCGGCCGCCCAGGACGGCGACAGACGTCGTCGTGCAGACGACTGTGTTCGACGGGCGAGTCGTCTACGAGCGCAAGACCGGGCGCTGATCGGTCACTTGGCGCCAGTGCGGCATTTGACTATCCTCAGGTTCAGGAGCGCAACCCCGTGGCCACCCTTCCGTTCGTGGATTACTACGAAGTGCTGCAACTGAGCCCCAATGCGACCTCGGAGACGCTCGAGCGTGTCTATCGCATGCTGGCCAAGCGGTTTCACCCGGACAATCAGGACAGCGGCGACGCGCAGCGTTTCGCCGAGGTCCAGCGTGCCTACGACACCCTCTCGGATCCTCCGACCCGTGCGGCGTACGATGTGAAGTACGACGAGAATCGCGCCCTGACCTGGAAGGTGTTCCGCCAGGACGGCGCCAGCGATCACCGTGCCGACGATCGGAGGCTGTTCCATGCCATCCTGTCGCTCCTCTACATCGCGCGACGCCGCGACCCACAGAACGGCGGCCTCGGCTCCGTGACGCTCGAGAAGATTCTCGGCTGTCCCAGCCAGCACCTGGACTTTCCGCTGTGGTACCTGAAGCAGCGCGGGTGGCTCGAACGGCTCGAAAGCGGCTTGCTCGCGATCACTGCCGACGGCGTGGACAAGCTGGGAAGCGAAGATCTGTCCCTGCCCGCGAACCGCCTGCTGACGGGCGCGCTTGCGGTCGATCAGCCGACCGATCGACCGACGCCCGAGGCGCTGCTCGAGAAGGCGCCCGTGTCCGAGTAACTGGTCTTCGCTCGGGCCGGCCGCCACATCAGGGGGGTGTGGCCCGTGCTCTCGGCGAGGCGAGCGCCGCCAGCTCGCGCCGAACACGTGGGTCCGCCGGCGAGGAGCGGCCGCTGCGGGGACCTCGGGCCCCGATCTCGAAGAAGTCCTGCAGCTGGCGGCCGAGCGTATCGGGCACGTCCACGAACTCGCGCTTCGCCAACTTGTGCAGGAGGTCGGCGTAGGTCTTGTCCGCGAGGCGATTGCGGCCCGCCGCAGGTGCGGCACCGGTATCGAAATCGGTGTTCGGCAGATCGAAGGTGGGTTGGCGCACCGCGCGCAGGGCGGCGCGATATCGCCTCCGCGCGGCCTCGGTGCTCTCGACGAACAGCTCCTCAACCTGCGGCGTGAGCGGCTCGAAGGCCAGGGGCCGAAACGGCCCGATCTTGGGCACGATCTTCAACAGCACCGAGAGCATCCGGGCCAGAAAGCCGGGCTTGCGATATTTGCTGCCGAAGTCGCGGTCGTAGTCCGCCAGCGAATAGGTGTAGACGAAGGTCTGCTCCGCGATGCCAGGCGAGCGCTGTTCGATCTCCTCGCGGTGCTCGTGCCACGCGATGCGCGTCATCTCCGGGATGGTGGTGCTGACCGCGCGCCGATAGGTGCCGATTGCGAGATCCACGCTCAAGAGCAGGTCGCCGAGATCGAGGGCGTAGGTTTCCCGGACGGCCCGCTCGAGTGCCGATTTCGAGACGTCGAACCCGATCCGATCTCGATAGGCCTGCGCGACGTAGCCGCCCTTGGCCACGCGCAGGACATCGAAGGCGAACTCCACCATGACGTGGCGGGCCGGCGCGTCCACGTACAGGGCGCGGGCACCGACCTCGGCTCGAATCTTGGGGTACATGATCGGCACGCCCAGGTTGACGGCCATCGGATGGCCGGCGTTGTCGGAGACATAGTGGGCGAGCGCGCCGAGCGCGAAGGCGTACTCGTTCGCATCGGTCGCACCCCGGATCAGGGACTCGACGAAGTCGCCGGTCCGCACGTAATGCGTCAGATTCGTGAAGAGGTGACTGCCGAAGGGGTAATAGCCGAGGTCCTGAATCAGCGCTCCGCCATACGCATACGCGCGTGCCTCCGCGACTTGAGCCGCGGTGAGTCCCGCGAATCGATTGCGGAGCAGAGGGACGATGTCGGACACCCACAACGCATCAACCATGTCCTGATGCGCGAGCACCGAGAACGCGCTCGCGTCGCGCGTCATGAGGAGCATGCCGCACAAGATGATCGCCCGTGTCCACGCCGCGCCTTGCCCACACCGTCGAGCTGACCGCACCTCTCTGGCTGAGGTCACGCTGAGGAGAAAGCAAGGGGCGCGCCAGACGGCTGCCACCAGCGTTCACGAGTGGCCTTCGATCCGCGGCCACGCCAGCGGGTCGGTTGTGCGCTTTCCGGCTTATAAGGTCACGCCCAACCGCCTGGCGAGGGCAAAGGCGGTGATCATCGACACGACGACGTAGACGACCAGCCAGTGCACGCGCCAGCCGAGCACCTCGAGGCCAGGTTCCGGGTACGGCAGAGCGATCTCGGTGGCGACGGTGTCAGCCGGCAACGGCGGCTCGGACGGATACAGCAGCTGATCGATCAGCCCCGACACCCTGAAGGGCGATCGGCGTGCGGCGCCGGTCGAGACCTGAACCGTCTTGGCCAACTCGCTGCTGCCCGTCCGGATCGTCACGACGTGCTCACCGGGGGTCGTCGCCACGATGCGCCAGAGCACTTCGCCGGGACCGGACAGCACGACCGCCGGTGTGTCCACGCGGATCGCGTCGGACGCTTGCAGGGATGCCGCGCCGGCCGCGACCGCGGGCCCGCGGGTGCGCATGGTCAGCAACGACGGCGCGCCAAGTGCGAGCCCGTCGTAGCCGTAGAACGCCTGGAGCTGAGCGATCACGAGCGTCAGCGGCAGTGCCACCCAAGCCAGCGGCACCATCGAGTGGCCCAGGTAGCGCAGGTTCTGCCAGAGTACCCGACCGAGCGCCCGCATTACTGCGCCGAGATCGTCGTTGAACAGGCGAATCTCGAAGAGCCCGGCCTGGATGCCGCGCTTGGCCGCGCCGATGCCAGGCTGGTTCGAGGTCCGGCCCACCACCCACAACATCGCCAGCCCGGTCACCACCGACATCAACAGCAGCGTCGTCAGCGGCGCCGCGCTAATAGCCGGCGCGACGGCCACGTCGAACAGCCAGGTCAGCGCCGCGTTCACGGATGCCAGCGCGCGCTCAGGAAATGTAGCCAAGCCCCTTCAGCTTCTTCCTGATGTCTTCCTCGGAGTCGGAGCCGTCGAGCTTGGCGAGCTCCTTCTCGAGAACGTGGGTGACGAACTCGTCCGCCGACGAGTATCCGGCCAGATCCGCGTAGCGCTTGACGCGTGCCAGCAGGGCCTTGTCCAGCTTGATGTTTGATCCGAACATGTCCAACCCCTCAGTTCACGCTGGTTGCGTATCCATCTCGAACGTTCCTCCTCACGAGCCGTACCCGCGGATCAGCGAGCCGTTGGAACGACCGCTTGAGTGAGCCGAGGGGGTCAATGCGACTCGGTGCGCTGCGGAAAGCTGTCGATCCCGTACTCCGCGAGCAGCGCCGCAGCCAGGTGCTGCAGCGTCGGCGCCGGGCGCTTCAGCACGCGGCTCGAGAGCAGCACGCCAGGAACGGTTTCGTGGTCCATGCAGTGATCGCCACTCCAGGGACTGGTGTTGTCGACGATGACCTCCGGCGGCATCGCCCCGAGCGCGGATTCGTCCGAGCCGCGCGTGCCCTTGGCGTAACCGACGACGAGATCGGGTGCGATGTCCTCAACGCCGGCCATCGAGTAGACCTGGTCGCTGCGGTACACCCGGGTGATGGCGGGCTTGCCCGTCACCGGGTCGATGACGCCGAGCAGCCTGGTCGACAGCTCGTTCAGCAATGTCTCCCGGGCGGAGGGCTCAACCACGCCGTCCTTCTCACGCCCTTTCAGGTTCGTGTAGAGACCGTTCAGTCCCAGTGCGTAGGCCCGGGTCCGCGACCAGTCCACGTTGCCGAAGAACCCAGGATCATCCTTGAGCGCCGGATTCTTGAGCACGATGTAGCCGTTGTCGCGCAGCCAGCTGTTCAAGTGAAACGCACGCCGCCACGACGTGAAGCCGTGGTCCGACATCACGACCAGCAGGTCGTCGGGCCCGAGCCGGTCCAGCGTGTCGCTGACGATCGCGTCGAGCCCCTGGTACAGCTCCTCGACGACGGCGGCGTGGGGCGCGTCCTTGACCGGGTCGTAGGCCGGATGCCCCGGGTCGCGGGCGCGCCACATCATATGCGAGACCTGGTCGACGTTGCCGAAGTAATAGAAGAGGAACCCCTCATGGAAACGGTCCAACACGTAGTGGTATTGCGCGCGGTTCTCGTCGCCGGCGATCTTCGCCTGCTCCAGGAACTCCGCGTCCGTCAGCACCCCCGTCTTCAGGCCCTTGGTGTCTTCGGGCATCCCCTGGGTATAGAAGCGTCCCGTGGCCTCGGCGAGCTCTGCGGCGTACCCGGGCGGGGTCGACACCGGCATCGCTGGCGCCAGCGGATCGATGTTCACCGGGCTCGCATAGAGCTCGAAGAACGGATCGAGCGCCTTGAGGAAGAAGCGCACTTCGCCGTCGAGCGTCTGCGTCGGCGCGAGATCGAACTGCACCGGCACCCAGTCGCTCCACTCTCCGACCTCCAGTAGACGCTCCTCGTTCCCGACGACGATCTTGGCAAACCGGTTGGATCCGTCGGGATAGGCGGTGAACTCGGCCTTCACCTTCTCCGGCGCACGGAGGAACGGGTTGTCCGGGCCCTCCAGCGATGCGCGCACGCGCCCATCGCGGACGCGTACGTTGTAGGCCACGCCGCCCGACAGTGTCTGGCCCGCGAAGGCGTATGGTTCCGAGGTGTAGAACGAGAACGTACCGTAGGTGCCGAGCAGATCCGGTGTGCCCATGCCACTGAGCTCGCGGGTGGCCGTCCCCGACGGCGGGAAGTTCGCTGGCATCCGGATGATCGTCGTCGGCACGCCGCGCCCTTCCAGCAGCTCCCAGAAGGGCTGTCCACGCCGCAGCAGCTCCACACGCCCGCTCGACAGCGGCAGCTGCCACTTGCCGAGGCCGATGGTCCGGGCCGACGCTTCGGTCCGGGTGGTGGAGAGGTAGGGCAGCATCGTCTTCGGATCGCGGTGCACGAAGTCGAAGATGCCGTGGCCGCCGGGGTCGAGCCCGGTGATGAAAGTGGACCACGCGACCGGGCTCTGGGGCGGGATGGTAGTGGCGAGCGGTGCGAAACCGCCGCTGCTGGCCAGCCGCGCGAGACCCGGCAGCCGGCCGCTGTTGATCATCTGCTCGGTCAGCTCGTGATCCAATCCATCGAAGCCGAGGACGATGACCTTGCGGTCTCCGGCTCGCGTGCTCCGCATGTCACCACAGCCCACGCTGGCGACCAGCAGCGTCACGACGGCCGCCAGCGTCGCGGCCAGCGCGCGTCTCACGCGAGCCCCGCGATCGGCTTGCCGTCCATGTGGGGCGGCGGCTCGATGCCGAAGAGGCGGAGCGCGGTGGGCGCGATGTCGATGAGCGCGGGCTCCTTCGCGTCCACTTTGCGGTTGCAGAAGAACACGCCCGGCACCAGCCGCGGATCCACGCAGTGGTCGCCGCTCCACGGCTTGAGGTTGTCCTCGAACACCGGCCCGGCGACCATTCCCGTCGCGCAGTCCCACGAAATCCGATACCCGGCGTTGTAGCCGATGACCAGGTCCGGCGCGTTCTCCAGGTAGGGGCCCGCGTACAGCGCGGCCGTGTCGAAGGCCTCGTTGACGCCCACGGCCTTCTTCTCCTCGTCGCGGAGCCCCTTCAACTTCGCCGCGATCTCGGCCTTGATCGCCGCGGCCTCGGCGCCCGGTTCGACGATGCCCTGGCCCTCGCGTCCCTTGACGTTCAGGAACAGGCCGGTCAGTCCGAGCACGTACGCCTTCGTCCGGGACCAGTCCACGTCTCGCAGCCATTCCGCACGGCCGTCGGCGCCGGGCTTGAGCGCGAGGTAGCCCTCGCGAAGCAGCCACTGGTTCAGATTGACGCCGCGACGGAACGAGGTGAAGCCGTGATCGGAGATGACCATGAGCACATCGCCGTCACGCAATCGTTCGCGCACCCGGCCCACGAGCGCGTCGTTGTGCGCGTACAGCTCCCGGATGGCGTGGCGATGCTGGGCCTTGTCGCGGCCCCGGGCTGCCGGATGACCCGTGTCGATATCGCGCCAGAACATGTGCTGGATACGATCGGTGGCGTCGAACACGCAGACCAGGCTGCCGCTGTCGAGCCGATCGAGGGCGGCGAAGAACATCTCCTCGCGCTCGCGGTCGATGTCGTAGGTCTGCTTCAGGAACGTCCCATCGTCGGTCACGCCCTCGTTGAGCGCCCAGGTGTCCTCGGCGAGCCCCAGCGTTGCGTAGGGCCCGACCTTCTTGGCGAGGTACGTCGCGTAGTACGGCGGATGCGAGATGGGCATCGCCGGCGACTCGGGATCGAGATTGATGGGCGCCACGTAGAGAGAGAAATGGTCGCCCAGCTCGGTGACGAGCAGGCGTGTGAGTCCCCTTACCGCCACGCCAGGCGCGGCCGCGAAGCGGAGCGCCACCCAGTCGCTGAGCTCGCCGGGCGTCAGTTCCACGCTGGTCGCGCCGACCTCCACGCGCGCACGGTTGGCCGCGCGATTCAGCCCGATGGCCAGCGGCAGGGTGAGCGGCGGATTGCCCTCGACAAAGGTGTTCTCGGGTCCCTGGAGGGTCGTCTCGATGCGATCACCCTCGATCACCACCTCGTAGCGCAGGCCGCCCTCCTTGAACCGCGTGCCGGCGGGGCGCGTGGTGTACAGCAGAAACGTGCCCTGCGTGCCGAGCAGATCGGGCACGCACATCGCGCTGAGCTCGGCGCCATAGAACCGATCGGGGGGGAAGGTGATGGGAACGCGGAGAACGGTACTCCAGATCCGGTGCTCGCCGAGGATGGTCCAGAACGGCTTGGATCGGCGCAGCAGCCGCAGTTCGGGCCGCTGCAGCGGGATGCGCCACTTGCCGAGGCGGAGGAACCGTTCGACCTTGCCGATGTGCGTGGACGAGAGCATCGGCAGGTAGGTGCGCCGATCGCGGTCGAGGAAGTCGAAGATGTTGTGACGCGCGGGGTGCGCGCCGGTGCTGAACGACGACCACGCCACCGGCGACAGCGAGGGAAAGGTGGTCGTCAGCCGCCGATAGCTGCCCTCGGCCGCCAGCGCGCTGAAGTGGGGCAGCAAGCCCTCCTTCATGAACCGATCCGTGAGCTTGGGGTCCTGGCCGTCGAGCCCCACGACGATGAGTCGCTTGATCGAAGCCTTCGGCCGCTTGGGTTGCGTGAGCAGACGCCACACCGCGCGGAACGGCCATGCCAGCACCGTGGCGAAGACCATGAGCACGGTCGTGACCAGCACGAACGCCGACGACATGAGCGCGAAGCCCGCACCGGGGCCGATGTATGCTAGGGCCGGCGCCGCGCTGATCAAGATCAGGCAGACCGTCCACGTGAGCGTGAGCCAGGGAGTGGGGCGTCGCAAAAGAGTCTCGGCCTTCGGACCACTGTAGCAAAGGATGGCCTCGTCGTTCCTCCGCCGACTGCGTCGCGGTTCCCCCATCATCGTCGTTTCCGGGCTGCCGCGGTCGGGGACCTCGATGGCGATGCGCATGCTCGACGCCGGCGGTGTCCCCGTGATGACCGACGGCCTGCGCCAGGCCGATGCCAGCAATCCGAACGGGTACTACGAGTTCGAGCGGGTGAAAGCGCTCGACAAGGGCGGGGAGACCGCCTGGCTGGCCGGTGCGCGCGGCAAGGCCGTCAAGATCATCTCGTTCCTCCTCACCTACCTGCCCGAGTCCTACGACTACCAGGTGATCTTCATGCGGCGGGATCTGGACGAGATTGTCGCCTCGCAGAACCAGATGATCGAGGCGCGCGGCGAGGCCCGTGGCGCGGAGGACGATCGGCTGAAGGCGCTGTACGTGGACCACCTGGCACAGGTCGAGCGGTTCCTGTCGAAGCGCGCGTGCTTCTCGACGCTGATGCTCGACTATTCGACCGTGCTAGGCGCGCCGGCCGCGGAGGCCGCGCGGATCAGCGCGTTTCTCGGGGGGCACATCGACGCGGCGCGGATGGCTGCCGTGGCCGACCAGTCCCTCTACCGCAACCGGCGCTCTCCTCCGCTTTGAGCGACATCGATAGATGACGAATCTTGTGATCTCTTGAGCTGGTGATCTCGTGATCGATCTGAGGATCTGGTGATCGGTTGATCTGTGTTCTGATCTATCTTCGTGCCCTTCGCGATCTCCGTTCGTATTCGTGGTCTTCGTGTGGTTTTCGTGCCGTTCGTGTTTCCCCTCGCACTTGGCAATGCCCAGTCTGGGTTGGGAGCCGCGGAGCGCTTGCTGGCCGGGGTCCGCTGCGAGCCGGTGGTACGGCGCCAGCTCGCTGAATGGGACGCGGACCTCGGGATGGCGGTCGCCGATGCTTCCGGACCCACCGGCGGGCGTAGCGCGCGCGTGCCGACCGGCTCAATCGGACTGTGGGTGCGGGTGGTGGAAGAAACCCCCCGCGAGGTCGCCATCGAGCGCGTCACCGCGCGGCGGATCGAGCGACTGAGGTTCGATGACGAGTGCGCGGCAACCGAGTTGGCGGTAGCCACGCCGCCGCTGCTGGCGGGAGCCTTCACCGACAGCGAACTCAT
>DATLLC010000349.1:0-5672 GCA_035538015.1 Vicinamibacterales bacterium
TCCCGCGGGCCTCGTCGCCATCGCCGTCGGTAGCGCGATCGCCTGGGGCTCCACGGCGCTGGGCTTCAACTTCGGCGGCATGAGCGTCGACAGGCTCGGCGGCGCGTTCGCGAACTTCGGCTTCTCCATCCCGCTGCCCGCCGTGGGCCACGTCTTCTCGGGCTTCGAGTTCCTGGGTGTGATCCTGGTCACCGCCATCCCGTTCGGCATCTACGATCTGGTAGAGGCGATCGACAACGTGGAGAGCGCGGCCGTCGCCGGCGACAGCTTTCCCACGACTCGCGTGCTGACGGCCGACGGCGTGGTCAGCCTGATCGGCTGCCTGATGGGCAACCCGTTCATCAACGCCGTCTACATCGGTCACCCCGGGTGGAAGGCGATGGGCGGTCGGCTCGGCTACTCGGCGGCCACCGGCGTGCTCGTCATCGCGCTGTCGTGGCTGGGCATCATCTCGGTGATGATGGCGTTGATCCCCGTCGTCGCCATCTCGCCGATCCTGCTCTACATCGGCATGCTCATCGGCGCGCAGGCCTTCCAGGAGACCCCGAAGAGCCACGCTCCCGCGATCGTGCTCTCGCTGGTCCCGCACCTGGCCGCCTGGGGCAAGCTGCAGATCGACAACGCGCTCGGCGCCGCGGGGACCTCCGCGGCCGCGGTCGGCTTCGACAAGCTCGGTCAGGTTGGCATCCTGTACGAGGGGCTCACCGTGCTCGGCGGCGGCTCGATCCTCAGCGGCGTCGTGCTCGGCGCCATCGGCGTCTTCATCGTCGACCGCGAGTTCGCCAAGGGGGCCATCACGGCGCTGGTCGGCGCCGGAATGACCTTCTTCGGCTTCATGCACGGTGAGGCGATTGGCATCGGCGAGAGCCCGTTCGTCGCCGTGGCTTACGCCGGCGTCGCGGCCACGCTCTACGCGTGCGCCAAGTTTGCGGCCGTCGCGCCCCAGCCGGCCGAGGTCGAGCACCACGGACCACCGTCGGAAGAGCCTGCGGGCGCGCCGCAGCCCGCCGAATAGCAACCCTCGTGAGTTGCTCGCTGGTCGCGCGGATCGGCATGGAAGCTGCACCTTCCCGGAACACAACCAGGAAGGTCGCCCATGCCGCGCAAGCTCGCTCCATATCTCTTCACGACCGCGATCGCCGTGACGCTCAGCGGAGCAGCGTTCGCCCGTCGACCGCCCGCCCTCGCGGAACGAGAGGACGCCGTCGCCCGCGTGCTCGCTCAATGTCCGCAAGCCCAGACCAGCGGCTACCGTGACATGCTCGTGCGTTTCGAGCCTCGGGTCACCGAGCCAGTAACGATACCGACCGCTGCCCCCGATCTGGTGATCACCTGCGCCGGCGAAACGGTGCACGCCAGCAATGGTTACCGCGACATCTTCTTGCGCTTCGAGCCCGAGAACACCCGCTCCGTCGCGGCCAGGCTCCCGCCTTCGGGCTGGTAGCGGTCCCTGGTAACGCTACCCGCGTTCCTTTCTGGCAATCGCCGGCGCATTCGCGGACACTGGAAGCGCATGCGAGGCCTCCTCTATTTGTGTTCGGGACGCAAATTTCTGCCCGGAATCGACAGGTTCGGGGCAGCGGGCACCGCACTGGCGCTGAGTGTGGGTGTCCTGGCGTTCCCGGAGGATGCCGCCGCACAGGTCACCGCGACCTGCATGCTCAACGAGGTCGAGAACCGGATCTACGACCCGGTCCCGCTCTCGGGCACGCTCAAGTCGACCGAAGAGCAGCTCGTTCCGGAGCTGCCTTTCCGGCAGTACCTGCCCACCGGCTACGACCCGGCGAAGAAGTGGCCCGTCATCGTCTTCCTCCACGGCATCGGTGAGCTCGGCGGCACGCTGACCAAGGTCACCGAGCACTCGCTGCCCCGCATGGTCGAGTCTCCCGGCTGGGACTGGCCCTTCATCGTGCTCTCTCCTGTCTTGCCGAGCGGCAATTGGTACGGGAGCAGGCAGCTGGTGAGCGACATCTTCGACTACGCGGTGAACGAGCTCGGTGGCGACCCCAACCGGCTGTACCTGACCGGCATCAGCTACGGAGGCGAGGGCACGCTGGCCGTCGGCATCGAGCTCGCCGACAAGCTCGCGGCGATCTGGCCCGTCACTCCCGGCGGTGAGCCCGACAACTGGGCGCAGCACGCGGCGCTGGCGGGCATCCCCACCATGTTCCTGATCGGAACGGCCGACAGCCAGTACGCCAACACCCAGGGTTGGGCCACGGACCTCGAGCTCGCCGGTTCACCGATGTTCTCGGAGTACCTGCTCCCGGCCACCGACGAGCACCAGGACTCCATTCCCCAGACGGTGCTGACCGAGAGCAACGTCTTCGTCTCCTACCAGGACGTCCCACACGACGTCTGGCACGCAGCCTACGGCACCTTCTGCGATGTGCTGACGGTTCAGAAGACGGTGCAGTACGAGTGGCTGCTGAAGCAGTCGCTCGACGGCTCCGCGTGGGTCGATCCTCGCGATCCCGGTGGCAACCCCAGCGGAGGCAGCGGCGGAGGTGGCGCGGGCGGAGGTGGCACGGACGCCGGCGGCGCTGGCAGCGGCGGCGGCGGAGCGGGCGGTGTCGCTGGCATGACGCTGGGCGGGGCGGCGGGCTCGGCTGGAACGACGACGACGGCCCCGACCGCCGGCACTGCGCCGGTCAGCCCTGCCGCACCGGTCGCGCAGAGCGGCTCGGAAGGCAGCTGTGCGCTGGTTCACGGCTCGCGCTCCGGCTCGAGCGGTCTCTGGCTGTCTTCGCTGCTGGCGCTGGCTGGTTCGCTGCTCTGGCGTTCGCGCGGCAAGAGCCGCCGCTAGGCAGCTACGGGGCCTTGGTGCCCGCCCACCAGATGGCGTTGCGCAGCAGCGTCACGTAGGCCTCGTTCTCGAACAGGTTCGGGTGGTGGCCCATGAAGATGTAGAGGTTTCTGCCAACGTAGTCTTCGTTGGTCCAGATCACCGGGTGATCCCCCATCGTGACGTCCGACGGCGGCTGGTACGACGCTTCGTCGACGTTGGCGAGCACGTGCACGTTGGGCCGCGGGCTCGTATCCCAGATGTACCACTCGTCCGTCGTCACCTGGAACGTCGCGGGCACACCTGCGAAGATCGGATGCGTCGTCTCTTCGAGGTGGACCGTGGCTTCGGCGAACGACGCGATGTAGTTCTCGTAGTTAATCTGGCCGATGAACTCGTAGTAGAAGGTCCAGGGCTCCTCCGAGTCCGGCGTGACGACGGGGCCGGTCAGGCCGGCGTGGTGCATGCCCAGCCAGCCGCCGTTGCCTTCGGTGATGTACTTCTCGAACGCAGCCTGCGCCGTCGCGTTCCAGCGGTACGGCGTGTAGTTCAGCTGCAGGATCAGATCGTAGTCGGCGAGGAGCTCGTCCGTGATGGTGTTCGGGCTCTCGATGTGCGTGACCGTCAGGTTGGTCTCACCCGCGAGCCAGACCTTGGCGGCTTCGACGAAGGGCGCGTGAATTTCGGGGCCGTCGCCAACCATGAGCTCGCCGATCGCGAGCACGTTGAGCGTCGTCGGAACCTGGATTTCTCCGCCGGAACCGCCTGAGCCCGCTGCTCCCGCTGCAGTCCCGCCGGCTCCACCTCCGCCTGCGCTCAGGCCGGCAGTTCCCGCTGTTCCTGAAGTGCCGGCCGTGCCCGCCGCCGAAGTGCCTCCGGTCCCCGCAGTGCCGCCGCTGCCCGCAGTGACGCTCGGAGTCGCGCCGGCGCTGCCCGCGGCGCCAGCGGAGCTCGGCTCACTCGGAGTGGTGGGGCTTCCGCAACTCATGCTCGTCACCAGGGCGACGAACAACAGCAGTGGTGGTGTCGAGATCTTGCGCATGTTCGCTGGCACTCCGTGACGCTGACGACGAACGCGCATACACGTCGGACGACGCCCACGGACAAAGGGTGCGAGATATGTCTGCCGCTTCCACGCGTGACAGACATATCTCGCTCAGCACTCAAAAAAGAGAAGCGGCGGCTGCGTAACATGAGATATGGAACGCACACAAGCAGAGCTTCGATGGAATGCGCGTGTGCCCGCGTGAACCATCGAGTCTCGAAAACCTTCAATCGTTACGTTTTTTGCGTGCTGGGTCCGGGTCAGCCGCAATCAGTCGGTGAGTTGTGCCAATGGCTCGAAGAGGGTTGGGTATCGTCCTATCTACGATTGCGCTCGAGTTCACACTCGGGTGCTCCGATGTTGCTCAGCAACCCGTTGCAAGCGGCGCTGCCTCCCAGCGCTGGTGCAACGGCGAGCAGCGGCGCCGGGGGCGTGGGCGGCTACGCTGGTGCTGGAAGTGGCGGTAGCGCGGGCGGTGGCGGGCAGAGCGCTGGATCGGGCGGCGGAGATCCCATCGCCGGGGCGCCCAGCGCTGGATCGGGCGGCAGCGGCGGCGCTCCGCAGTGTGCCCCGATGTGCAGTGGAACCACGCCCGTCTGCGACCTCGCGACGGTGACCTGCAAGACCTGCACGGCCTTCGAGGGTTGCAGCAGCGACAAGCCGCTGTGCGACACGGCGGCCAACGGAGGGCTGGGGGAGTGCAAGCTCACCGAAGTGATCGCGATCTACACCGACTACTTGCTGAACATGGATCTCGCGCATCGCAGCTACGTCTACGACGCGAACGAGTGGTTCCCGAGCGTCGCCGAAGCCAACGGCTTTACCTACGAAGCCACGCCGGACTGGGAACGGCTCAAGACCGTCGTTCCGGCGCGTGGTCGCATCGTCGCCTTCCTCGACGACAAGCCGAAGGACCTGACTCAGCAAGCAGCCTTCCAGGCGTACATGGACGGCGGCGGCGCCTGGTTCGGTTGCCACTTCGCCGCTTACAACCCTGCTCCGACCGACTGGGACTGGTACTTCAATCAGTTCCTCGGTTCCGGCGGCTACAACGGCAACACCTGGCGCCCCACGTCCGCACAGCTCCTGGTCGAAAACCCTGCACACCCACTCTCGGAAGGGCTCGGCAGCGTGTTCACCGCCGCGCCGAACGAATGGTACGCGTGGAAGATCGATCTGCGCACCAAACCGAACATCGAGATCCTGTTGTCAATCGATCCCTCGAGCTTCCCCCTGGGGACCGGACCAAAGCCTGAAGAGATCTGGCACGAGGGCTACTACCCGATCGTCTGGACGAACACGGACTATCGGATGCTCTACATCAACATGGGCCACGACGACATGGACTACGGCGGCACCAACGGCCCGCTCTCGTCGACGTTCAGCAGCCCAGAGCAGAACCAGATGTACCTGAACGCCATCCGCTGGCTGGGTGGCGCGATCGAATTACCCTAAAGCTCGTCTGTCAGCAGCGCGCGCTGGAAGCGCCTCGGGCGGCCTTCGTGTACGCTAGCGGTACATCTCTGCGGGTGAGCGTTGAAGGAATGACGCTCGGCATGCCATTCGCATAGGTGAGGCAGCACTCCACGGAGGCGAGCACGATGAAAGCGCGTATCCTGGTTACCTCACTGACCTTCACGGTCGCCTCCCTGTTCGCCTTGAGCTGCGACAGCGGGAGCGACGAGGACGGTGCCGGCGCTTCCGGCACTGCTGGCTCCAGTACCTCCGGAAGGGGTGGCGGCAACTCGGGTGGATCGAACACCGGGGGATCGAGCAGCGGCGGCTCGAGCGGCACGGGCTCTGGCGCCAGCACCTCCATGGCAGGCTCGGACGATCCGGGAG
>DATLLC010000350.1:0-27363 GCA_035538015.1 Vicinamibacterales bacterium
ACATAAAACGTCGTGCCGCCGTCGATCACGCGGTTGACGAAGGTGAAGAAGCGCCCGTGCGAGTGGCTCTCCTTGTCGAGCAGCAGCGCCGAAAGCGCCGGGGTCAATGTGACGGCGTTGAACACCGACAGGATGGTCGCAAACGCGATGGTCAGCGAGAACTGTTGATACAACCGGCCCGTTGTCCCCGGGAAGAACGCCACTGGGACGAACACCGCCACGAGGACCACGCCGATCACGACAACGGCGCTGAACACCTCCCGCATCGCGTCAATCGCGGCTTGCATGGCCGGCTTGCCGTACTCGCGCATGTGCCGCTCGATGTTCTCGATCACGACGATCGCATCGTCCACGACCGTGCCGGTCGCGAGCACGAGTCCGAAGAGCGTCAGGGTGTTGATCGAGAAGCCCAGCAGCCTCATGAACGCGAACGTGCCGATGAGCGAGACGGGAATCGTGATGGCCGGAATCAGCGTGCTGCGCCAGTTCTGCAGGAACAGGAAGAGCACGAACACGACGAGCACGATCGCCTCGCCGAGCGTCTTCAGGACCTCGATGATCGACTCGCGCACAACGCCGACGTTGTCGAAGGCAATCTGCGCCTCCAGTCCCGGCGGAAACCCCGGCCGCAGGCGGTCGAGCGCCTGCTGCACACCCCGGAATGTGTCGAGCGCGTTCGCGCTCGGCAGGAGCGTGATCCCCATACCTGCGGCCTGCACGCCGCCGAAACGCAGTCGGGATGTGTAGTTCTCGGCGCCCAACTCGGCGCGGCCGACGTCCTTCACGCGCACGAGCGCGCCGTCGGCCCCGGCCTTGATCACGACATTCTCGAACTGCGACGCGTCGTAGAGCCGCCCTTCGGCGCGGACGCTCAGCTGAAAGGTTTGATTCTCCGGCGCCGGCGACGCCCCGATGCTGCCGGCCGCCACCTGCACGTTCTGCTCGCGCAGCGCGTTCAGCACGTCGGAGGCTGTGAGGCGTCGGGCCGCGAGCTGGCTGGGATCCAGCCACAACCGCATCGCATAGCGGCGCTCGCCGAAGATGATCACGTCGCCCACGCCCGGCACGCGCTTGAGGGCATCGCGCACGTACAGGTCGAGGTAGTTGCTGATGTACAGGTTGCTGTAGCGGTTGTCCCTGCTGAAGAAGCCGATCCCGCCCATGAACCCGGCGGTCACCTTGGTCACGGTGATGCCGTTGGTACGGACGTCGGCCGGCATCCGCCCGAGGGCGGAGTTGACGCGGTTCTGCACGTCGACGGCGGCCAGGTCGTGATCGCGCGAGATGTCGAAGGTGACCGTGATGGTGGAGATCCCCGAGTTGGTGGACGAGGAGGTCATGTAGGTCATGCCCTCGACGCCGTTGATCACCTGCTCGAGCGGGGTGGTGACCGCGCTCTCCACCGTCTGCGCGTTGGCGCCGGTGTACACCGCCGTCACCGCGACGGCCGGCGGCGCGAGCTCGGGATACCGCGCAATCGGCAGCGTGGGGATGGAGATGGCGCCGGCGAGAATGATCAGCAACGAGCAGACCGTCGAGAGGACGGGCCGCTTGATGAACACATCCGCGAACATGGCTAGGACGCCTTCTTCTCGGGTGGAGCGCCGCCGGGAACACCCGCAGGCGGACCGCCGACCATCACCGGCGCCCCGTCACGGATCTTCTGAATGCCGCCGGTGATGAGCTGTTCGCCGGCTCGCAGCCCGTCCAGCACGACGTAGTCGTTGCCGACCAGCGGACCGAGGGTCACGCCCTTCTGGCGCGCCACGGTCATCTCGGCCTGTTTCTCGACAACGTACGCGAAGAACTGGCCGTTGATCCGGGTAACCGAGGTCAGCGGAATGCTCAGGCCCGGCTCGGCGCGCCACACCAGCTGCACGCGCACGAGCTGATCGGCGCGGAAGTCGCCGCGTCCCTCCACCAGCGCCGCTTTCGCCAGCACTGTCTGCGTCGGCTCGACCGTCGGGGACACGAAGGTGATTTTGTTGGTGGCGAGCACCTTTCGCTGGTCGTCCACGATCCGAACCGGCAGCCCGACCTTCAGACCAGGCGCCTGCTGTACCGGCACGCTGACGTAAATCTCGAGGACGTCGTTCTCGTCCACCGTGGTCAGTACGGTGGTGTTCGTGACGCGATCGCCCTGGCGCACGGGGATGTCGCCGACGACACCCGTCGTAGGGGCCGTGACGCGGTAGTAGCCGAGCTCCGACTTCTGCTGCCGCAGCTGCTCGTCCAGCGCCTTCAGAGCCGCCTCGGCGGTGCGGGCGGCCGTCTCGGCCTGCGCCAGCTCACGCTGGCTCACCGCACCGGCGCTATACAGCGTCTTGGTCCGTGCCAGCTCCTGAGTCGCGTAGGCCAGCTCGGCGTCGCGCACGGCACGAGTGCTCTCGAGCGACGCCAGCCCGGCCTGCTGCGGCGCCGAGTCGATCTCGAAGAGCAACGCTCCCTGCCGGACGTGCTCGCCCGACCGCACGGCGATGCGCGTCAAGAAGCCCTCGACCTGCGGCTGGATGGTCGTGGAGCGTCGCGACTTGAGCGACGCGATGTACTCGCTGGTCTGCTCGAGCGGTTTGTCGGCGAGCGTGACGGTTTCCACCGGCATCGGCGGAGGGCCGCCTCCGGGACTGCCCGGGCCGCCGCCGGGCGCTCCGTCGCCGTTCCCGTCGCGGCCACACGCGGCCGCGGCGACGAGCATGAAAAGCAGGACGACCGTGGGGACTGTGCGCAGCATGATGGTTTGGACGCCAGAATGCGGCGTGCTGGGTGAACCGCTGAACGGTACGCGGAAGAAGTGATGATAAATGAAGGTTCAGTTATTGTAAAGTAACGTCGATGTCACCGCGGCCCAAGACTGCACCCGACGCCGCCATCCTCGAAGCCGCCGCACGACTGCTCAGCCGGCTCGGCCCGGCCCGCATGCGACTCGAAGACGTCGCCCGCGAAGTCGGCCTCTCGCCGGCGACGCTGCTGCTGCGCTTCAAGTCCAAGCGCAACCTGCTGCTGGCCGTGGCCGAACACGGCATCGCCGGCATTGCCGACAGCTTCCGCGCGCGCCGTCGCCAGAGCGCCTCGGCTCTGCATGTGGTCACCGACGTCGCCGATTGCGTCAGGGAGATTGCGGAAGAGCCGCAGCAACTGGCCAACCTGCTCGCGTTCCTCCAGCTCAGCCTCGAGGACCCGGAGTTCCGGGCGTGCGCCGAGCGCCACGACGCTACACTCGAGCGCGAAATGGCGGCGCTGCTCGACGAGGCGCGTGAACGCGGCGAGATGGTGGACGTCCCGTCGCGCGCGTTGGCCAGGGCGGTGATCGCGATGATGCGCGGCTCGCTGCTCACGTGGAGCGCGATCGGCAAGCACACCGCACCCGAGGTCTGGGTGAAGGCCGATCTGGAAACGCTGCTTGGCCCCTACCGCCGCGATACAGCACCGGCCGCGCTTTCCCGCCGACGGCCCGCGCGCAAGCCGGCTCGCAGCGCCACGCACGCCGCCGCGCCACGAGCCCGCCGGCGTCCCGCGGCCTCATGAGCGGGCCGGCCGACCTCGTCGGCTTCTCGCGGGGCATGTACAGCAACTGGCTCTGGCATCGGCCCCTGCAGCTGCTGGTCGATGCCGGCGAGGGCCTGCAGCTCGCGCTCGGCAGCAGCGTCTACGCGCCCTCGGTGCTGGCTGTCACGCATGGCCACTCGGATCACGTGCTCGGTCTCCCCGGCCTCGTCGCCGCGCGCCGATTCGGAAAGGGTGCGCAGGACAAGCCGCTCACCATCGTCTATCCGGAAGCCTCGCGCGGCATGCGTGGTGTGCGGCTGCTGCTGGAGACCACCTACGCCGGCGTCAGCTTCCCGCTGGTGTGGACGCCGATCGGCCCCGGATCGACCGTGGCCCTCGGCAAGAATCGTCAGCTCGAATCCTTCGCCGTGGAGCACACGGCTTCCGAGCCTGGCCTCGGCTACCGGGTCGTCGAACTCCGGCGCCGGCTCAAGCCGGAGTTCGCCGGCTGGCCGCAGGCGGCCCTCGAGCAACGCGCCCGCGACGGCCACCGCGACGATCTGATGGAACCGGCTCGCCACATCGTCTTCGCGCACAGCGGCGACGCGATGCCAGTGCCGCCCGACGCTGTGCGCGGGGCCGACCTCCTCGTCCACGATGCCACCTTCCTCGACGCGGCCGATCGGCGCGAGCCGATTCACGCCAGCACCAGCGAAGCGCTGGGCGTGGCCCGCGAGGCCGGCGTCCGCGCCCTGGTCCTGCACCATCTCTCCATCCGCTACGATCGTGCATCCGCCCTGCGCGTCCTCCGCGACCAGGTCGTGGCCAGCGGCTACACGGGCCGGGTCTGGCTGCTCGACGATGGCGCCTGGGCGAACCTGACAGCCACGGCACGGTGAGCGGCCGCGGACAGGCTACAATCGACGGATCATGTCCACGACGCTGACGCGCGCCGACGTGGCGCGCATCGCGGAGCTCGCTCGCCTCGAGCTCACGCCCGACGAACTCGATTTGTTCACCAGGCAGCTCGGTGACATCCTCGGCTACGTCGAGCAGATCCGCGGCCTCGACACCTCGGGTGTTGCCGCGACCTCGCACGTGGTGAACCAGCCCGTGGAGCGGGCCGACGCGCCGGTCTCCTCCCTGCCGCGACGCGACGCACTGGCCAACGCGCCGGACGCCGCCCCCGAAGCCGGCCTGTTCAAGGTACCGCGAGTCCTCTGATGACGTCCCCCGACGCTCGTTCGGCGCGGACCATTGCCCGCGAGGTGGCCGCCGGCCGCCAGCGCGCCACTGACGTGC
This sequence comes from Vicinamibacterales bacterium, assembly GCA_035538015.1. GTDB lineage: Bacteria > Acidobacteriota > Vicinamibacteria > Vicinamibacterales > UBA2999 > VFZN01. The sequence continues at coordinate 4,789 of DATLLC010000350.1, forward strand.
TCGAGGCGACACTCGCGCGCATCCAGGCGGAGGAGCCGCGCCTCAGTGCCTTCAACACCGTGATGCACGAGCACGCCCGCGAGCGCGCGCGCGCCATCGACGTCATGGGCCACACGCCCGGCAGCCCGCCTCTCCTGCTCGGCGTCCCGATCGCTGTGAAGGACAACCTTTGCACGGCGGGTGTCCCGACCACCGCCTCGTCGCGCATCCTGCGAGGGTACGTCCCGGCGTACTCCGCGACCGTCGTCACCCACCTGCAGGCGGCCGGAGCGGTCATCGTCGGCAAGACGAACCTCGACGAGTTTGCGATGGGCTCATCCACCGAGAACTCGGCCGCCGGCCCGACGCGCAACCCGTGGGACCTGACGCGCACACCCGGCGGCAGCAGCGGAGGCTCGGCCGCCGCCGTGGCCTCGGGAATGACGCCCGTCGCGCTCGGCTCGGATACAGGCGGCTCCATCCGGCAGCCGGCGGCCTTCTGCGGTCTTGTCGGCTTGAAGCCGACCTACGGTCGCGTGTCCCGGTATGGCCTGCTCGCGTTTGCGTCCTCGCTGGATCAGATCGGTCCGCTGGCCAATACCGTAGAGGACGCGGCGCTGGTCTTACAGGCCATCGCCGGGGCCGATGCCTGCGATGCCACGTCGTCGTCCGAACCGGTCCCCGACTACCTGTCCGCGATCGACCGTGGCGTTTCGGGCATTCGCATCGGCGTACCGCGCGACATCGTCGGCGAGGGCGTCGAGGAGAGCGTGCAGCGCGCGTTCGCTGGGGCGCTGGATCGCTGGCGCGACGCGGGAGCGAGGATCGTGGAGATCACGCTGCCACATGCGCGGTATGCGATTCCGGTGTACTACCTGATCGCGACGGCTGAGGCCTCCTCGAACCTCGCGCGCTACGACGGCGTGCGCTACGGGTACCGGGCGAGGCTCGAGAAGACCGACGGCCTCAGGGAGATGTACGACCGGTCGCGCGACGAAGGCTTCGGCGCCGAGGTCAAGCGCCGCATCATGCTGGGCACCTACGTGCTGAGTGCGGGGTACTACGATGCGTACTACCTGAAGGCCCAGCAAGTGCGGACCCTACTGCGCCAGGACTACGACCACGCCTTTCGATTGTGCGACGTCGTCGCGGTGCCGACTACGCCGACCCCGGCGTTTCGCCTCGGCGAGAAGACCTCGGACCCGATTCAGATGTACCTGAGCGATGTGTTCACGGTGAGCGCGAACCTGACCGGGCTGCCGGCCATCAGCCTGCCCGCGGACTCGTCCGCAGGCCCACTGCCAATCGGTGTCCAGTTGACGGGACGCCTGTTCGACGAATCTACCCTTCTCGCCGCGGGCCGCGTGCTGGAGGCGTGAGAAGGGGTCGTGGTTTCTTGTTCAGGCGGTGGCGGGCGACCGATGGAAGATCGCCCAGAGAAGGAGCCCGAGCAGCACGAACGGAATGGCCGGCAAGACCAGGGCGAGGGCCGCGGCCAGGATGCCCAGGGCACCCACCACTGCGACGACGGCGAGCACCACGGGCAGCGCGACAGCGCCCGCGGCCAGGCCGAGCGCCCCCAGCGTCAGCCAGACCGGAATCATCACCGCCTTCAGCAGCAGCCGGAACGGCAGCAGGACGAGCCAGAAGGCGAGCTTGATGAGGAAGAACACGAATCCGAGGACGGCCGCCACGGCAAGACCGGCGGCCACGAGCCCACCGAAGACGAAGAGTTCGACCATCTCATGGTGAAAGACGAACCCCGACGGGCCCGGGTTCCAGCGCGAGACTAGCGGATGTCGAACACCGCCTTGAAGTCGGGCAACTGCCACTCCACGAGTTGCTGTCGCACCTCCTGCATGGCGACCCGTTCGGCCTTGATCTTCCGGGCCGGGACAGGGCCTGCCGCCGGAGCCACTGGCACCACCGGGGCCTCAGGCTCCGAAGGCTCGAGTCTCGACTTGGCGCCTCGGCGGAGCTGCTTGGCACGCAGTGCGGCCACGTCGACGAAGAGGAAGCGGCTCTCGATGGGCTGGCCCTGCGTCGGCTCATCGGAGTCGGTTGCCTTCTCGGGCTGGTCGTTGCGCGCGTCCACGTCAGACATAGCCGTTTAGCTTAGCACGATAGCGGGTTCCGGAGGGCAGCGCCGCTCCCCAGACTACGTCCCTACCTACTTACCTGCCTGGCTTGGCCAGGAAGGCTCCGATGAACCACGAGACGAGGCTGACGACGAGCGCGCCGAGGAGGGCGGCCCAGAAGGAGGCCACAGAGAAGCCGGGGACCAGGGCCGCGGCCAGCCCAAACGCGGCGGCGTTCACGACCAGATAGAACAGTCCGAGGGTCAGCAGCGTGAGCGGCAGGGTCAGCAAGGTCATCACGGGCCGTACTACGGCGTTCACAAAGCCGAGCACCAGCGCGCCAAAAGCAAGGGCGGTTCCGGACGATATCGAGACGCCAGGCACGAGATAGGCGGCTGCCGCCAGCCCCAGGGCGACCACCAGCCAGTGGACGAGGAACCAGATCATCGACGGCCTCCGAGGATCACGGTACTACGATACGCCACGCATTCGTGACAACCGGCGGCCTTCGTGCGGCGGTCAGTGGCTCGGGCCGGGTACCCCACAGTGCTCGGGCCCACATCTCCGAAACCAGCCAGGCCAGACCGGGCATCGCAAACACCAGACCCCACAGCGCCAAGGGCAGGTCCGCCCGGCCCAGGACGAAGGCCGCGCCGGGAACGGCGCCAGCGGCGATCTGCACGGCAATGCCGCCGACCACTGCCGCGTGAAGATAGGGGTTCGGCAGCGGGAGCCTCCAGGTGTGATGCGATGAATAGGTCAGGAGTCGCTGGCCGATCGCCATGAGATGAAAGGTAGCTGCCCGCGCGGTCTCGAGGTCGCAGCCCAGCCGCGGCCCGGCCGAGGATCGCGAGCGCGAGCCGCAGGATGTAGATGAGCGGGCTGGCAAACTGGCCGCAGGAGGCGGCGCCAGAACGGGTCGGCCGGAGGCTCCGGCAACGCATTCGGGCCGGTCGCGAGAAGACGGCGTGCGGCCTCGACGGAAGAGAGACCCGGCATAACGAGGGACGGTACGCGGCACGATGCCGCAGTCACCGGCTCTTCCCAGAATCTCACACGGCGGCGCGACACGAAAAGTTTGCTGGACAGGGGCGTGGCCGCGGGAGCAAACTGCAATTGCGGCCCCCCCCCAAAAGGTCCCTCCACGCCGCTGTCGCTATCGCGCACGGCGTTCCGATTGATCGCACCGCCGGAGGTTGCCATGGCCCTCTCTTGGACGCGCTCGCCCGGCGCGGTGTCGGTTCCGCTGCTGACCGCCCCGCACGCCCCGCTCGAGACGCTGCCGATCGACGTGAGTCCTCTGTTCGAGCAGCTCGCGCAACGAATTCGATCCGAATACCGTGAGATGCCCGGCTTGAACGTGACGCGGGAGCAGGCCCGCTGTCTGTGGGCTCTCGACTCGGAGATGTGCGACCGCCTGCTGGATCATCTCGTTCGAACAGGCTTCCTCGCCCACACCCTGCAGAAGACGTACGTGCGCGCCGCGTAAACGCGACTACGTACGTACGAACGGGCGGACCGACAGGTCCGCCCGTTGGTGACGCGCTCCGGGCCTCACGCCGCGGGCCCGGTTTTGCCGCAGGCGACGCCTAGCTCGCGACGTCGATGTTGATCGAGCGCGGCTTGGCCTCCTCGCGGAACGGCAGTCGCACCGTCAACACGCCGTGCCTGAAGTCCGCGCCGATCTTGCCGGTGTCCACCGTCGTCGGGAGCGAGAACGAACGGCTGAAGCTGCCGAACGAGCGCTCGAGCCGGTGGTAGTGCTCCTTCTTCACCTCGGAGTCCACCTTGCGTTCGCCGCTCAGCGTGAGCAGGTTGTTCTCCACGGTTACCGAGACATCTTCCTTCCGGACATCCGGCAGCTCGGCCTTGATGACCAGCTCCTTCTTCTCGTTCTCGAAGATGTCAACGGGCGGCACCCAGCTGCTGAGCACGCCCTCTTCGCGAGCGCCGTAGGCATCGCCAAAGAGGCGGTTCACGCGGTCGTTCAGGACCGCCAGATCACGAAACGGATCGAATCGCGCAATAGCCATTGCTGTCATCTCCTCACTTGGTCTCCGCAAACTCAGCGTCGACGACTTCCGCGTCGGTGGTCTCGCCATGCTGTCCATGGCCCGGCGTCGTCGCAGCCCCCTGTGCCTTGTAAAGCGCCTCTGCCATCGCGTGCGACGCCTTCTGCAGCTCGTCGCCGGCGCGCGTGATCGCCTCCTTGTCGTCGCCCTTCACCGCGATACGCGCCGCCTCGAGCGCCGATTCCACCTGGCCGGCGAGGGGGCCGTCCACTGTGCCCCTGCTCTCGGCAAGCGTCTTCTCCACCGAGTAGACCAGCGCGTCCACCTGGTTGCGCGCGTCGATGGTCTCGCGCCGGCCCTTGTCGTCGGCGGCGTGGGCCTCGGCGTCTTTCACCATCCGATCGACTTCGTCCTTGTTGAGACCGCTCGATCCGCTGATGGTGATCGTCTGCTCCTTGCCGGTGGCCTTGTCCTTCGCCGCGACGTGGACGATGCCGTTGGCGTCGATGTCGAAGGTCACCTCGATCTGCGGCATGCCGCGCGGCGCGGGCGGCAGGCCCACGAGGTGGAATCGCCCCAGCGTCCGGTTGTCGCGGGCGAACTGCCGCTCGCCCTGCAGCACGTGGACCTCGACCGTGGTCTGGTTGTCGGCGGCCGTCGAGAAGGTCTCGCTCTTCTTCGACGGAATGGTGGTGTTGCGCGCGATGAGAGGCGTCATCACGCCGCCAAGCGTCTCGATACCGAGCGAGAGCGGCGTGACGTCCAGCAGGAGGAGGTCCTTGACCTCGCCCGCCAGGACGCCACCCTGGAGCGCCGCACCGACGGCGACCACTTCATCGGGGTTGACGCCCTTGTGCGGCTCCTTGCCGAACAATTCCTTGACCACCTGCTGCACGCGGGGCATGCGGGTGGATCCGCCGACGAGGACAACCTCGTCGATGTCCGAGGGCTTGACGCCCGCATCCGCGAGCGCCTGCTTCACGGGGCCCAACGTCCGCTGCACGAGCGGCTCCGCGAGCTTCTCGAGCGTCGCGCGCGTCAGCTTCATCGTCAGGTGCTTTGGACCGCTGGCGTCGGCCGTGATGAACGGCAGGTTCACCTCGGTCTCCATCACCGACGACAGCTCGATCTTCGCCTTCTCGGCGGCTTCCTTCAGGCGCTGGAGCGCCATGCGGTCCTTGCCGAGATCGATGCCTTCGGATTTCTTGAACTCGGCGATGAGGTACTCCATCACCACCTGGTCGAAGTCGTCGCCACCCAGGTGGGTGTCACCGTTGGTGGATTTCACCTCAACGACGCCACCGCCCACCTCGAGAATCGAAATGTCGAACGTGCCGCCGCCAAGGTCGTACACTGCGATCGTCTCGTCGGCCTTCTTGTCCAGCCCGTAGGCCAGCGCCGCCGCCGTCGGCTCGTTGACAATGCGCTGGACGTTGAGGCCGGCGATCCTGCCGGCGTCCTTGGTGGCCTGGCGCTGCGCGTCGTTGAAGTACGCAGGCACGGTGACGACCGCGTCGGTGACCTTCTCGCCGAGGTAGTCCTCGGCCGCCTGCTTCAGCTTCTGCAGGACCATGGCCGAGATCTCTGGGGCCGAGTACTGCTTGCCGCGCACGTCGATCCAGGCGTCGCCGTTCCCCGCCGACACCACTTTGTAGGGCACGCGCCGGCTCTCGTCCGAGACCTCGGCAAACTTGCGTCCCATGAATCGCTTGACCGAGAAGACCGTGTTCTCCGGGTTGGTGACCGCCTGCCGCTTGGCGACCTGTCCGACCAGCCGCTCACCATCCCTGGCGATGCCCACGACCGAGGGCGTGGTTCGGGCGCCTTCCTGGTTGACCACCACGGTGGGCTGGCCATTCTCGATGACCGCGACCACCGAATTCGTGGTGCCGAGGTCGATGCCGATGACTTTGCTGTTGGCCATATTCCTTGTCCTGTCCTCCATCGATGAACCATCTTACGGCGATAGTGAGTTTGTATCAAGCATAATTTATGAGTGTTTATTGCTCAACCAAACGGATGAGACGGCTGAGAGAAAGGCTACTGTCGCGGCTGCAGGACGTTGAAAGTGTCAGCCGCGAAGGGGTCGCGTTAGAATCGGGGGACTGATGTCGTACTTGGCGTCGGCCCACGACCCGCCGGACCTCTCGCAGGAGGTCCGCCGCCTGTTCGATGACCTGGCGCGGCGCCGGCCCGAGCGCAGGGCCTTCGTTTCGGGCGAGTGTTCGCCGACCCTCGATGTGCTCGAGACCGAGCACGCCGTCGAGATCGTGGCCGACGTCCCTGGAATTCCCGCCGACGCGCTCCGCGTCCTCATCAAGAACAACGTGGTCCTCATCGTCGGCGAAAAAGAACGAGCCGAGCCGTCGCGCACGCCGACCAGCTACCACCTCGTCGAGCGGGACTTCGGCCGCTTCGCCCGGGCCGTGCGCATACAGACGGCGGTGGACGCCTCGCGGGCGCGGGCCACGCTGGCGCACGGGGAGTTGCGCGTGGCGGTGCCGAAGCTCGTCGAGCGGCGAGGCCGCGAGACGCTGGTGCCGATCGAAGCAGGCCGGGAGTGACCCTCCTCTTCATCGGCGATATCGTCGGCCGACCCGGCCGCGAGATCGTCAAGCGCGCCGTGCGCGTCCTGGCACGCCGCTTCGGTACCCAGCTGGTGATCGCCAATGGCGAGAACGCGGCGGGGGGCGCCGGTCTGACGCGGGAGAACGCCGACGAGATCTTCAAGGCTGGCGTCCATGTCATCACCGGCGGCAATCACATCTGGGACAAGCGCGAGGTGCTGGAATTCATCGATCGCGAGCCGCGCCTGGTCCGGCCGGCGAACTACCCCGAGGGCACGCCCGGGCGGGGCGCCACGACCGTCGTCGCCGAGGACGGGACGATGGTCGGTGTGATCAACCTGATGGGGCGGATCTTCCTCTCGACGCTCGACGATCCGTTCGTCGCCGCGAGCCGCGAAATCGCCGCACTGAGCGCGGCCGGCGCGCGGGTGATCCTCATCGATTTCCATGCCGAGACCACATCCGAGAAGATTGCGCTTTCGTGGTGGCTGGACGGCCAGGTAACCGCCGTCATCGGCACGCACACGCACGTGCAGACCGCCGACGAGCGCGTACTGCCCGGCGGGACGGCCTGCCTCACGGATGCGGGCATGACCGGGCCGCACGACGGGGTCATCGGCATGGACCGTCAGGCGGTGATCGCCCGTTTCCGCACCGGCATGCCCACCCGTTTCGAGCCTGCCGCCGGAGACCTGCGCCTGCACGGTGCTCTGATCACCGCCGACCCCCTCACCGGCCGCGCCGAATCCATCGAGCGGATTGCCGTGACCAGTGCGATGCTCGACGCGTGGGAGGCCTGAACCGATGAGCCACCTGCCATTCGACGACCCACCAGGAGCGGAGGCGGAGACCTCCGACCGCCCCTCGCTGGTTCGACCGGCGCCCAAACCGGCCTCCGCACCGGCCGTGGCGCCCGCTGCCAGCGCACCCGTCGCCCGTGTCGCACCCGTCGTACCCGTCGCAGTTGCCCCGCGCGTCGCACCCATCTCGGTGTCCGAGCTTTCCGCTCGACTCCGCGGCCTGCTCGAGGAGTCCTTTGCCGAGGTCTGGGTCCAAGGGGAGATCTCGAACGGCCGCATGTGGAACTCGGGCCACTACTACTTCACCTTGAAGGATGCCGGCGCGCAGATGAAGGCCGTCATCTTCAGGTCCGCGCTGCGCTACCTGAAGTTCAAGCCGCAGGATGGCCTGTCGGTGACCGTCCGGGGCCGCATTAGCGTGTACGAGCCCAAGGGCGAATACCAACTGGTCTGCGAGTATCTCGAGCCGCAGGGGCTTGGCGCGCTGCAACTCGCCTTCGAGCAGTTGAAGAAGAAACTGGCCACGGAAGGCCTCTTCGACGAGACGCGCAAGCGGCCGCTCCCCGCCCTCCCCCGCCGAATCGGCATCGTGACCTCCATTGACGGCGCCGCCCTGCGCGACATCGTACGGGTGCTCCGCCGCCGTTATCCGAACGCGCACCTCGTCGTCGCACCGACCCGGGTGCAAGGTGAAGGGGCCGCTGCTGAAATCGCCCGCGCCCTGCGGCTCGTCGCCCGCATCGATCATGTGGATGTGGTGATCGTGGGCCGCGGCGGAGGGGCACTCGAGGATCTCTGGGCGTTCAACGAAGAAGTCGTAGCCCGCGCGATTGCCGCGTGCCCGATTCCGGTGATCTCCGCGGTGGGCCACGAAACCGACGTCACCATCGCCGACTTCGCCGCCGATCTTCGCGCGCCGACGCCGTCTGCGGCCGCCGAGATCGTCGTGCGACAGAAGGACGAATTCGTCGCCCACATCCTCCGCCTCACGCAGCAGCTTCGCGGGGCCGTGGCCGGCCGGGTGCGGCGCCAGGAAACACGCGTGCACGCGCTCCTGGCGCGGTCGGGGCTTGCCGGCTTTTCGGGGCGGCTGGCCTGGCGCGCGCGACACCTCGGCGAGTTGGCTGGCGCGCTCGGGCACGCCACTCGCGACGGCGTGGCGCGCCGCCGCCGGCGCGTGGACACCGCCGAGCGAGCGCTCGGGCAGTTCGATCCCCGGCATCGGCTGGCCCGGGTGAGGGCGGCGCTCCTCGCCCAGGACGGACGACTCGGCGCCGCGGCCGCCAGGCGGCTCAACCGGGTGCAGACCCAGTTCCGCGACGCGGCGGCGCGGCTCGAAGGCTTGAGCCCGTTGGCTGTGCTTGGTCGCGGCTACGCCGTTTGCTGGGACGGCGACCGCACGCGGATCGTGCGCGACGCCGGCACGCTCGCGCCGGGCGACGCCATCCGCGTCACGCTCGAGCGCGGTGAGCTCAGCGCTCGAGTCACCGATCGCTAAGGGTCGACCCCCGGGGCGGAGGAACCTCCCCTACTTCACCTGCAGCGTCTGCAAGTACGACGAGAGGTTGGCGATGCGCAGCCGGACCGTCGCCTCGTCTCCCATCATCCGAAAGGCAGCGCCCCAGGTCGGCATGTCGCTCGAGCCATGGGCCGGCAGCGCGACGCCGAATCTCAGCACCCGCTCGACATCCGTCGCCGGGAACGTGCCCCCATTCTTCTTCGCCAGCGCGCTCAGATCGGCGGGCTTGGTCTTCATCGCGGCCGCCGCCGGACCATCACCCTTGCCGGCGGGCCCATGACACGCGATGCAGTAGGCCTTGAACATCTCTTCACCGGAGCCCACCGGAGTCTTCGGCGCGACCTGCTGCTTCACCTGGGGCGCCCCCTGGGCGCGGGCGAGCCCCGCAACCATGATGCCCATCAGCAGCATGATCGCGATTACATGACGCGAGCCGTGACCTGCCATCGCACACCTCCTCCGGCGACACGGCGCCTGCCGGAAACCCGACGTTCCGCTCGATTTCGGAAGCAGTGATGCAAGACCTGTGCGCGATACAATCGGAGGCAGGTCTCCATGGATCCCACGATCAAGGATTTCGAAGCCGCTATCGCCGAACTCGAGGGCATCGTCAAGAAGCTGGAAGAGGGCGATCTGCCGCTCGAGACCTCGCTCGAGCTCTACGAGCGGGGCGTCACCCTGTCACGCTATTGCCATGGCCGACTCGAAGCCGCCGAGCGGCGCATCGACGTCCTCAACGAGCGCGGCGAGGCACGGCCCGCTTCTCCGGCCCTGGGCCTCGATCGCGACGACGAAGACTGACAGGGAAGTGGATCGAGAACCTGTCCCTTTCACCTTCACCCCTCACCTTCATCCCGCCCACGGGCCAGCTGTGACGCTCGACGAATTCCTGAATGCCCGTCGCGCGCTGGTCGAGAAGACCCTCCAGGCCCTGCTCCCGGCGCCTCCGCTGGCGCCTTCCTCCATCGACGCCGCGATGCGGTACTCGCTGCTCGCCGGCGGCAAGCGACTGCGCCCGCTCCTCGTCCTGGCCGCCGCCGAAGCCGTAGCCGGCGCCAACGGCGATCGCGCGCGTGACGAGGCGCTCTTCGCCGCGTGCGCCGTGGAGATGATCCACACCTATTCGCTCATCCACGACGACTTGCCGGCGATGGATGACGACTCGCTCCGCCGGGGCCGGCCGACGTCGCATGTCGTCCACGGCGAGGGCATGGCGATTCTCGCGGGTGATGGGCTTCAGGCCGAGGCGTTTGCGGTCCTCGCGCGCTGGCCAGCCAGCCAGGATCCAGACGTACAGGCCCGCAAGCTGCGGACGCTCCTGATCGTGGCCGAAGCCGCTGGGGCGGCCGGTATGGTCGGCGGTCAGGCCATCGACCTGGCGGCGGACCCGGCTCACCGCCGCCAGGACGGATCCGTGCCCGATCCGCTCGACGCCGGGGCGCTGAGCGACATGCACGCACGCAAGACCGGCGCCCTGATCCGGGCGTCGGTGCTGGCGGGGGCCGTCATGGGCGGCGCCGACGAGCAGACGATCGACGCGCTCGACCGCTACGCCCGCGAAATCGGCCTGGCATTCCAGATCGTGGACGACATCCTGGACGTGGAGGGCGCATCGGACGACCTGGGCAAGACCGCCGGCAAGGACGCCGCCTCGGGCAAGCCGACGTATGTGTCACTCCATGGCCTGGGCGACGCGAAGGCACGGGCCGCCGCCTGCCTCGATCGTGCCCGGTCTGCGCTCGCCGCACGCGGGCTTGAAAGCTCGCACCTCGAGGGCATCGCCCGCTGGATCGTCGAGCGCCGCACATGACGACCCGGATGCGCCTCGATGCGCTGCTCGTGCACAAGGGCCTCGTCGAGTCGCGCGAGAAGGCCCGCGCGCTGATCCTCGCCGGCCAGGTCGACGTCGGCGGCCACGGCGCGCACAAGGCCGGCACCCTGGTCCACGTCGAGGCCGACGTGCATGTCATCGGGCCGGAGCATCCGTGGGTGAGCCGCGGAGGGCTGAAGCTGGCCCATGCCCTCGACGTCTTCGCCGTGGACGTGGCGGGCGTGCTCGCACTCGACATCGGCGCGTCGACCGGCGGCTTCACCGACGTCCTGCTGCAGCGTGGCGCACGCCACGTCATCGCCTTGGACGTCGGGCACGGGCAGCTTCACTGGAAACTGCGGCAGGACGCGCGGGTCACGGCGATCGAGGGCGCCAACGCGCGCTATCTCACTCGCGAAGCGCTGCCCGACATCGGTCCGGGCGTCGGCCTTGTCGTCATCGACGCGTCCTTCATCTCGCTCACGCTCATCTTCCCCGTGCTGCCTCCGCTCCTGGCGCCCAGGGCGCCAGTGATCGCGCTGGTCAAACCACAGTTCGAGGCCGGGCGACAGGATGTCGGCCGGAAGGGCGTGGTGTCGCGTCCCGAGGTGCACCAGCGGGTGATCGCCCAGGTGACCGCCGCCGCGGCTGCAGTAGGATTGGAGCGCCGCGACCTGACGGAGTCGCCGATCACGGGCGCGCAGGGCAACAAGGAGTTCCTGATGCTCCTCGGGGCACGCCCGTGAAAATCGGCATCGTCACCAAACCGGCGCTCACTGAGGCACGGCCGACGCTCGTGGACATCGAGAGCTGGCTTCGCGATCACCAGGTCGAAGCGTTCTGGTCACGCGAGGCCGCGGACCTGCTGCCTTCGGCCGGCAATGGCCGGCAGGTGCGGGAACGGGAGGCGATTCCCGAAATCGTCGACCTGGTCCTCGTGCTCGGCGGCGACGGCACCCTGCTCGCGATGGCCGATCGCATAGCCGCCGCGGAACGCGACATCCCCATCCTCGGCGTCAACTTCGGCTCGCTTGGCTTCCTCACCGAGATCACGCGGCCCGAAGTGTTCGAGTCACTGCAAGCGGTCGTCTCCGGAGCTGCGGACCTCGACGAGCGCATGATGCTGCGAGCCACCGTCGGCGGCGCGTCCTTCATCGCGTTGAACGACGTGGTGATCACGCGCCATGCCCTGTCCCGCATGGTGGAGGTGTCGGTGTGGGTCGGCGAACAGTTCGTCACGACCGTGAAGGCGGATGGGCTGATCATCGCCAGCCCCACGGGATCGACCGCCTACAACCTCTCAGCGGGCGGGCCCATCGTTCACCCCGCGATGGAGGCCATCCTCATCACCCCGATCGCTCCGCACATGCTGACGAATCGGCCCATCGTCATCCCGGCGTCGAGGGACGTGCGCGCCTCGATTTCATCGACGATGCCTGGCGACGGCATGCACGTGACCTTCGACGGCCAGTCGGGCTTCCCCCTCGACCCTGGCCAATCAGTGATCATCGGCCGGGCCGAACGGCCCCTCCGGTTGGTGCGCGCGCCTTCGCGCAGTTACTTCGAGGTACTGCGTCAGAAACTCAAGTGGAACGAGCGATAGGGCGCCCTTCGTCGGACGCGATGGCCGCCCCTGCCGCAGCGCCATGAGCTCCTTGAGGGTCCGGGCGCACGAAGTCCCGCTCCTTGGCATGCACGGTGAGCACCGGGCATGGCGCGGAGCGCACGACACGCTCGGCAACGCTCCCCATCAACAGGTGCTGCAGCGCACCCCGGCCGTGCGTGCCCATGACGATCAGGTCAATCGACTCGGCTCGGGCGTACTCGACGATGTCGGCCGAAGCCGAGTGCGAGGCGCGAACGGCGGTCACGACCAACTGCGAGGCACGATCGTTGCCGGTCACGATCGCGTCCATCTGGCGCCGGGCGATGGTTTCCAGCCCTTGTTCGACCTGCTGGACCGCGGCCACCGGGACCTCGGCGCCACCGGGAATCATGACGTTCTCGACGGTGTGCAGGACGTGCAGCCGGGCACCGAACTGCCTCGCGAACTCGCGCCCGTAGTCGAGCGCCAGCTGAGAGGCCGCGCCGAAGTCGGTCGGCACGAGGATGTTGGTGAGCGCGATCATGGTAGGGCCCTCCTGGCGTACGGGTTCACGCCGCGAAGTCGCCGCGGCCTGTCTTGGCGCCGGCAACTAGTGGAACGTATCAGCGATTTCTATAGCGTCCTGCTGCGGGCTCGGAGAGCAATTCCGGGCCGTTCCTACGGAACGGCGCCAGTGGAAATCGACCATGCATCCCACTAGAGCCGGTAAGCTTCGGCGTCAGCGCTCGCAGCGCTCCCGTCACCGAGACTATCGCAAGGGAGGTGCCAGCGGCGACGTGGCGAATGGCGGAGGTAAGTGGCAGTCTCCCGTCATGTCAGCCGACGGCGAACCGGCGCCGATACGTCACGGCGACGGGGTTCCGGTAGTGCCGACCATCCGCCGGACCCCGGTGGCATCGCGGGGGCACACGCCTCGGCGGCATCAGCGGCGGCGCTGCTGCCGGAAGTAGCGCACCTGCCACTCCTGCACGTTGCGGTTGTGCTCCGCAAGCGTGTCGGCGAAGACGTGCGATCCATCGTTGCGGCTCACGAAATACAGGTGCGAGACCGGCGCGGGGCGGACCGAGGCGACCAGTGACGCAAGCCCCGGCGAGGCGATCGGCCCCGGTGGCAGGCCGGCATAGCGGTAGGTGTTGTACGGGGAGTCGAATTGCAGGTCGTCGCGCGAAAGGTTGCCGTCGTACCGACCGGCGTGCTGCAGGGCGTAGATTACCGTCGGGTCCGCCTGCATCCCCATCCCGACCTTCAACCGGTTCCGGTAGACCGCGCCGACCAACGGACGCTCCTCGGGCCGTGCGGTTTCCTTTTCGACCAGCGACGCCAGCGTCACCACCTGCCGGGTCGTGAGGCCCGCGGCTGCTGCCTCGGATCGCAGCCGCTCGTCGTACAGCCGCTTGAACAGCCCCACCATCTGCGCAACCAGCTCGTCGGCACTCGTACCGCGCGGCAAGGCGTAGGTTTCCGGGAACAGGTAGCCCTCGAGGTCACGCGCCGCGGGATCGAGGTCCGCGACAAGGGCGACGTTGCGAGCGGCCCGTTCGAACTCGGCTGCTGGACCGAAGCCGCGCTCCTCGAACACGCGGGCCATCTCGGGGATGATCAGCCCCTCCCTGAACGTGATCAGCCGCTTGTAGACGTCGCCACGGGCAATCCGATCGATCACCTCCAACGGCGACAGCTCGCGCTCGAACCTGTACTCACCCGCCTTCAGCTCACGGGCGCGGCCCGAGAACCAGAGCGCGACGCGGAAGGTGTTCGCATCGCGGACCACGCCCGCCTCCGCAAGGCGGGCGCCAACGGCCGCCGCTCCGGTGCCAGGCGGAATGTCGACGAACTGCTCGGCGGAGGTGAACGCGCGATACGGTTCCTGGACGCGCGTGTACACCAGCCAGCCCGCCGCGACGCCGAGCCCCGCCAGGATGCACGCGAGCACCAGCAGGCGCTTCAGGATTCGCATGTGCCTGTCGTCCGCGCGTCCAGATAGTCCTGCAGGATGATCGCCGCTGCCGCCGTATCCAGCTTGCGCTTCCGGTCACGCCAGTCGCGGTCGCCGCGTTCGGCCAGTCGCTCGTCGGCCTCGTGGCTGGACAACCGTTCGTCCTGCAGCACCACTCGCAGACCCGTGCGCGCCTCGAGCCCACGTCCGAAGGCTTCGACGAGGGCCGTTTGGTGCGTTGGGCTGCCGTCGAGGCGGCGCGGCCATCCGACCACGACCGCCGCAAGCCCATCGTCGTCTCGGCGAAGCGCGTCGACGATCTCGGCGAGCACGCGCAAGGTTTCGGCTTCCGACGGTGGGCGCTCGAGCAAGCGCCAGGGTGAAGCCAGCGTGCCTGTGGCATCGCTCAACGCCAGCCCGACCCGGCGCGCGCCATAGTCGATGCCCAGAACCCGCACTCTCGCCAGTATAAGATGCGCGGCGTGTCACGCTTGGGCCTGCTGGCGCTGCTACTGGCCGCCGCGGCCTGCGGCCCCGCGTCCGCGCCAACTCGACAACTCGTGCTGCTGGCGGTTGAGGGGCTCGACCCAGAGATCCTCAGCCACCTGATCGCGGATGGACGGTTGCCGCACCTGGCGGAGTTGGCCCGCGTATCCGGCCTCGTGCGCGTGACCTCCACGCCGGGCGCCGAATCGGCTTCGGCGTGGGCCTCGTTTGCGACCGGCACCAATCCCGGTGCCCACGGCGTCTTCGATGCCGTCACGCCCGATCCCGCGACCGCGACACCGCACGCGGCCACCTTGCAGCTCAGGCCATCGGCGCGCTGGATCGGAAACATCTGGCGCGAGGGCGCCGCGTATGCGCCGGTGCGGAGCGGCGCGCCATTCTGGACCCTGCTGGGCCAGGCCGGCGTGCGGAGCCAGCTGCTCTTCGTGCCGGGCACCTTCCCTCCGGAGCCGGCGTCGGAGGGCACGGTCGTCTCGGGAACGCCGCTTCCCGATTGGGGCGGGGGTTGGGGAACGGGATATACGTGGCTCGCCTCCGACCTGGCGTCCAGCGAGGTGGGATTCACGCGCCATGGCGGGCGCCTGGCGCGACTCGCCTTCAATCGCAATGTCGCCTACGCGACCCTGGTCGGCCTGCGTGAGCCAGAACGAGTAGAGGTGCCCTTCCGTGTGGCGTGGAGCCCCGAAGAGCGCAGTGCCAACATCAGTATCGGCGATCAGTCCGTCCACCTCACCGAAGGACAGCAGAGCCGATGGATGGCGATCAGCGCGCGCGTCAGCTTCGTGAAACGCGTGCAGGGGCTCGTCCGCGTGCACCTGGTCAAGGCCGGCAACGACGTGCAGGTCTACGTTTCGCCTATTCAATGGCATCCGGGCGCACCGCCGTCGGCCATCTCGTCGCCGGGCGGCGCGGCGGCGACTCTCCTGGCGCGTCTTGGCCCGTTCCGTACGCTGTCGTGGCCCGAGGCGGGCTGGGCCTGGGCGGATGGTCGTCTGGCTGCGGAGGCATTCGTGGCCGCCGAAGCGGACGCGTTCGGCGACCGCGCGGCGGCGCTGCTCAACCAGGCGGAATCTGCGGGGTGGCACCTGATCATCGTCGGCATCGAGACGATCGACGCGACCTCACGATTGCTCTGGGGCTCGAAGGATGGACTGTCGGACGTTTATCAACGGCTCGACACGCTCGTCGGCGACCTACGCGGCCGTGTGCCGCCAGGCGCCGACATCGCGCTGATGTCGCCGCATGGGATGGCGCCAGTCCGCCGGGTGGTGGATCTCAATCGCTGGCTGGCCGATCAGGGATGGCTGGCCTGGCGGGAGCCACCGCCCCCGGTCACGCTGGCCGCACTGGCCGAGCCCGCGGCATGGGCCGATACGATCGATTGGTCACGAAGCGCTGCACGCGCGGTCGGTGCCGGCCGCGTGTACGTGAACCTCCGGGGGCGCGATCCTCACGGAACGGTCGAACCCGGCGCGGCCTACGATGCGCTGGTGGCCCGCATCCGCGAGGCATTGGAGCAGCTCACGGACCCCGCCACCGGCCAGCGGGCGGTGGCGCGCGTTCGGACAGCACGCGAGGCGTATGCAGGCGACCGGATCGCGCAGGCTCCCGACCTCGTAGTCACCTTCGCGCCCGGCTTTGCCGGGTCGTTGGACTCGATGTTGGGGGGCATGGCCGCGCACGCTGTCTCGCCAAACGAAGGGCGGTGGACAGCGGAGCACGCTACGGTCGATGAGCGCAGTGTGCCGGGGGTGTGGCTGTCGAGCATGCCCCTGGCTGGAGAGACGATGTCGGTGCTGGACGTGGCGCCGACGGTACTCCAGTACTTTGGAGCGGCGGCGACGTCAGTGATTGAAGGCCGGGGTCAGCTGCGCGACAGGCCGACGAGCACCTCGCGGAGGTAGTATGCGATGACCGCGCCGCCACCGACGAAGGCCAGCATGCGCACGAGGGCCGTGCCCATGCCGAGCACGCGCTGGGTGATGCTCTGGACGGGTTGCCATGCCAGGAAGAAGACGAGATACGACACCGCCATGCCCGCGGGAATACCGAGTCGGGGAATCAAGAGCACGGGCAACAGCGTGAGGATGAAGACGCCGCCCACCCAGGTGCCCAGCGTGATCCAGAGCAGCTCCGCTCTCGAGATGACGACCGAGCTCGAATCGGGTGGCGCTGGCATCCGACGATCTTACAATCGCCGCAGGATGCGGTGGCCTCGATGGCTGACGGCGGTGGTGATGGTCGTTGGCACGGGCGGGGCCTGGGCGCAGCCGGCTCCCGACGAGGCGCGCGAGCTGGCCGCGCGGGCGGCCGAGCGCATTCGCACGCTGCAGCGAGAGGCCGATCAGCTCGCGGCACAGGCCCGCACGATCTTCAATGACCTCCGCAAACTCGAGCTCGAGCGCGCGATTGCCCAGCAGCGAGTGGCCGAAGCCGACGCCGCGCTCCGTGCTGTGACGTCGGAGCGCGATGCGTCGGCCGAGCGGGTCGAGCGGCTCGAAGCCGCGCGCGTGGCCGGCACGCCGGGCGTGGAGGAGCGGCTCGTCTCCATCTACAAGCGCGGGCGGGGTGGATACGCGCGCCTGCTGCTGTCGTCGGACGACCCGCGCGCGTTCGGACGCCTCACTCGGGGCGTGGCCTCGATCGCAACGCTCGACCAGGTGCGCCTGGACGCCCACCGTCGCACGTTGCAAGCCGAGCGTCTGGCGCTCGACGAGCTCGAAGCGCGGCGGGATCAGGTCGGCGCCTCGCAACGTGCCGCGTCGCAGGCCCGGACCGAGCTCGACAAGGCGGTGCGCGCCCGCAACGCCGCAATCGACGGCCTGGACCTCCGGCGCGACCTCGCCGCGCGATACGTTGCCGAGCTCCAGGAAGCGCAGTCTGCATTGCAACGAACGGTCGGGGCTGTGGGAACGACGCCGACGGATCTTCCTTTCCAGCCGTTTCGCGGGGCCCTCGACTGGCCCGTCCGCGGTCCCGTCCTGGCGCGCTTCGGTCCCTCTGTCGATCGGCGATTCGGCACGACGATCGCGAGAAACGGCATCGAGATCGGCGCCACCGAAGGTACGGCGGTGCGGGCGGTGCATGGCGGGGCCGTCGCCTTCGCGGCGCCATTCAGCGGATTCGGTACCCTGGTCATCCTCGACCATGGCGGAGGGGCGTTCACAATCTACGGCCACCTGGCCGAGGCACGCGTCGAAAGGGGAACCCGGGTACCCCGGGCCGGCGTGGTTGGAACGGTCGGGTTGGCGCCGGCCGGCAGTGCCGCGCTCTACTTCGAGGTCCGCGTCGACGGCCGCCCGGCCGATCCCCTACAATGGCTCAGGAGCTCACCATGACCCGTCCAGGCCGCGCCGTCGTGCTCGCTGTTTCGCTCTCGATCGTGGTGTTTGCGGCGGTCGGCGGCTTCATGGGCCGGGCGATGGCCGCGCGCGATGAGGGCAGCAGCTACGAGCACCTGCGCATCTTCGAGGACGTCGTCTCCCTCATTTCGAACAACTACGTCGAGGACGTCGACATCGACAAGGTGATGCACGGCGCGATGCACGGCCTGGCCGATGGCCTGGACCCCGATTCGGCGTACCTGGACGCGAAGCAGGTCGGCCAGGTGGAGACCAAGGAGGCGCTTGGGAGCGGCCAGACCGGCATCGAGCTCACCCGCCAGTACTACTTGCGCGTAATTGCCGCTCGTGATGATTCGCCCGCAGCCAAGGCCGGCCTGCAGCCCGGCGACTACATCCGCGCCATCGACGGCCAGTCGACCCGCGACTCGTCGGTGTTCGAGGGCACGCGGCTGCTGCGCGGCAAGCCGGGTACCAAGGTGCGGCTCACCGTGCTGCGTGGTAACGCCGCCGATCCGCACGACGTCGAGTTGACCCGCGAAGACCTGCCGGCGCTGGCCGTGAAGGGCCGCATCGCCGCGCCAGGGACCGGGTATTTGCGCGTGCCCGAGTTCTCGCCGGCCACGGCGGACCAGCTGGCGGCCGAGGTAGCAGCCCTGCAGAAGTCGGGGGCGGCCCGCCTCGTGGTGGACCTCCGGGGGAATGCGTTTGGCGAGGTCGAGGCTGGGCTTGATTCGGCCCGCCTGTTCGTGTCGTCCGGGACGCTCGCCTTCCGGCAGGACCGCGGGAAGGAAAAGGAGCCCCTCGCGGCCGCGCCGCGAAACCCCGCCTTGACGTTGCCGACGGTGGTGCTCACCGACAACGGGACCGCGGGCGCCGCGGAGCTGTTCGCCGGTGCGCTGCAGGGGAACAAGCGCGCCGAGATCATCGGCGAGCGCACCCGCGGTCGCGCTGCACGACAGAAGCTCGTGAAGCTTCCCGACGGGAGCGGCCTCTTGCTCACGCACCTGTTCTATCTGCTGCCGGGTGGGGGCGCGATCCACGAGAAGGGCCTCGTACCCGACGTCGCGGTCGAACAGCCGACGCTGGACTTCGGCCAGACACCGCCGACCGGGGATCCAATGCTCGAAAAGGCGCTGGTTGCCCTGACCGAGAAGAAGGCCGCCTGACAAACCCGACGGTCGGCGGCTCGAAAATCGGCACGCTGCGGCCTTCCGTCACAGGCGGAGCTGTGCAGGGGCTCTGCTATACTTGCTGTTCCGTTGCGGCGTCCATGACGGCCCTTAGGCGCGTAGCTCAGATGGTTAGAGCGCCTGCTTGACACGCAGGAGGTCGGCAGTTCGAGTCTGCCCGTGCCTACCAGCCTTCGCTCCCTTGCATAAGAAGGCTGCCCACCGTAGCGCGGAGCGCGAAGGTGGGCGCGGATTCCGCCCGTTTGGAGCTACGGCTGGCAAGCCACTGCGGACGCGACAGTCGACGATGGCTGACAGCCGATCAATCTGAATGGCTCAAATCACAGTGACACTTCCCGACGGCTCCCAGAAACACGTGGAGTCAGGGACGCCCGTTTCCGCGATTGCCGCGGCGGTCTCGCCCCGCCTGGCCGACGCCGCCCTCGTGGCCTGGGTGAACGATCACCTGGTCGATCTCGATCGTCCGCTCCTCTCGGATGCCGCCGTGCGCATCGTCACCAGCAAGAATCCCGAGGCGCTGGAAGTGTATCGACATTCGACGGCGCACCTGCTCGCCGCCGCCGTGACCGCGCTCTTCCCCCGCGTGCAGTGCGGGATCGGCCCGCCCACCGACGAGGGCTTCTTCTACGACTTCGTCGTCGAGCGCCCGTTCGTGCCGGAGGACCTCGAGGCCATCGAGGCCAAGATGCGCGAGTTGGCCGAGGCGAACTTCGTCTACGAGCGGCAGATGTGGCCGCGGCAGGACGCGATCGACTTCTTTCGCCAGCGCGGGGAGCCGCTGAAGGTCCAGCTGATCGAAGAGAAGACCGCCGGGCAGCCAGAGGTGTCGGTCTACACGATCAGGGACAAGGACACATTCGTCGACTTCTGCGTCGGCCCGCACGTCCCGTCGACGGGCAAGCTGAAGGCCTTCAAGCTGACGACGACGTCGAATGCGTACTGGAAGGGCGACGCGAAGAACGCGCCGATGCAGCGCGTCTATGGCACGGCGTTTTTCTCTCAGAAGGAGCTCGACGACCACCTCACGCGGCTCGAGGAGGCTAAGAAACGCGACCACCGCAAGCTGGGTAAGGAGCTCGGGCTGTTCGCGTTCCACCCCTGGGCGCCGGGCGCGGGCTTCTGGACGGGCAAGGGCGCCACGCTCTACAACACGCTCGCCGACTACATGCGCGGCAAGCTGTTCCCGGCCGGCTACCAGGAAGTGAAGACACCGATCGTCTACAACAAGGAGCTGTGGATCACGTCGGGCCACTGGTCGCACTACCGCGAGAACATGTTCCTGGTGGAGTCGCGGGACGGCGACGAGATGGGCCTCAAGGCGATGAACTGCCCGGGGCACTACCTGCTCTACTCCACCGAGAAGCACAGCTACCGCGAGATGCCGATCCGGTTTCACGAGCAGACGCCGCTCCACCGCAACGAAGCGTCGGGCGTGCTGGGCGGGCTGACACGGGTCCGCCAGTTCTCTCAGGACGACGGCCACTGCTTCCTGATGGAGTCGCAAATCGCGAGCGAGGTGGAGGCGCTGGTGCGGCTGATTCAGGGGATCTACGCCGATTTCGGGTTGTCCTACACGGTCAAGCTGGCCACGCGACCCGAGAAGTTCATCGGCGAGGTGGCGTTGTGGGACCGCGCGGAGGCCGCGCTCAAGCAGGCGCTCGAGAAGGCCGGTCAGGCCTACACGGTGAACCTGGGCGACGGCGCGTTCTACGGGCCGAAGATCGACTTCGACATCACCGACGCGATCGGCCGCAAGTGGCAGTGCGGCACGATTCAGCTGGACTACGTCGCGCCGGAACGCTTCGACCTGACCTACGTCGGCGCCGACAACGCCGAGCACCGCCCGGTCGTGATTCACCGTGCGATTTTCGGGAGTTTCGAGCGTTTCATCGCAATCCTGGTCGAGCACTTCGCCGGCGCCTTTCCCTTGTGGCTGGCCCCGGTCCAGGCCATCGTCCTGCCCATTGCCGACCGCCATCAGGAATATGCGCGCGAGGTCGCCGCCGCCCTCAAGGGCGCTGGGCTGAAGGCTGAGGTTGACGACCGCCAGGAGAAGGTGAATTACAAGATTCGCGAGGCCCAGCTGCAGAAGATTCCCTACATGCTGGTGGTCGGTGACCGCGAGGCCGCCGATCGGGCGGTCGCGGTGCGCAGTCGCGCGAAGGGGGACCTGGGGGCCCGGCCGCTGGACACGTTCCTGGCCGACGCGCTTGCCGAGGTCGCCTCCAAACAGTTATCCTAGGAGTCTTTGCCGATGGAGGAACACTATCGCGTTCGATCGTAACCGCCCTGGCCGCCGGGACGACCGGCTCCGCATCAACGAGCGCATTCGCGTGCGCGAAATTCGTGTCATCGACGACACCGGACAACAGCTCGGCATCATGCCCCCACCGCAGGCGCTGGCCATCGCGCGGCAGAAGGGCCTGGACCTGGTGGAGATCTCGCCCACCGCGGTCCCGCCGGTCTGCCGGATCATGGATTACGGCAAGTACCAGTACCAGGAGCAGAAGCGGACCCGCGAGGCGAAGAAGCACCAGAAGGTGATCGAGGTCAAGGAGATCAAGTTCCGTCCCAAGGTGGACGAGCACGACTACCAGTTCAAGAAGAAGCACATCGAGCGCTTCCTGGGCGAGGGTGACAAGGTGAAGGCGACGGTGTTCTTCCGGGGGCGCGAGATGGCGCATCCCGAGATTGGCCACCGCATCCTGATGCGGCTGCTCGAGGAGCTGGCGGAGGTGGCGCAGCCCGAGACGATGCCGCGGCAGGAAGGGAACCAGATGCACACCATCCTGACGGGGAAGAAGGGGGCAGCGCCGAGGAAGCCGGCCGCCACGAAGCCCGAAGGCGAAGAGGTCAAGGTCAGCGAATCATGAAGCTCAAGACACATCGCGGGGCCGCGAAGCGGTTCAAGAAAACGGGCACCGGGAAGATCGTCCGGGCCTCGGCGTTCAAGCGCCACATCCTGACGGGCAAGACCACCAAGAGCAAGCGCCAGATGCGCGGCACGGCAGTGGTCTCGGAAGCCGATGCGCCCAAGCTGCACAGGATGCTTCCGTATAAGTGAAGGCTCTAGGCTGTAGGCTCTAGGCTAAGGCTCTAGCAAAGAACGGCGGGACAAGGGTTTTTCCTAAAGCCTAAAGCCTAGAGCCTAGAGCCTCTTTGGGTGCGCCGCGGCCTGCGTCATGGGGCCTTTCCGCCGCGGCTTCGTGCACCCGGTCACGACGAGG
>DATLLC010000351.1:0-5318 GCA_035538015.1 Vicinamibacterales bacterium
GGTTCGGTCGGGGGCACGGGAGCGGGGAGTTTGAAGGACGTGAATCAGCCGATGCCCCATCGAGGTGGCAATTGAACTCTGCGCGACGAAACGTCCTGCCGCTAGATTGGGATGTTGCTCCGCCTCAGACCCTCCATGATCCACCCGAGGTCCCGTGCCCCGTTCCGCGCCCGCTGAGAAGACCGCCACCTACCTCGACACCGATGCCGCGGTCGAGGCATGGCTGGCGTCCATCCGGCGCGCGAACGTGCTGGCGCTCGACACGGAGGGAGCGAGCTTCCACCGGTTCATCGACCGGATCTACCTGATCCAGCTGTCGACCCGTGACCAGCACGCGATCATCGATCCGCTGCCGATCTCCGCGCCGCGGCTGCTCGGCGATATCGTCGAGGACCCGCAGGTCGAGATCGTGTTCCATGATGCGGACTACGATCTGAGGCTGCTGCACCAGGACTACGGTTGGCAGATCCGCAACGTCTTCGACACGCGCATCGCGGCCCAACTGCTCGGCATCAAGGCGTTTGGCCTGGCGGCGTTGCTCGAGCGCAACTTCGGCATCAAGCTCGACAAGAAGCACCAGCGGGCGGACTGGTCGATGCGACCGCTGACGGTGGACATGCTCGACTACGCCGCGCAGGACACGATGAACCTGCTCGGGCTGCGCGACCAGCTGCGCGAGGAGCTCGTGACGAAGGGGCGACTGGAGTGGGCGATGGAGGAGTTCGCCCGCCTCGAGTCGACTCGCTGGACCGTCGATGAGTCTGGGAACGGGTTCCTCAAGGTGAAGGGCGCCCGCGACCTGACGCGGCGCGAGCTCGCGATCTTCAAGGAGCTGGTGCTCTGGCGCGACGCGACGGCGCTCAAGCTCGACCGGGCGACCTTCCGCGTGGTGTCGAACGAGGTGCTCTTCGATGCCGCGCGCACCGCGCCCTCGACGAAATCGGAGTTGGGGAAGCTCAAGGGAATGCCACGCGGCATCCTCGAGCGAAGCGGCGAGGAGATGCTGGCCGCGATCCAGCGCGGGCGGGAAGTGCCCGAGGCCGACCTTCCGCGCTTCCCGAAGGCTGCCCGGTGGGATCGCGATCCCGAATTCGACCACAAGGTCGGGGCGCTCAAGTCCGTGCGCGATGCGGCGGCGGAGCGGCTCGAGCTGGATCCCGGCGTGCTCTGCTCACGGGACCGCATGGAGGCCGTGGCGCGACTGTTGCCGCAATCTCCCGACGACCTGGGGGAAATCCCCGAGTTCCGGCAGTGGCAGGTCGGTGTGCTTGGCGAGGGCTTCGTGAAGGCGCTCGGCCCTTGGAAGCCGGCATCACCGTATCGAGACTGAGCGGGGACACGACAAGCCACACAGAGACGCGGAGGTCACAGAGGACGGCGGGAGAACTGCAACTGCAATTAGAAGGGGGCTCCCGTGCAAAATCTTGCACGGGAGCCCCCTTAAAAGCGGTTGTCGTTCTCTTGTATGTCGAGTTCCAAGCATATTCTCAGGTCGATCGCGGTGCGTGAGCCCGTCGTTCTCTTGGGCACCAAAGCCCGAGCCACAGCAAGGGCCACGCATCGCCCGACCGACCATCCAGAGCCCGAACGGTTGAATGGGACGCCTCGGCGATCCCGGATTCGCAAGAGCGGTGCGCGTGGTGGTCCTCTTGGGGGACAGATGCCTGGCGTGTTCGTGGGACTCGATGTGAGCAAGGACTCGGTGGCCGTGGCGGTCACGCCGAGTGGTGCGGCCTGGACGGCCGAGACGACGGCCGCCGGCCTCAAGGCGCTCGTGCGGAAGCTGCAGAAGCTCGCGCCGGCGCTCGTGGTGCTCGAGGCCACCGGCGGCTATGAGATCCCGGTGCTGGCCGCGCTCTGCGATGCCGAGTTGCCGGTAAGTCTCGTGCAGCCGCTGCGCGTGCGGCAGTACGCGCAGAGCCAGGGCCTCCTCGCCAAGACCGATGCGCTCGATGCGCAGGTGCTCGCGAAGTTCGCGACGCAGCTTGAGGGCAAGCTTCGCGTCTATCCGGACGAGACCCAGCGGGCGCTGATGATGCTGGTGCACCGCTATCGGCAGCTCACCGAGATGCTCGTGGCGGAGAAGCAGCGTCTCGCCCAGCAGGCGCTGCTGCGGCGCTCGCCGATCGTCCAGGAGCTGGAGGAGACGGTCGCGTACCTCAAGGCGAAGCGGAAGGCGACCGAACGGCAGCTGCATGAGCATGTCTCCGCGAATCCGCGGTGGGACGCCGCGCACCATCTGCTGCGCTCCATTCCCGGCGTCGGCTTCCTGACGGCGGTTACGCTGCTCGCGTACCTCGCCGAACTTGGCACGCTTGATCGCCGGGCGATCGCGGCGCTCGTCGGCGTCGCCCCCATGGCGCGCGATTCAGGCCGATATCGTGGTCAACGCCGCATCATCGGGGGACGCGCGATTGTCCGGCGGCTCCTCTACATGGCGGCGCTCTCCTGCACGCGCAGCGCGCGGGGGGCGTCGGTGTTTGGGGCCCACTATCAGCAACTCCGCGCCCGGGGCAAGCAATTCAAAGTCGCCATCGTCGCCTGCATGCGCCGACTGCTCACCATCCTCCGAACCAAACAGCCGTGGCAACCGCTCCTCGCGGCTCCCACGGCCTGAACCAGTCACCTTCTTAACACGGTTGCTGTGGCCCTCTGTGAACTCCGTGTCTCTGTGTGGCTTGTCGTAAAAGAGACTCAGAACCCTAAGTACGCCCGCACGCGCGGCTCAATCCGATCCGGTGTCCACATCGGCGACCACACGAGGTTCATCGACACCGTCCCGACACCCGGCAGCGTCTTCAGCTGCGTCTCGGCGTCGCCCATGATCTCGGGTCCGGACGGGCATCCGGGCGACGTCAGGCTCATGTCTATCGCGACATCGTTCCCGGTGAGGCGGATGTCGTAGATCAGCCCGAGGTCCAGGATGTTCAGGTTGAGTTCGGGGTCCTTAACGCGCCGCAGGACGAGTTTCACCTGGTCCAGGGAGAGCGGCGAGGGAGCGTCAGCGGTCGAATAGTCGGGTGCGGTCACGCCTTCTTCTTGGTAGTAGTCGCCTTACGAACCGGCTTGCGCACCGGGGGGTTCCAATCCACCTGCTTGTCGACCCGGAACTTGGCCGGGTAGACGGCCTGCCGGAGAAGCGGCTCGTCCGTCACTGCGAGCGCCGCGGCGTCAGCGAGGTCGTTTCGCACGTCCGCGATGATGACGCCGGGACGGCGCGCCCGGGCGGCATGCACGCGGTTGGTCAGCAGGATGACGAACATGTCGCGTTCCGGGTCGATCCAGAGTGACGTGCCGGTATAACCCGTGTGGCCGTAGGCGCTCGCGCTCAGGAACTCACCCGCGCCATGCACGCCGGCCGCGGTCTCCCAGCCGAGTGCGCGATCGTCCTTCACGAGCTTCGTGAAACGCGCGATCGTCGTGTCGCTGACGATGCGGACGCCGTTGTACTCACCGCCGTTCAGCATCATCTGCGCGAAGATCGAGAGGTCGGCCGCCGTGCCGAAAAGGCCGGCGTGACCTGAGACGCCGCCCAGTGCGAACGCGGCCTCGTCGTGGACCTCGCCGCGCACGGGGTAGCCGCGTGGCGGCGAGACCTCGGTCGGCGCGATGCGGTACTTGAGCGAGTCTTCGGGCAGGAAACCGGTGTCGAACATCTCCAGCGGCTCGAAGATCCGTGTCTCCGCGAACTTGTCGAGCGACATGCCGGAGATCTTCTCGACGACCATGCCGAGGACCGCGGCACCGAGGTCCGAGTAGACGAACCGGGCGCCGGGCTGCGTCTGCAGGTTCGTCTCGAGCACCTGCGCGCGCGCCTGCGCCGGCGTCCGCGCCGTCTTCCAGAGCTGGCGTCCGGCCGGGAGGCCTGAGCGGTGCGTCAGGAGATGCTCGATCGTGATCTTCTGCTTGCCGGGGCCGGCGAAGGCCGGGAGGATGTCGACCACGCGGGCATCGAGCGGGAGCTTGCCCTCGTCATGGAGGATCATCACGGACGTCGTGAGCCCGATGACCTTCGTCAGTGACGCGAGGTCGTAGATGGAGTTCACGGGATCGACGGGCAGGCTCGAGGCGGTCCAGCCGAGCTTCCCGAAGCCCTTCTGCCAGACGGCGTAGCCCCGGCGTCCCACCACCACGGCTGCGCCCGGGTACGCGCCGGCCGTCATGCCTCTCTTCACCACGCGATCGACCGTCGCCAAGCGGTCCGCCGACATCCCGACCTCCCGCGGAGCGGTGGTCGGAAGTCCGGCCGACAAGGCCAGCGATGCAGAAAGTGTGATGAGGGGAAGGATCACGGCGTCTGGTCTTGGGGCATGGTCCATGCAGGGCCCGGGCCACCTGTGTCCGGGTATATCGTGCATGGGTGAGACGCCTCGCAAGTTCTTATGTCACAATGGGACCGTCACATCTGAACAAGCCCCTGTCATCAAGTCGGACCGGACATTAGTGCGGCAACCTTCCCACGCCGCGGCGTGACACATCCACAGTACGGAATGGCCACCGACCCCCTCACCATCCGACGCGCCATCAACGGCGACGAGTCGGCGTTGCGCGCGCTCTGGGTCGAGCATGCGCCACGCATAGACGCGGTCGTGCGCCGGCTGGTGGGCGACCCGGACCAGGCGGCCGACATCGCGCAGGAAGTCTGGATCCAGATCTTCCGCGCCTTGCCCTCCTGGAGAGGTGATTCGCAGTTCTCCACCTGGGCGCATCGCATTGCCGTGAACCGCACGCTCAATGCCCTGCGCTCGGTGCGGCGACTCGCCAAGCTCGAGACGGTGATGGAGGACGACACCGTGGCCGTGGACCAGGACATGGACCGCACGTTCCTCGCGCAGAGCATCGACGAGGCCGTGCAGAAGCTGTCGCCGGGAGCGCGCACGGTGTTCGTGTTGCACGATGTGGAGGGCTACACCCACGAGGAGATCGCCAAGGAACTCGGCATCACCTCGGGAGGCTCGAAATCCCAGTTGTTCAAGGCCCGTGCGAAGCTCCGCCGGTTGCTCGCGCATCTCGTGGATGTCTCGTCACCGGAACCCAAAGACCAGAAGGACCAGGAACATGTCACACCTCGATTCTGACCGCCTCGCTGCCATCGCGGACGACACGCCGACCGCCGACGAGGCGACGCACCTCGCCGGCTGCTGGGACTGTCGCGCCGAGCTCGCCGCGTTCAGGCGCCTCATGCGCATGAGCGCGATGGCGCCGCTGCCGATGGAGCCGCTCACGTCATGGTCCGGCCTCGCGCCGCATCTGCGCGCGGAGGGGATCATCGTGGATGCCCTCGGCGCTGGCCGTGCCGAGGGCATCCACGATGATCC
>DATLLC010000352.1:0-2432 GCA_035538015.1 Vicinamibacterales bacterium
GGCGAGCACGGTGCCGTCCGCATCGAGCAGCGTCAGCTTGCCGTCCGAGATGCGCCAGGACCGTGCGATGACCAGCGCCTCGCGGAACCGGCGATCCAGCCGGTCGGGCACCGGGCAGGCCATCAGCGTGCCCATCAGGACTCCAATCTTCAGCGACTCGCCGTCCAGCGTATATGTCGCTCGAATCGAGTTGCAGCCGTCGGAACCCGTGACGGCGCCGCCGGCCGTGTGGAAGACCACGTGGGGCTCGCGGCTGCCCGGCTGCTCCGTGGGCTTCAGATCGGCGAGCGCCACCAGCTTCCAGTAGGTGTCGAGGAGAGGAACCTGCTCGGTGCGGGACGGCGGCGCAGCTTGCGTGGGCGTGCCCTGCTGCTCAGGCCCGGACCCCTCGCCGACCATCACCGCGCCGAGCAGCGCCAAGGCGAGAATGTTCATCACGGATCTGACGTCGGGTCAGTGGTAGTGGCCGTGTTCCGCTGACCAGACCTTCCCCGGCCCCGGCGTGGACGAGGACGGGTCCGAGGTGAGGGCGTTGAAGCCCGCATAGGCGGCGCCGAGCAGCATCACCACGACAACCCCCATCATGACCCGGCTCGCCAGCGAATTGCCGGGCGTCTCGGTGCCACAGCAGTGCTTGTGTTTCTTGCCGCTGCCGCAGGAGCACTTGTCGTTGCGTCCGACTCTGGCCATAGCGGGTCCCTCCTCCGCGATTCTATGGCAGTTACCGCGGTCGGGGGTATCGTCGGGCGAGGGTGGCGCGCCCCGAGATTTTCCGGCAGGTGCGGGCGGATCCGAGTTGGCTTGCCTCGGCCGGAGGTGAACTGGCTCCACGGCGCAGCCGATCCACCGGCACCAGTACGACATGGCGGGCGTCTACCTCCGCTACGGTGTGATCACGGTGACCAATCCCGACGGCACCGCCACGAGCGGGAAGAGGTTCGAAGTGCCGCGCCGGTACTTCCAGCCTAAGGGGATCACGCATCGAGAAGAGGCGAAGGGGACGCCCGGCGTGGTGAGCGGTGGCACCTTCACCGTGCGCGGCGCCGACGGGCGAGACACGACGCGCGTGGTGGCGCCGAAGGACGCGCGATTCATCGCGCGCGGATCGCTTGAATCGGTGCGCGCGACCGCGGGCACGCCCCGCACCATCACCGTCGAAATCAAGTAGCATCGCGGCCCGCCCGCGCCCACGAGTCCGCCTCAGATCTGTGCCGGAGCTGCACAATTTCGAGATCGGTTTAGACGGCTTTCCATCTCGATCACGGCGCGCAGTCGCGCGCAAATTCATGTGTCTAGCAGACACGAGCGGCCACTAAAACTGGCACGTCATCCATGGCGTGCTTCTGGCAGCGCGCCTCATCGCCATGGGGCAGAAGCATCGTGTCAATCCGCGCAAACTGGTTACGGCATCGCCTGCTTTCGTCCCGGCTCGCCTCCCTCATGGCGTAACTGACTACGGCTCGTGCTTCGCGGCTCGCGCCGCGCAGGGCCCTGGGGTGACAACAGTGAAGACTAAGACTCTTCGATCGAAGCTGCCCGCGGCGATGCTGGCAGGACTGATGCTGGTTCTTGCAGGCGCCTCTTCCGCATTCGCGCAGACCACAGTCACGGCGACGTGGGATCGCAACACCGATTCGTATACCGCCGGCTATCGCGTGTACTACGGGACGTCGCCAGGCGATTACCAGTGGAGTGTGGACGCTGGCAACCAGGTCAGCAAGCAGATCGATCTCTCACCGGGCAGCATCTACTACTTCATCGTTCGTGCCTACAACCAGACGTTCGAGTACGGCCCGCCATCGGGTGAAGTGACTTTCAATGTCACGCCGTCGCCTGCGCCGACCGCGCAGATTACGGCCACGCTGCAGAACAACACCACGGCGTTGGTGACGTGGCAAACGGCGAATGCGACCTCGGCGACGATCAACGGGACCGCAGTCGGGCTGAGCGGGTCCACCAGCATCGCGGTCTCGGGACAGACGACGTTCACGCTGGTGGCGCGGGCGGCCGATGGCCGCACCGCCACGGCGAGCGCGACGGTCACGCCAATTGCGCCGGCGCCAACCGCGCAGATCACCGCCACCCTGCAGAACAACACCACGGCCTTGGTGACCTGGCAAACGGCGAATGCGACGTCGGCGACGATCAACGGGACCGCGGTCGGGCTGAGCGGGTCCACCAGCATCGCGGTCTCGGGACAGACGACGTTCACGCTGGTGGCGCGGGCGGCCGACGGCCGCACGGCCACGGCGAGCGCGACGGTCACGCCAATTGCGCCGGCGCCGACCGCGCAGATCACGGCCACGCTGCAGAATAACACCACGGCCTTGGTGACCTGGCAAACGGCGAATGCGACGTCGGCGACGATCAACGGGACCGCGGTCGGGCTGAGCGGGTCCACCAGCATCGCGGTCTCGGGACAGACGACGTTC
>DATLLC010000353.1:0-27432 GCA_035538015.1 Vicinamibacterales bacterium
GGATGAACGGCGTGCTGGTGCCGTGGAAGGACGCCACGGTGCATGTCGCGTCGCATGCCCTGCACTATGGGACCGGCATCTTCGAAGGCATCCGCGCCTACGAGACCAAGCACGGGAGTGCGGTGTACCGGCTGCCCGAGCACATGCGCCGGCTGTACGACTCCTGCCGCGTGTACCGGATGCAGCTGCCATGGTCGCCGGACGCACTGTCCCAGGCCGTGATCGAGACCGTCCGCGCCAACGGCTACGCGTCCTGCTACATCCGCCCGCTGGTCTATCGCGGCGTCGAATCCCTGGGCCTCGACCCTCGCCCGTGCCCGGTCGAAACCTCGATCGTCGTGTGGGAGTGGAACGCGATGTTCGGCGCCGAGGGCCTCGAGGCCGGCATCGACGTCGGGGTCAGCTCCTGGAACCGGCTTGCGCCGAACACGCTGCCCGCGATGGCCAAGGCGGCCGGCAATTACGCCAACTCCGCCCTGATCAAGATGCAGGCGTCGCTCGACGGCTACGGCGACGCGATCGCGCTGGACGAGAGCGGGCTGGTGAGCGAAGGCAGCGGCCAGAATCTGTTCCTCGTCCGCGACCAGGTCATTTACACTCCTGCCATCAGCTCCTCAATCCTGCAAGGCATCACGCGCGACAGCGTGATCACGATTGCACGGGATCTGGGATACCAGGTCGTCGAGGCCGCGATGCCGCGTGAGATGCTCTATCTATGCGATGAAGCCTTTTTTTGCGGCACGGCCGTCGAAGTGACGCCGATCCGCTCGATCGACCATATTGCCGTCGGAGCCGGCCGGCGGGGCGCGGTGACGGCGGCCATCCAGAAGCACTTTTTCGGCATCATCGCGGGAGACATTCCGGACACCCATCGCTGGCTGACCCCCGTGCCGGCGGCCGTGGCTCGCTAGGACCGCCTTTTGCATAGAGGAGCCGAGCATGCATGTCAACGACCTGCTGAAACTCGCGGTGGACAAGGGGGCATCGGACCTGCACCTGAAGGTCGGGACCTTCCCGATGTGCCGCGTGCATGGGCGCCTGACGCGTGTCACCAACGACAAGAAGCTGGATCACGAGGATCTGGTGGAGATGGCGGCGTCGATCATGTCCGCCACCCAGCGCCAGCGCTTCAAGGATGCGCAGGAGATCGACCTGGCCTACAGCGTGCCTGGCCTCGGGCGCTTCCGCTGCAACGTGTTCCAGCAGCGCGGCACCATCGGCATGGTCCTCCGCGTCATCCCCTTCCGCGTCAAGACCATCGACGAGCTGGGGCTGCCCCCCGTCCTCAAGAAAATCGCCGAGGAAGAGCGCGGACTGGTGCTGGTGACCGGCACCACCGGCAGCGGCAAGAGCACGACCCTTGCCGGCATGGTCGACCACATCAACAATACGCGGTCGTCGCACGTCATCACCATCGAAGATCCGATCGAGTACCTGCACAAGGACAGCGAGGCGATCATCACCCAGCGCGAGATCGGCGTGGACACGCGATCGTTCGCCTACGCGCTGCGCAGCGCCCTTCGCCAGGACCCGGACGTGGTGCTGGTCGGTGAAATGCGCGATATGGAGACGATCGAGACGGCGCTGCATGCGGCGGAGACCGGCCACCTCGTCTTCTCGACGCTGCACACCCTCGACGCCACGGAGACCATCAACCGCATCATCACGGTGTTCCCGCCGCACCAGCAGAAGCAGGTCCGCCTGCAGTTGGCCGTGGTGCTCAAGGCCGCCATCGCCATGCGCCTGGTGCCCCGCGCCGACGGACAGGGCCGCGTCCCGGCGATGGAAGTGCTCGTAGCCACCCCGTTCATCAAGGACTGCATCATCGACAAGGAGAAGACCCACCTCATTTCCACTGCGATCGCCCAGGGCACGTCGCAGTACGGGATGCAGACCTTCGACCAGTCGATCTTCGATCTCTTCTCCCGTAAGTTCATCAGTTACGACGAGGCATTGCGCTGGGCCTCCAACGTGGACGAATTCAAGTTGAAGGTCCAGGGCATCTCCACTACGGCGGATCAGGCCCGGGACCAGATGGCCAGCGCCCTCTTTGGAAAGCCGGCCGCCAGTGCGGGGAGCCCGGAGATCACCCGGTTCGGGAAGTAGCGACCCGCCCGACGCCTATACGACCGCGCTCGTGCTGCTCGGGCAACGCGAGCTGTCCGGAGCGCAGTTGCGGACGCGGCTGCTCCGCCGCGGCTGCCCGCCCGAAGCGGTCGAGGACGCCGTCGCCAGGCTGACCAGCGATCACACGCTTGACGACGGACGGGTGGCGCGTGCCGCCGCACGCCTCGAAGCCGAGATTCGCGGAAGGGGACCCGCCCGCGTCCGGCAGAAGTTGCACGCCCTGGGAATCCCGCCGGACGTGGCGCACGAGGCGATTGCCCATACGTTTCTCGACGTCGACGAAGCCGCGCTGCTGGATCGGGCGATGGAGCGCAAGCTTCGCGGCCGGCCGCTCGCCGACCTCGACGAGCGGGCCCGGGCCCGCATCATCCGCGCATTGGTCGGACAAGGGTTCGCGGTGGATGCTGTGTTGAAGAAGCTGAGGTCCTGAGGTCTTGAGGTCCTGAGGTCTTGAGCCTTGGACGCTTCGGCCGTCCCTCCTGCAGACGCCGTCCGACTAAAATACGAAGGTGCATCCCAACGAAATCCGCGGGTCCTTCCTGGCCTACTTCGAAGGCCGTGGCCATCGCATTGTCCCGAGCTCGCCCCTGGTGCCAGGCGACGACCCCACGCTGCTCTTCACCAATGCCGGGATGAACCAGTTCAAGGACGTGTTCCTGGGCCGCGAGCGGCGCGACTACCTGCGGGCGGCCACCGCCCAGAAGTGCATGCGCGTGAGCGGCAAGCACAACGATCTCGACAATGTCGGACCGTCGCTCCGGCACCACACGTTCTTCGAGATGCTGGGCAACTTCTCGTTCGGAGACTACTTCAAGCACGACGCGATCGAGATGGCCTGGACGCTGCTCACGAAAGAGTGGGGGCTCGATCCAGGCCGGCTCTACGCCACCGTCTTCAAGGGTGAATCCGGCATCCCGCGCGACGACGAGGCGTACGCCCGCTGGCGCGACTTCCTGCCCGAGAATCAGGTCGGCGAGCTCGGCATGGCCGACAACTTCTGGGCCATGGGGGATACCGGGCCGTGCGGGCGCTGCTCGGAGATCTACTACGACCGTGGTCCGGAAGTTTCCGGCACGGGGCGGTTCATCGCCGACGTCGAAGCGGGCAGCGAACGATTCGTTGAGATCTGGAACAACGTGTTCATGGAGTTCGAGCGGGGTGCGGGTGGCACGTTGACGGCGCTGCCAGCCCCCTCGATCGACACCGGAATGGGTCTGGAGCGCATCTCGGCGGTGCTCCAGGGCACCCTCTCCAACTACGACACCCCGCTCTTCACGCCGGTGCTCGACGCCACGGCGCGCCTCGTGGGCCGCCCGTATGGCCGCACCATGGATCCCGCGGACGTCTCGATGCGGGTGGTTGCCGACCATCTGCGAGCAATGACGTTCCTCATCGCCGACGGGGTCGTGCCTTCCAACGAGTGGCGCGGTTACGTGCTCCGCAAGATCATGCGGCGCGCCATGCGGCACGGGCGCAAACTGGGCCTGCATAAGCCCTTCCTGCACACCCTGGTCGACGTCCTGGTCCGCGACATGGGCAACGCCTACCCCGAACTCAAGGCCGGCCGCGACGCCGTTATCCAGGTGGTGAAGGCCGAGGAGGAGCGCTTCGATGCGGTGCTGACCGGCGGGTTGCCTCGGCTCGAGGACGCGCTGGAACGCGCCGCCGCCGGAGCGCGCGTGCTGCCGGGCGACGAGGCGTTCAAGCTGTACGACACCTTCGGACTGCCGCGGGACTTCATCGAGGATCTCGCGTCGAACCAGGGCCTCCGCTTCGATGCCGAGGGCTTCGAACGAGAGATGGAAGGGCAACGCGAGAAGGCGCGCGCCAAGAGCGGCTTCGAGGGCCGCAAGGGTGAAGAGTTCCGCTTCCGGTCCGACGAGACGCGGACGGCCCTGGCCGCGGCCGGAGACAGGTTCGAGGGCTATGGCGAGACCCGAGTCGCTGACGTCCCCGTGCTGGCGGTCTTCGACGACGCCAAGCAGGAAGTGCCGGAGTTGCCAGCGGGCGCCACTGGCTGGGTGGCTCTGGAGCGCACGCCCTTCTATGTCGAAGCGGGCGGTCAGGTGTCCGATCAGGGCTGGCTGGAGGCCGGCGGTGCGCGATCGCGCGTGAGTGGCGTGGGCCGCCTGGGTCCCGGCCTTCCGCGCGTGCATCGGATCGAGAACGCGGCCGCGAGTATCCGCCCGGGAGGCCTCGTGTCTGCCGAAGTCGACGTGTCGTTGCGGGATGCCACACGGCGCAACCATACCGGCACACACCTGCTGCATGCCGCGCTGCGCCAGGTGCTCGGCCCCCATGTCAAGCAGGCTGGATCGCTGGTGGCGCCCGATCGCCTGCGTTTCGATTTCGTGCACTTCCACGCGGTCGCGCCGGACGAGCTCCGGCGCATCGAGCAGATCGTCAACGAGGCCATCCTTCGCAATGAGCCAGTCACCACGACGGTGCGCAACACACAGGAGGCGATCGCCGCGGGTGCGATGGCGCTCTTCGGCGAGAAGTACGGCGACCGCGTCCGGGTGGTGGCCATCGGCGATGGCGCGTTCAGCACCGAGTTGTGCGGCGGGACGCACGTCCGCGCCACCGGCGAGATCGGGGCGCTTCTGATCACCGAGGAATCCGGCGTCGCGGCCGGCGTGCGGCGGGTGGAGGCCCTCACCGGGCTGGGAGCGCTCGCGTTTGCCCGCCCGCGCATCGAAACCTTCGAACGGGTGCGCAGCTACCTGAACGCCGGTCCCGACGATGTGCTCGCCCGGCTCGAGTCACGCGTCCAGTCGCTGGAAAAAGCGGTGAAGGATCGCGACCGGAAGCTGGCCAGGGCGGCCGCCGGACAGTCCGGTGCCGAGGGCCAGCAGGTGGTCGTGGGTGACGTGACGCTGGTGGCCCGGCGGGTCGACGATGCGAACAAGGACCTCCTGCGGTCCATCGCCGATCAGGTGAAATCCACGCTCTCGTCGGGGGTGGTGTTCCTCGCCGGACCGACCTCGGAGGGCAAGGTTGCCATGGTCGCCAGCGTTACCGGAAACGTAACCGCGCGTCTCAAAGCAGGACAACTCGTGAAGGAACTCGCGCCGATGGTCGGCGGAGGCGGCGGAGGACGGCCAGATTTCGCGGAGGCGGGTGGCAAGGATCCTGCACAAATCGACGCGATGCTCGCCGCCGCTCCGGGGGTGGTCAAACGCCTGCTGGGAGTGTGATCGGGAGCCGATAACACAGAGCGGCCTCTTGCGACACGTCTTCAGCCTCCTGATCCTGCTAGCCGGAACCGCGGCTCCGGCCTCCGCGCAGATCTACTCGTGGCGTGACGGCCAGGGTCTGCTCATCGTCTCCGACCGCCCGCGTGAAGACGCCGGAGAAATGACCACCTACACAGTCCCGCGCGCAGCCAGCGTGCGGGCCAGCAAAGCGTCGGACGCCGGCTCACGCTCGGCGGCATACGACGAGGTCATCGAAGAACATGCCACCGCGCAGGGGGTCTCGCCCGACCTGGTGCGCGCCGTCATCCAGGTGGAGTCCGCGTTCAACCCACAGGCCCTCTCGCCGAAGGGCGCGATGGGGCTGATGCAACTGATGCCGGCCACGGCCCGCGAACTCGGAGTGGAGAGCCCCTTCCTGCCCCACGAGAACATCCGCGGCGGCGTGGTGTATCTGCGCCAGCTGCTGGACCGCTACGACGGCAACGTGGAGCTCGCGCTCGCGGCCTACAACGCCGGGCCCGGAAGCGTGGAACGCTACGGCACGATTCCGCCGTACCGCGAGACCCAGGCCTACGTGAAGAAGGTCACCGGGGCGTCCGGGACGTCCGGCGCGGCGCCAATCCCCGACGTTACCATCTACAAATGGATCGAGACCGTCGACGGAAAGGCCATCGTCCGGTATTCGAACAAGCCGCCCAAAGGCGTCGACGCGGTGCCGGTCGGCAAGCGGTAGATTGGGGTCTTGAGGTCCTGGGGTCCCGGGGTCTTGGGGTCCCGGGGTCTCTCGAGCCTTGGGCGAAGCCGCCTCTCGTGCTAACCTATAGTGTTTTTACCCTATTGACCGAGAGGTTCTAGCGACCGTGGCAAAGCGAACGAAGTCGGCCATCAAGGCCAACCGACAGAACATCAAGCGGCGCGAGCACAACCGCGCCCTGCGATCGAAGCTCCGCACCGGCCTGAAGGCCATCCGCAAGGCGCTGGACGCCAAGGACATCGATGGCGCCAAGGCGCAGCTGAAGGGCGTGCAGTCCCTGGTCGACAAGATGGCGGCCAAAGGGATCATCCACCGCAACACCGCGTCGCGGTACAAGTCCCGCCTCGTCGCGCGCCTCGCCCCGTAGCCCGCGACCGCGCATCTCTCGGCGCCGGCGAGGCCCCTCGCCGGCTCTCAGCGCCCGCACAACTCCACCACCAGGCGTTCGAGCAGGTGCTTCGGCTGTCCGGCCGAAGACTTGATCGCGAGATCCGTCTCCAGCACCAGGTTGAGCGCGTGCCGCACGCGGGCGTCCGGCCGGAGGCGGCCGGCTGCCGCGCGAATCTGCCCAAGCACCATCACCGCCTGCGCCCCAGCGTCGAGCTGCGCCGACACCTCGGCCAGCGCGGCGCCGGCCTGCCCCGCCCAGATGGCCTTGCCGAGCGCGAAGTCCTCTCCGGGCTCCTGCTCGGGCATCACGAGATCCCGGACATGCCGCTCGGTGACGATCGACTCGCCGGCCGCGTACAGCACCAGTTTCTCGACCTCCGCGCGAATGCGCCCGAGGCTCAGACCGGTGGCGTCCAGCAGCCGAGCGACCGCCTTGGGCTCGATATCCAGCTCGTCCTTCTCCAGGCGACGGCCAATCCAGGTCGCGGCGTCCTGGGCGGTCCCGAGCGATCCACAGTCGACGATGGTCGCGCGCTTGCGCAGCACCTTGACGAGGCGCCGATTGGCGTCGAGCGACCCGGCCACGAACACCAGCGTTGTCATCGGTTCGGGCGTTTCGAAGTACGCCTCGAGCTCTTCGGCCGGGGAGACGGGGGCCGCCTTCCGCTTGCGCCCGGCGGGCTCCGGTGGCGCGTCCGCGGCCTCGTCCTCCCTCGCGCGCTTTGGTGACAGCAGGCGCTCCGCTTCGTGAACCACGATGACGCGCCGGGGCGCCATCATCGGGAACGTCCGTGCCGCCGCCAGGAGCGTGGTGATCATCTGGTCCCGGGCGCCGGCTGTCGACGCTTCGTTCGCGTAGAAGCTCTCGACGTTGAAGGCCCGGAGGCCCTCGTCCACGAGGCCGCCGAATTCCAGCGCCAGGTCGTGGCGCGACTGCAGGTCGTCGCCTTCGAGGAGGTAGAGCGAGCCCGTGCGACCGGCGGCTATCTGGGCCCGCACCTCGGCGGGCTTCACGTGCCACTCCGCGCCGGGAGGCGGCCGAGACGCGACGAGGGGTCAGAAGGCTTCGAGAATGGCACTGACGACGGTCCGTGCGAAGTCGGACGACATACGATCCACCGCCGCGCGCTCCTGGCCGAGGAACGCGGTGGCATCGAGACCGATGCTGGTAGGACTGGCCAGCTCGTACTCATCGGAGAAACTGACGGAGGGATTCTCCCAGAGCGGCTTCTGCTCTTTGACGTCGGTGAACGACACATTGACGATGATGGTGAACCGATAGCGGCGCGCGAGCTGCGCGTCCGTGTACCCGACCGGCGCGGCCGAGATGCCGGTGATGGTGCCGCGTACGACTCCATCGGCGCCGGCATCGGTGGGGATGACCGTGTATTGTCCCCGGCTCTGGAACTCGATGCGCACCTTCTCGGTGAAGACCTGCTCGACGGTCGCGTATGGCGTGGTGTTGCCGAAGGCTGGAATGCCGATCGTGCGGATGTAGTCGGGCAGGAACGACCCTCGTCCCGCGAGGGTATATCCGCACCCGGCCGCGCCAATCGCCGGTACCAGCGCCAACAACTCCCGTCTGGTCACTTGTTCTACCTCACGACCATCGAGACCAGCCGACCCTTCGCGATCACCACCTTGGTCACCTCGCGGTCCTTCAAGTAGGGTCGCACAGCCGGGTCGGCCAGCGCCAGCGCTTCCATCTCGGCGTCGGTGGCGCCGGGCTCGACCGATATCCGGCCCCGCACCTTCCCGTTCACCTGCACCGGAACGACGATGGTCTCAGCCCTGGCGACGTCGGGGTCGAAGGTCGGCCAGGCAGCCTTGGCCAGGCCGCCGACATGGCCGTATCGTTCCCAGATCTCTTCGGCCGTATGCGGCGCGAAGGGCGACAGCATCACGACGAGCGACTCGATGGCCTCGGCGGCGACCATCCCGGCCTGCGCGGTGCGGGCCCCCTTCTCGGTGAACGCGTACAAATCGTTGACCAGCTCCATCATCGCCGAGACAGCGGTGTTCATCTGTTGACGGACGTCGACGTCCTGCGTCACGCGCCGGATGGTGTCGTGCGTCTTCCTGCGGATGGCCCGCTCGTCCGGAGACAGCGCGCCGTGGTCGATTGCGGCTGCCGGCTGCCGGTGGCCAGACGCCGAGACGGCCTCCTCCCGCCACTGCTCGGCAATCCGCCAGACACGCCCGAGCCAGCGGTAGCTGCCATCGAGCCCCGTGTCGGTCCACTCCACCTCCTTCTCGGGAGGGGCCACGAACATCACGTAGAGACGCAGCGCATCGGCACCCACCTTGCGGAGCATGGTGTCGGGATCCACGACGTTGCCCTTGGACTTGGACATCACGGCCCCGTCCTTGAGCACCATGCCCTGCGTGAGCAGGTGCGTGAACGGCTCGCTATGGTCCACCATGCCCAGGTCCCGGAACACGCGCGCGAAGAAGCGCGAATAGATCAGGTGGAGGATCGCGTGCTCCACGCCGCCGCTGTAGAAGTCCACCGGACACCAGTACGCCACCTTGCCGGGTTCGAACGGCTTCTGGTCGTTGTGGGCGTCGGCGAAGCGGTAGAAATACCATGACGAGTCCACGAACGTGTCCATCGTGTCGGTTTCGCGCCGCGCGGCGCCGCCACACATGGGACAGGTCACGTTCACGAACTCCGGGACGCTCGCCAGTGGCGAATCGCCTCGACCGCTGAACTGCGCGACCTTGGGCAGTTCCACCGGCAACTGATCGTCCGGCACCGGCACGACCCCGCACTGCGGGCAGTGGATCATGGGGATCGGCGTCCCCCAGTACCGCTGGCGGCTGATGCCCCAGTCCTTCAGACGGAACTGCACGGTACCTTCACCGATGCCGCGTGCTTCCGCCTCCGCCGTCAGGCGGCGTCGCGCTTCGGCGGACGGCACGCCGTCGTAGCCGCCCGAATTCACGAGCACACCCTCGTCTGGGAGGGCTTCGCTCATCGCGTCCACGTCTGGCGTCCGCCCTTCGGCCGGCCGGATCACGGCTCGGATCGGCAGGTTGTACTTGCGCGCGAACTCGAAATCGCGCTGGTCGCCGAAGGGCACGCCCATCACCGCGCCGGTGCCGTACTCGCCCAGGACGAAGTTCGCCACCCAGATGGGCACGCGTTCGTTCGTGAACGCGTTGATCGCGAACTGCCCGGTGAAGAACCCTTCCTTCTCCACCTCCCCGCTGATCCGAGCGGAACGATCCTGCCCCCTGAACCGCGACACCTGCTCGCGAAACCGGTTCGGATCGTCCGCCAGGTCGGCGAACGTCTGGACCAGCGGATGCTCCGGCCCCAGCAGCACGAACGTGGCGCCAAAGATCGTGTCGATGCGAGTCGTAAAGACGTCGATTCCACCCGGCAGGTCGGCCAGCGGATAGGTCACGCGGGCGCCGTCCGACCGGCCAATCCAGTTCCGCTGCATCGTCAGCACCTTCTCGGGCCATTGCGCGAGGCCGTCGGTGCTGCCGAGCAGGTCGTCGGCGTACGCGGTGATGCGGAAGAACCACTGCTCGAGGTCCTTCTGCTCCACCACCGTGCCACACCGCCAGCACGCGCCGTCCACCACCTGCTCGTTGGCGAGCACGGTGTTGTCGACTGGACACCAGTTGACGGTGGACCGGCGGCGGTAGGCCAGGCCGCGCTCGAACATGCGGATGAAGAGCCACTGGTTCCAGCGGTAGTAATCCGGCAGGCACGTCGTCAGCTCGCGTGCCCAGGCATAGCTGATGCCGAGCCGCTGGAGCTGGCCCTTCATGTGAGCGATATTGCCGAGCGTGGATGTCTCGGGGTGGATGCCGCTCTGGATCGCCGCGTTCTCGGCCGGCAACCCGAAGGCGTCCCACCCGAAGGGGTGGAGCACGTTGAACCCCTGCAGCCGCTTCAGGCGGGCAACCACGTCGCCGATGATGTAGTTGCGTACGTGCCCGACGTGTGCGTGCCCCGAGGGGTAGGCGAACATCTCGAGGCAATAGAACTTGGGCTTGCTGGGATCTTCGGTGACCTCGAACGTCTGGTGCTCGGCCCAATGGGCCTGCCACTTGCGATCGAGATCCTGCGGATGGTAGTCGGGCACACTCAATCCTTCCCGGAGAATCCCTTTAGGATATCGCAAGGCGCAGACACCACGAAGTGCTCGAAGAGGAGCACGAAGCCGCGACGATTACCGGCAGACGTCGATCACCGCCTCGAGGCATTCGCTGAGGGCGGCGAGGTCGTAGCCACCCTCGGTCACGAGCACCACACTGCCTTCGCACAGCCGGCCGGCCTCGCCAACCAGAAGGGCCGTGAGCGCCCGGAAGCCGGCGGTCGTCATGCGGCAGCCCGCCAGCGGGTCGCGTTCGTGCGCATCGAAGCCAGCCGAGATCATGAGCAGGTCAGGCCGAAAGCGCTCGATGGCCGGCACTGCCTCACGCTCGTAGCGGCGCATGAAGTCGGCATCGGTGGCGCCTGCCGCGAGTGGCAGGTTCAGCGTGTAGCCCAGACCGGCGCCTCGGCCGGTCTCGTCCGCGGCGCCCGTGCCGGGGTAGTACGGATACTGATGCGACGAGACGAACAGCACATTGGGGTCTTCGTAAAAGGCCGACTGCGTGCCGTTGCCGTGATGCACGTCGTAGTCGACGATCGCCACCCTGGCGCAGCCGCGATGCCGCGCATGGGCGGCTCCGACGGCAACGTTGTTGTACAGGCAAAATCCCATCGCACGATCCGCCTCGGCGTGGTGGCCAGGAGGCCGGACCACGGCCATGGCGCGCGTCCCGGCCGGGCCGTCGAGTGCGACGTCGACGGCGGTGAGCGTGGCGCCAGCCGCGAGGCGTGCCACCTCATCCGACTCTGGCGAGGTGAACGTGTCGGGGTCCAGCATCACCGCCTTGCCGCGCGTCGCACTCACCGCGGCGACGTACGCCGCGGTATGCACCCGCAGCAGGTCCTCGTCCGTTGCCGGCCGCGGCTCACGGACTTTTCCCCCTGCCCCGCGAAAGCGCTCCACCACGGCAGCCATCGCCTCCGCGCGCTCCGGCCGTTCGGGATGGCCAGGGGGCGTCAGGTGATCGGCACAACGAGGGGAGAAGATGAGGGTCAGCATCTGGTGATCTCGTGATGTGGTGATGTGGTGATCTGATCGGTTGAGGTCGAGATCTCGTGATCTATCGGTTGATCTGTCGATCTTTATGGGAGGAGCTGCGGCTTGTCGATCCGCGGCCGCATCCAGGCGACGGCGTGCGGGTGTCTTGGTCCTATCGGCCGCCTTGCCTAGATCTTTGTCTCCGCATTGGTCTGCGGCCCAGCCTTGGCCCCGATGAGCTCGAAGCACCGCTGCTCCGCAGCCTGGAGCTCGCGTTCCAGTCGCACCCGGTAGTGCTCGAGCTCCCCGTCGTCTGCTTCCCTGGGCACGGTGAAGGGCTCGCCGAACACGAGGGCGATCTCGGTGAAAGGCCTGGGAATTTGCGTGCGGTCCCAGCTGCGCAGCGACCAATGGCGGGCGGCCTCGGCGTGGAACGGAATGACCGGATTGCCGGTCGCTTTCGACAGCCAGACCGCACCGGGCTGAGCCACTCGGGCCGGGCCGCGCGGACCATCCACGGTGAAGGCAGTGGGACGCCCCCGAGCCTCTCTCACCAGCTGCAGCAGCGCCTTGCGGGCCCCTCGCGAGCTCGAGCCGCGCGCGGTCCCGAAGCCAAAGCGGCGGATGATGCGCGCAATCCACTCGCCGTCGAAGTTCTCGCTGGTGATGACGACGATGCCGCGGCCGCGGAAGTGGAGCGTGCCATGGACGATGCGGCCGTGCCAGAACGCGTGGATGCCGTGCGTGCCACTGCGCTGTGCCTGACGCAGGCGTTCCTCGCCCTCGACGCGCCAGCGCCACGTGGCGCCGAGCATCCGCAGCAGCGGGGTGGCCAGGCCGGCGATCGCCGCTACTTCGGCACGCTTCCACCACGACCCCTGCCACACGGACGGCGCCACCGCCTCGGAGTTCGCCACGACAGTCGCCATTACACCACACGCACGACGGCCCGCCGCCGGAGCCGCGGGCGGATATACTTTTTGACCATGAAGGGCATCATCCTCGCGGGTGGTCATGGCACGCGTCTGCACCCGCTGACCCTCGCTGTCAGCAAGCAGCTGATGCCGGTGTACGACAAGCCAATGATCTACTACCCGCTGACCACACTGATGTTCGGCGGGCTTCGGGAGATCCTGATCATCACTACTCCCGAGGACCAGGCCAGTTTTGTCCGTGTCCTCGGAGACGGGAGCCAGTTCGGGCTCGCGCTGTCTTACGCCGCGCAGCCGCATCCAGGCGGATTGGCCCAGGCCTTCGTCATCGGCCGCGAATTCGTCGGCGGCGACGGCGTGGCGTTGGCGCTCGGCGACAACATCTTCTATGGCGGCGGCCTCACCGACTACGTTCGCCAGGCGGCCACCCGGGGCGCGGGCGCCACCGTGTTCGCCTATCGGGTCAAGGATCCGGAACGCTACGGCGTCGTCGAGTTCGACGCCAACGGCCGCGCCCTGTCGCTCGAGGAGAAACCGGCCCAGCCGCGATCGGCCTACGCGGTCACCGGTCTCTACTTCTACGACAATGCGGTCGTCGAAATCGCGGCCAACCTGAAGCCGTCCGCTCGGGGCGAGCTGGAGATCACCGACGTCAATCGCGAATACCTCCGCCGCGGCGCGCTGCACGTCGAGACGCTGGGACGCGGCATCGCGTGGCTGGACACCGGGACGCACGACGCGCTCCTCCAGGCGTCGAACTTCATCCAGGCGATCGAAGAGCGGCAGGGCCTGAAGGTCGCCTGCCCCGAGGAAGTGGCGTTTCGCCTGGGCTACATCAGCGCCGAGGACGTCCTGCGCGCGGCCCACGGCATGGCGAAGAACCAGTACGGCGAATACCTCAGGCAGATGGTCGAGGAGGACGGCGCGAGCGTGGCATCTGTCAAGGGGTGAGCACGCGCTCGAACGCCGCACGGGTGTTCGCTCCGCACGCCCGTCTACATGCCGTCGTACTGCGGGCCCTCCCCTCCTTCGGGCGCGACCCAGGTGATCACGCCGTACGGATCCATGATGTCGCACGTCTTGCAGTGCACGCAATTCGACGCGTTTATCTGCAGACGACGCCCGCCCTGCCCGTTGTCCACCATCTCGTACACGTTCGCGGGACAGAAGCGGACGCAGGGATGACCGTACTCGTCCCCGCAGATGGTGTGGCAGACCTCGGTGTGCACCAGGAGATGGACTGGCTGATCCTCCTCGTGATGCGTGCCGGAGTAGTGGACGCTCGTGAGCTTGTCGAAGGTCAGCGACCGATCCGGCGTCACCGCATTGGACCCGGTGAGGATGTCGCGCTTCTTCATGCCGTAGTAGTGGCCCAGCGTCTTCAGCCGGGTGTGGCCGGCGTGGCCGGTGACACCGCCGGGCAGGCGGCCCCCCGTCATCATCGCCAACCCCGCGAACACGCTCCCCGCATAGAGCCCGCCGGAGAACGCCTGGTGGACGTCGCGGACCGGAAACAGCTCGGTCTTGATGGCGCTCGAATCCACGCGGGCCTTGTAGGCCGACAGCGCACGGGCCGACGTATCACCAGCCCGCACGGCGTCGAAGGCGGTCTCGGCCGCCAGCATGCCGCTGCGCATGGCCAGATGAATGCCCTTGAGCCGCATCGAGTTCACGAAGTTCGCAGCGTCACCGACGATGAGGCCGCCGTCCATGAACAGGCTCGGCTGCGTGTTCCAACCGCCT
This sequence comes from Vicinamibacterales bacterium, assembly GCA_035538015.1. Classification (GTDB taxonomy): domain Bacteria; phylum Acidobacteriota; class Vicinamibacteria; order Vicinamibacterales; family UBA2999; genus VFZN01. The sequence continues at coordinate 14,234 of DATLLC010000353.1, forward strand.
TCGGGCAGCGCCTTGGCACCATAGCGGACGACTTGACCGCCTGACAGCAGGCCCGCGATGAACGGGTGCTGCTTGAAGCGCTGAAACGCCGAATAGGGATCGAGCAGGGGATCCTGGTAGTCGAGGCCGACGACGAAACCGATCGAGACGCGGCCGTCCGGCATGGCGTAGAGCCAGCTGCCGCCGAACTCCTCCTGCCGGAGCGGGTAGCCCAGGGTGTGGACGACGGTCCCCGGCGCCAGGCGGTCCCGTGGAATGTCCCAGAGTTCCTTGAGCCCGATGGCGAACTGGGCCGGCTCGCTGTGGTCTCCGAGCTGGAGGACGCGCATCAGTTCCTTGGTGAGGTGTCCCCGCACGCCGTCGGCGAAGATCGTCACCCTGGCGCGAATGTCCGCACCCGGTTCGAACATGCCACGCGGCTGGCCATCCTTCCCCACGCCGCGGTCGCCCGTTCTCACGCCTATCACGCGTTGGCCGTCGAAGAGGACCGCTTGAGCGGCGAAGCCCCAGAACAGATCGATGCCTTCGGCCTCGACCTGACCCGCCAGCCACTTCGCGAACTGGCTGAGCGAGATGATGTAGTTGCCGTGGTTCCGGAACGGCGGCGGCGTGATGGGCAGGCGCAGCTGGCGCCTGGGCGTCAGGTAGTACACGCTGTCGCGGCTCACCTCGCACGCGAGCGGCGCGCCCTTGGCCTTGAAGTCGGGGATGAGCTCGGCGAGCGCAGAGGGATCGAGCAGCGCGCCCGAGAGCTGGTGCGCACCGGCTTCCCGCGCCTTTTCGACGACCGCGATGGAGAGCGCGTCGCCACCCTTCGCCTGCTGTAGCTGCGCCAGGCGAAGCGCGGCTGACAGGCCCGCGGGACCGCCGCCGACGATCAGGACATCGACATCGAGGGTCTCTCGTTCCATGTGAGCCAAGAGGCTACTTCTTCAACTCCGCAATGAGCGCCGGCGCGACCTCGAACAAGTCCGCGACGATACCGTAGTCCGCGATCTCGAAGATGGGCGCTTCGGCATCCTTGTTGATCGCGACGATGGTGCGTGAGCCTTTCATGCCCACGAGGTGTTGAATGGCGCCGGAGATGCCCACCGCGACGTAGAGCTTCGGCGCGACGGTCTGGCCGGAGCTCCCGATCTGTCGCTCCATCGGCAGCCATCCGTTGTCGCAGATCGGCCGGGAGGCGGCTAGCTCGGCGCCGAACGCCTGGGCGAGCTGCTCGGCCACGGCGACGTTCTCCTGCGACTTGATCCCGCGCCCGACCGCCACGATGCGTTCCGCCTGCGAGAGATCGACCGCCTGCTTGGCTTCCTGGAACGGCGCCTCGGGCCGCTGGCGGATGGCCGCCGCATCCACCGAACCGGCAACGGTGACAATTGGGGCCTGCCCCTTCTGGACGGCATCGGCGCGGAAAGCGCCAATCTGCACGGTCACCAGGTGCGGCGCCGGGCCCTGGGGCACCACGTCGGCGACCAGCTTGCCCTGGAACATCGGCCGCGCGAACGCCGCCTGCCCTTCCGCCGTACGGATCGCGATGACGTCGGTGACGAGGGCACGGTCGATCCGGGTGGCCAGCGTCGGCACGAAGTCGCGGGTTTGATAGGTGTGGGCCAGCAGCACGTACTGCGGCGCCTGCTCGCGAATGAGCGCCGCCGCCGCCTGGACGAAGGCGTCCGGGGTGTAGATCCCGAGCGCGCCCGCGTCCACGGCGAGCACTTCGGCGACCGCCGCCTGGGCGAGCTCGCCGGCCACGCCAGCCACGCCGCTGCCAAGCACGGCCACCTTGATGGGCATCTGCCCGCCCGACAGCTGCTGAGCCGCGGCCACCGCCTCCCAGCTCGCGCGGTTGAGTCTGCCGTCCTTCTGCTCCGCGATGACCAGAATCACAGCGCCCTCGCCTCCTCGCGGAGCCGGCGCACCAGCTCCTGCGCGGCCTGGGCGGCCGGGCCGCCGATCATGACCGTCTGCTTCGACTTCTGCGGCGCGTACAGGGCCACCACCTTGAGACGCGGCACCAGACCCGGAGGTGGCGCGACCTTCCTGATCTCCTTCTTCTTGGCCGCCATGATGCCTTTCAACGTGGCGTATCGGAGCTGATTGATGCCGCTCTGAATCGTCAGCAGAGCTGGCGTCGGCATCGTCACATACTGGAACCAGCCGCCTTCGAGCTCTCGCTTCACCTTGATCGCGCCGGCCTGCCCTGGCTCGAACTGCACCTCCATGATGATCGTCGAGTGCGGCACGCCGAGCTTCTCGGCGAGGACCGGCCCGAACTGGGCGTGGCCCTGGTCATCGGACTGGAGGCCCGTGAGGATCAGGTCGAAGCCTTCCTCCTTCATCGGCGCCATCAGCGCCGTTGCCGCCGTGGACGCGTCGGCCGCACCAAGCGCCTCGTCCTCGACGTGCAGGGCGCGATCGGCGCCGCGCGCGAGCGCCTCGCGAATCACCTGCTGCACGCGCGCCGGCCCGGCCGAGCAGACCACCACCTCGCCGCCGTGCTTCTCGCGCAGCCGGAGCCCCTCCTCCAGGGCATAGGCGTCGGGCTCGTTCATTTCGTAACTGGCCTCCTGCTCGCGGATCCACGTCTTGGTCTCGTTCAGACGCGGCTGCCACTCGCGGGTGGGCACTTGCTTGATGCAGACGGCTATCTTCATGGTGATCAGGGATCAGGGATCAGGTATCAGGGCTTGGGGTCCGGGGCGGGCATCGGGCGGCAGGCTGACAGGTGATCGCTGACCCCTGATCCCAGATCCCTAATCTTCATATTTCCTGAACAGCAACGATCCGTTGGTTCCGCCGAAGCCAAACGAGTTGGACAGCGCATAGCGCACCGCCGCGGCGCGGGCCGTGTGAGCCACGTAGTCCAGGTCGCACCCTTCGCCGGGCGTGTCGAGGTTGATCGTGGGAGGCAGCATCTGGTGCCTGACGGCCAGCGCCGTGATGCCGGCCTCCAGACCGCCGGCTGCTCCCAAGAGGTGACCGGTCATCGACTTGGTGGACGACATCGCCAACGTGCGCGCGTGGTCGCCGAAGACGCGCTTCACCGCCAGCGTCTCGGTCGGATCGTTGATCGGGGTGGAGGTGCCGTGGGCGTTGATGTAGTCCACGACGTCAGGGGTGACGCAGGCCGAATCGAGGGCCGCGCGCATCACGCGGTAAGCGCCGTCACCGTCCTCGGGCTGGCCGGTCATGTGGAAGGCGTCGCCGGACATGCCATAGCCGACCATCTCGGCGTAGATCGGCGCGCCCCGGCGCCGCGCGAACTCCAGCTCCTCGAGAATGAGGACACCCGAGCCCTCGCCGAGCACGAAGCCGTCGCGATCCTTGTCGAACGGCCGGCTGGCACGCTGCGGTTCGTCGTTGCGCGTCGACAGCGCGCGCATGGCCGCGAAGCCACCCACGCCCATGGCGCACACCGCGGCTTCCGAGCCGCCCGCAATCATCGCGTCGGCCGCCCCCCGCTTGATGATTTCGAAGGCGTCACCAAGGGCGTGCGCCGACGCGGTGCACGCCGTGCAGGTGGCCGAGTTCGGCCCTTTGGCGCCGAAGCGGATGGAGACCTGCCCCGAGGCCAGGTTGATGATGGCTGCGGGAATGAAGAACGGCGAGATACGGCGAGGGCCGCCCTCGAGGAAGGCGCGGTGCTCGCGCTCGATGGTAGTGAACCCGCCGATGCCAGAGGCGATGAACACCCCGACGCGCGGCGCGAGCTCGGGCGTGATCGTCAGACCTGAGTCGTCCATCGCGAACTGCGACGCGGCAATGGCGTACTGGATGAAGACGTCCATCTTCTTGACGTCCTTCTTGTCCACGAACGCCAGCGGATCGAAGCCTTTCACCTCGGCCGCAAACCGCGTGCTGAAGGCCGCGGCGTCGAACTTGGTGATCGGCCCCACCCCGCTCTGACCGGCCAGCAGGCCGTTCCAGGTGGCCTCGGTCCCGATGCCCACCGAGGACACCAGGCCAACGCCTGTGACCACAACTCGCCTGCTCACTATCCCTCCGTCGCCGGTGCCGGCGCGACGCGCGCCTACTTCTTCTTGCTATGCGATTCGATGTATTGAACCGCTTCCTTGACGCGCGTGATCTTCTCCGCTTCTTCGTCAGGGATCTCGATGCCGAACTCTTCCTCGAACGCCATCACGAGCTCGACGGTGTCGAGCGAGTCGGCGCCCAGGTCCTCGACGAACGAGGCGTCTGGCGTCACCTCTTCCTCGTCGACGCCCAGCTGCTCCACGATGATGCTCTTAACCTTGTCGGCAACGGCCACAGCTTCCTCCCTTGACAGCGCCCGGCACGGACGCCCAACTCACATGTACATCCCGCCGTTGACGGCGAGAACCTGCCCTGTAATATACGACGCCTCGTCCGATGCGAGAAACCGCACTGCCGCGGCCACGTCATCGGGCGTGCCCATCCGGCCGAGCGGAATCTGCCCGGCCCAGTCGGCCTTGGCATTGTCGGTGATCGCCTTGGTCATGTCGGTGCCGATGAGGCCCGGGGCGACGACGTTCACCGTGATGTTGCGGGAGGCGACCTCACGCGCGAGCGACTTGCAGAATCCGATCAGTCCAGCCTTCGACGCCGCGTAGTTGGCCTGTCCCGCATTACCCATCTGCCCCACCACCGAGCTGATGGCGACAATGCGCCCGGCCCGCTGCCGGATCATGGGCTTCAGCACCGCCTGGCACCAGGTGAACGAGGCCGTGAGGTTGGTCGCGATTACGTCGTCCCAGTCCGTGCGCTTCATTCGCAGCATGAGCTGGTCGCGCGCGATGCCGGCATTGCTGACGAGGACGTCGATCCGCCCGTGCCGCTCGATGACTCCCGCGACGAGCGCGTCCACCCCAGCGGCATCGGTGACGTCCACGCCGTGCGATTCGGCGTGGCTACCCGCGGCGCGGATGGCTTCGGCTGTCGCCGCCGCGTTCTCGCCGCGCGCCACGCACACCACGGTCGCACCGGCGGCGGCCAGTTGCAGCGCGATCGCCCGTCCGATTCCGCGGGAGGCGCCCGTGACGATGGCGGTTTTGGCGGTGAATGAGCTCATGATGGGAACGGGATCGCCGCGAGGTCTGCGGGCGCCTCCACGTTGAGGACGAGGGCGTCCTTGTGGATCTTGCGCACCAGGCCGGAGAGCACCGTGCCAGGGCCGACTTCGATATAGGTGGTGACGCCGGCGGAAGCCAGGAATCGCAGCGTGTCTTCCCAACGTACCGGGCTCGATACCTGGGCGATCAGCGCGTCGATGCCCGCCGCGGCCGTGGTGCGAGGCTGGGCGTCGACGTTGGCGATCACGGGTATCCGCGGATGCTGCGCCGGGACAGAGCGCAGCTCCGGCTCCAGGCGCTCGCCAGCCGGCGCCATCAGCGCGCAGTGGAACGGGGCGCTCACCTTCAGGGGAATCACTCGCCTGGCGCCCCGCGCCTTGGCGCACTCGCCGGCGCGCGCGACCGCGGCCGCCGTGCCCGCAATCACGATCTGCTTGGCGCCATTCAGGTTGGCCGGGCTCACCACCTCCCCCTGCGCGGCCTCCGCACACGCCTCGATCACAGCGGCCTCTTCGAGGCCCAGGATGGCGGCCATCGCACCGATCCCCACCGGTACGGCGTCCTGCATGTAGCGACCGCGGTTCCGGACCAGGCGCACGGCATCGGCGAAATCGAGCGTACCCGCCGCCACATGCGCGGAGTACTCGCCAAGGCTGTGCCCGGCGACGAAGGCCGGCGTCAGGCCGCGCTCGGCGAGCACGCGCCACGCCGCGACGCTGGCAGTGAGAATGGCCGGTTGCGTGTGTTCGGTGAGGGCCAAGGTTTCGGCCGGGCCCTCGAAGACGATGCGACTGATCGGCTCGCCCAACGCGCGATCGGCTTCCTCGAAGGTCGCGCGCGCCACCGGGAACTGGTCCGCCAGCATCTTGCCCATGCCAACCGCCTGGGACCCCTGTCCCGGGAAGAGACACGCGATCACGAGGGCGCCGCCCGTCCCACGGCCATCAGGTCCTTCTGCATGCGCTCCCATCCGCCGTCGCCCGCCAGCCGCGCCGCCTGCACGACGGCGTTGCGAATAGCCTTCACCGACGAGCGCCCGTGCCCAACCACTACCACGCCAGCGGTGCCGAGCAGCGGCGCGCCTCCGTACTCCGAGTAATCCACGCGCTTGCGGAACCGGCGGAACGCTCGCTGCGACAGGAGATAGCCCATCTGGCTCGAGAACGTGCTCTGCAACTCCTCGCGCAGCAGGTCCTCGACCATCTCGACAACGCCTTCGCTCAACTTGAGCGCGACGTTGCCAGTGAAGCCGTCGGCCACGACAACGTCCGCCTCCCCCGCGAAGATGCCGCGAGCTTCGACATTGCCGACAAAGTGCACAGGCGCCTGCAGCAACAGCCGGTGGGCCTCGCGGGTCAGCTCGTTGCCCTTCGTCGCCTCTTCACCAATCGAGAGCAGCCCGACCCGAGGCCGCTCGAGCCCCAGCGCGAGACGCGCGTAGGCCGCGCCCATCACCCCGAATTGCACCAGATGCGCCGGCCGGCATTCCACGGTGGCCCCGGCGTCGAGGAGCACCGCCGAGCCCTGCTTGGTCGGCACGACCGGCGCGAGCGCCGGACGATCCACACCCTCCAGCATGCCGAATACCGCGTGAGCCGCGACCACGGCCGCGCCGGTGTGCCCGGCCGTCACGAGGGCGCTCGCATGCCCCTCCTTCACGCGGCCGGCCGCGACCATCACGGACGAGCGCGGCTTGCGTCGAAGCGCGAGCGCGGCGGACTCGTCCATGGCAACGACATCCGGCGCATCGACGACCGAGACGTCCATCGTCTCCGCGTCGGGATGCCGGACGAGCTCGTCACGAATCCGGTCGGCACACCCTACCAGATCGATCCCGATGCCCAGGTGCCGCGCGGCTGCCAGAGCGCCGTCGACGGGACGCCGGGGTGCGTGATCGCCGCCCATGGCGTCGACCGCGATGCGCATTGGCGTTGGGGCTGATTACTCGTCGTCGACTTACTCTTCGTCGACGGGCCGCACCTGGCGGGCGCGGTAATGGCCGCAATAGGCGCACACGCGGTGTGCAGCCTTCGGCTCCCCGCACTGCGGGCAGCGTCCGGCATTGGCGGCGGTGAGGGCGTCGTGGGTGCGGCGCTTGCGGCCCCGCGTCTTGGAATGGCGGCGTTTTGGATTAGGCATCGTCGTGTTTTCGCTCGGTGATCAGCGCTTTGAGGCCGGCCAGCCGGGGATCCTCCCACTCGGTCTGGCACTGGCACGTCTCGGTATTCAGGTTCGTCCCGCAGTGCGGGCACAGCCCACTGCAATCCTGGCGGCAGAGTGGCTTCATGGGCAGCGCCAGGTAGAACTGCTCCCGCATCAACGCGGCCAGATCGATCTCGTCGTCGCAGTAGATCGCCGCCGACGGGTCATCGTCGCAAATCGCGCCATCCTCCTTCTCGTCCCCATCGGGCAGCCCCGTGGCTTCCGGCAGGTACCGGAGGTCGAAGGCCGCATCGACGGGCAGGCCGAACGGCTCGAGGCACCGGCTGCAGCGAAGCTCCAGCTTAGTGGCTACCGTACCGACCAGCCGAAACCGATCCTCGTCCTTGTGGACCGTGAAGCCGAGCGTCACCGGCGCACCCAACCGGTAATCCTCCTCGTCTCCCCCGAATGCTGACGGCTCGTACTGCCGCAGGAACGCCGTTTCGGGCTGCCGAATGTGCGAAAGATCCAGCCGCATCAAAATGACGATTATACCACGCGCGGTTCGTCGGTCACCGTCACCCAGGGTTTGGGGATGTACAACTGTTCGAACAAGTTAACGGCATACCGATCGGTCATGCCGGCCAGGAAGTCCTGCGCGGCCCGGTCCAGCCCCTCCTCCTCGACGGTCCGCAGGTCCAGGAACTCGGCGGGGCTGGCCCGAACCTTCTCCCAGAGCCCCATGAGGATGCCGTGAGCCTTGCCGAACTCCGCCGTGGCGAGGTGATTCTCGTAGACCGCGTCGAACATGAAGGTGCGTAGCGCCAGCATGGCGTCGAGCACATCCTGGCTCATCCGCACCTCGGTCATGTCGCCCGCCAGGGTTTCCTCCACGACGTTGGTCACCAGGCGGCCGATGCGCTCGGAGGAGGTATTTCCCAACCGCCTGACGGACTCGACCGGGAGCATGTCGTCGCTGATGATCCCGGCTCGCTGGGCATCGTCGATATCGTGGTTCACATAGGCCACGATGTCGGCCACGCGTGCGATTTGGCCTTCGATGGTGCTGGCACGCAGCTCCGGGGGCGCTCCGACGGGAAGACCGGTCTTTCCCTTTGAATGGCGGGCGATCCCGTCCCGAACCTCCCACGTCAGGTTCAGGCCACGGCGATCCTGCTCGAGCACGTCGACGATGCGTAGGCTCTGCTCGTAGTGATTGAAGCCGCCCGGCACCAGGTCGTTCAATACGCGCTCACCGGCATGTCCGAACGGCGTGTGCCCAAGGTCGTGTCCGAGCGCAATCGCCTCGGTCAGCTCCTCGTGCAGCTGGAGTACCTTGGCGATAGTGCGCGCAATCTGCGAGACCTCCAGGGTGTGCGTCAGCCGGGTGCGGTAGTGGTCACCGCGCGGCGAAAAGAACACCTGGGTCTTGTGCTTGAGCCGGCGGAAGGCCTTCGTGTGAATGATGCGATCGCGGTCCCGCTGAAACGCCGGGCGCACCGGATCCTCCGGCTCGGGCCGGAGCCGGCCGCGGCTGGCGCCGCTCTTGGCGGCCTGCGGGGCGAGGGTGTCGCGCTCGCGCTGTTCCAGCTGCTCACGAATGGTCACGCGATCTCCCTGAGGAAGCTGGTGCCATGCGCCAGAGGCGGCAACCCGAATACCTCCGCCAGCGTCTGCCCCAGGTCGGCAAACGTCACACGGGTCCCAAGCGCCGCTCCACCACGCACACGCGCCCCGTAGACCAGCAGTGGCACGTACTCTCGCGAATGGTCGGTACTCGGCGTAGCCGGGTCGTTCCCGTGGTCCGCGGTGATCATCAGGAGATCGTCTTCGCGGAGTCGAGACAGCACGTCAGCCAGCCGCCGGTCGAAGCGCTCGAGGTTGCGGGCGTACCCAGCCACGTCGTTGCGGTGCCCGTAGACCGTATCGAAGTCGACCAGGTTGATAAACAGCAGCCCGCGATCGGTGGACCCGAGGCGATCCAGGAGCACATCCATCCCATGATCGTCGCTCGTGGTCGAAACCGCGTGCGCGATGCCGCGTCCCGCGAACAGGTCGTTGATCTTGCCGATTGCCGTGACCGGATGGCCATGTGCCGCCAGGCCATCGAGGAGCGTGTCACGGCACGGCGGCATGGCATAATCGTGGCGATTGGCCGTCCGGCGGAACGAGCCCGGCTCGCCCACGAACGGCCGGGCAATGACACGGCCCAGCCCGGCCCCCTCGACGGCGATCTCGTAGGCGACACGACACCAGTCGTAGAGTGTCTCGAGCGGCACCACGGCTTCGTGAGCCGCGATCTGGAACACGCTGTCCGCCGACGTGTAGACGATCGGCCGCGCCGTGCGCATGTGCTCTGGGCCGAGCTCATCGATGATCGCTGTGCCCGAAGCGACGACGTTGCCCAGCACCAGGCGGCCGATTCGTGACTCGAACGCGCCAATCATCTCTGGCGGAAATCCAGACGGGAAGGTGGGGAACGCGCGCTCCAGGACCAGACCCATCAGCTCCCAGTGGCCGGTCACCGAGTCCTTCCCCGCCGATCGCTCGGCCATCCGACCGTACGCGGCGGACGGAGTGCCCGGGCAGGGCACGCCATTGAGCGGCACGGCGCAGCCGAGGCCCATCGCCGCCAGGGTCGGGACTGTGAGGACCTCGGCGTTCGCGATGTGTCCCAGCGTGTGGCTGCCCTGATCGCCGTACAGCCGCGCGTCCGGCAACTCGCCGGCGCCGACGCTGTCGAGCACGATGACGACCGCGCGACGGTACACGCGCTCAGGGATGATGGGACGAGAAGTAGTTCGGCACGCTGCGAGGCGTGCGGATGGTTGCAATCGCGTGCTTGAAAACCAGGTGGTCCATCCCGTTGTGCTCGACGATCAGAGCAAAGCGATCGAAGTTCTTGATTCGAGCTTCGAACTCACGTCCGTCGAGCAGGTGGAGCACGACCGCGAGCTTCTCCCGGCGCGCGTAATTGAGGAAGACGTCCTGAATATTCGGGGCGCCGGTCTTCGTGTCAGCCATCGCGGCGTCGCTCCTTAGCCGTGCAACAGGCCCCGCTCAGCCAGCCATGCGAAGACGCTGGCCTGCGTATCGAGAGCTTCGCCGGGGCCGTCAAACCAGATAAGGGTAGGCTCTTTGCGGAACCAGATCAACTGCCGCCTTGCATAGCGGCGGTTCTCTTGCACAATCAGTGCGCGCGTCGCGGCCTCGTCGCGCACGCCGCGCAGGTGCTCCATGGCCTGCCGGTAGACGAGCCCCGTGAACGGTCGAGCCTGCGTCGGCACACCGGCCGCCAGGTTGGCCCGGACCTCGTCGAGCAGCCCTGCGGCGAATTGCTGTTCCACACGGCGCGCCAGCCGAGCCGCCAGCGACTCCGCGGGCAGCCGGAGTGCAAGCGCCATGACGCTGACATCGGGACTGAGCGGCGACACGGTCCGGGCGAAATGTGCCGTGAGCGGCTGACCAGTCTGGAAGAACACCTCGAGGGCACGGACGATGCGCTTGCGATCCCGGGACTGGATGCGCTGGGCCGATGGCGGGTCGACGCGGGCCAGCAAACGGTGAAGCCGCTCGCAGCCATAGCGGGCGGCCAGACCGTCCAGCCGTGCGCGGATCTGCGCGTCCTTGCCAGGACCAGGAAACAGGCCGCGCGTCAGCGCCCGATAGTAGAAACCGGTCCCGCCGACCAGCACGGGCACCTTCCCGCGTCCGTGCACCTCGTCGACTACGCGAGCCGCATCGCGGGCAAAATCCGCCGCGCTGTAATCCGCCTCGGGGTTGACGATGTCGATGAGGTGATGGCGGATGCCGCGGCGCTCGGCCATGGGCACCTTGTCGGTACCGATGTCGAAGCCGCGGAAGACGGCCGTGGAGTCGCAGTTGATGATCTCGCCGCCAAGTCGCTCCGCCAGCGCCAGGGCGAGGGCGCTCTTGCCAGTCGCCGTCGGTCCGAGCACCGCGACGAGCGGCCGCTCAACCCGGGCTGAGAGGTCACGCGTGCTCACTGAGGCGTGCGGCCGTCTGGCGACTCGTTATAGAAGAAGGTGACCGTGAAGAACGCCTTGTCGTCGGGATACTCCGGCGGCAGCGGCTCGGTGGGGTTCGAGGCGAGGAGCGCATTGCGGGCGGCGAGATTGAACGAGTCGACCGACGAGGGCGAAATGACGGTGACGTCGGTGACCGCGCCGCTGCGGTGTACGAAGAACGTGATCACTACGCGGCCGCGCAGCGACATGGCCGCATAGGGCACGAACCAGTTGCGCTTCACCTGCGCGACGAAGCGTCGAATCCACGGACCGAACTCGACGCCCTTGGTGTCGAACTGAATCGCCGGCCCGAACTCTTGCGTGCCACCGCGCTGGTTGTCGAACGATTCCTGATCGACATAGCGCTGGAGATTGCGCAACGCATCCCCGAGCTTGCCTCCCGGCGGCGGCTGTGCCGGCTGTGGCTTCTGCATCGCCATTCGGCCCTGGGCATTCGGGTCGACCGTGGCCGGCGTCTCGACCGTCGGCGGCGCCGGGGGCGCTGGTTCCTCGGCCGGACCACGTCCCCGTGCGCGCTCCTCCGGCCGGGCTTCGACGCGCTCGGCCGAGTTGCCCCGCGCATACGGCAGCGGGTTGTCGATGACGGGTGCGCGCTGCGCGTTGCGCGCCTGGCGATCGATGTCCGACAGTTCGGCGCGCTCGGGCGGCTTGGCCGCTTTCAGGTCGAGCCGCGGCTGCACGAAGACAAAGCGAGGCTCCTCCTTCTTTTCCGCCGACTCGAGCTTGAGGACATCCTCTTCCGCCGGCACCGCTCGCTCGGGCATGAACTGAGGGACGATGATGAGCAGGGCCACCACGACCGCGTGTACAGCAATCGACACCCCGACGCCGTCGCGCAGATTGATGGCGCGCCCAACCGGCTCGACGTCAGCGTAACGATCGTCGAAGTCGAAGTACATCAGTGACTTACGAGAGTATCACAGACCGCCGCCGGCATCAGGTTTCGTCGCACAGTACAGATAGACGATCCCGAGCGAGAGTGGCCGTGCCGCGACCTGTGAAAATCCAGTGTCGCGCAGGATACGGGCAAAACCCTCGCCCCACGGAAAGCTTCCGACCGACTGCGGCAAGTAGTCGTACGCCATCGTATGCCGTGAGACCGCGCGCCCGATCCGCGGCAGGACGTGGTGGAACTACCAAAGATCCAGCGGCCGCACGGCGGGGACGACCGGCAGCCCAAACTCCAGGATGGCCAAGCGGCCGCCAGGCCGCAGCGCCCGCCACAACTCCGCGCACGCCACCTCGGGCCGCTGCACATTGCGGATGCCAAAGGCGATCGTCACCGCATCGACCGACCGGTCGGAGACCGGTAACTGCATCGCGTCTCCGCGAACCAGATGCACCCGATCGTCGAGCGACTGGCCCCGCAGCTTGGTGGCCCCGTGAGCAAGCATCGCGCCGGCGAAGTCCACGCCCACCACCCTGGCGGCGCCGGGTCGAGCCCGGGCGCCGGCCACCGCGACATCCGCGGTCCCGGTACACACGTCCAGGAGGCGCTCCCGTCCGGTCAGGCTCAGCGAACGGATCGCGCGGTGCCGCCAGTACCGATCCAACCCGCCCGAGAGCACGGTGTTCAACAGGTCGTAGCGCGCCGCGATGGCATCGAACATGCCCGCGATCGTCGCGGGGGACTTGTCAACCGACATAGAGGGCAAGCGCCGTCACCAGGAAATACACGATGCCCACGTACCCGTTGAGATCGAAGGCGCGCTTCACCTGCGAGAGATCGGTGGCACTCACGAGCGACTGCTCGAACACGAGCAGCGCGGCCACCACGACCACCCCGGCTGCGTAGATGGGCCCGAGCGGCACCAACCAGCCGAGGATCGCCATGCACACGACGGTGCCGACGTGCATGAGCCGTGAGATGAGAAGGGACGCCGGCACCCCAAACCGCACCGGAATGGAGCGCAGGCCCTGCGCGCGGTCGAACGCCAGGTCCTGGCACGCATAGAGG
>DATLLC010000354.1:0-7224 GCA_035538015.1 Vicinamibacterales bacterium
TGATCTCGCTGGCCGGCGGCTTGCCGTCGGCCGACACCTTCCCGGTCGAGGCGATGCGCGATGCGACCGCGCGGGTGCTGCGCGATGCGCCGCGCGAGGCGTTGCAATACGCCGCCAGCGAGGGCTAGCGCCGCTGCGCGAGTGGGTGGCGGAGTACCTCGCCACGCACCACGGGATGAGCGTGTCGCCGGCGCAGGTGCTCATCACCAACGAATCGCAGCGGGGCCGGACCTCGACGGGAAGGGACTGATCGACACCGACGCGCGCGTGCTGGTGGAGACGCCGACCTACCTGGGAGTCGTTCTCCAAGGTGCTCGCCCCCGGTCTGCGCCTCGGCTACATGGTCGCCCCGCCCGCCCTCTATCCGAAGCTGCTGCAGGCCAAGCAGGCCGCCGACCTGCACACCGCGATCTTCAACCAGCGGATCATCCACGAGGTGCTGAAGAGCGGCATGCTGGAAGGTCACGTCGACGCCATTCGAGCGCGCTACCGCACGCGTCTGGATGCCATGGCGGCGGCTCTGGATCGTCACATGACGGGTCTCGCGACATGGACGCGGTCGGTGGGCGGCATGTGCTTCCGGCTCGAGCTCACCCAGGGCGTGGATGCGATGAAGGTGCTGCCCAAAGCGGTCGAGGCCGGCGTGGCCTTCGTGCCGGGTGCGCCGTTCTACGCCCAGGGAACGCGGCCCGATACGCTGCGGTTGTCGTTCGTGACGGTGCCGCCGGAGAAGATCGAGGCTGGGGTGGCGACGCTTGCCGGTGTGCTGCGTTCGGCTTGAACGGTCCCTTACCGCGTCGAATCCTGACAAGAAGTTCATCTTCACGTCACCATCCGGTCAGGGCGCCCTTCGTCCAGTACTTGTAGACGAGGCCCTCGACCAGGGCCAGGGAGGTTGCCATGACGTCGAAGACAGCGCCGGTCCTTCTCGCATCGATGATCCTGCTGGCCGCAGGCTCGGCCACGGCCGCCCCGGCGATGGACGTGAAGGTGCCGTTTCCGTTCGCGGTGAAAAACCAGATCCTGCCGGCTGGGCAGTACCGTGTGGAGCGCGATGAATACGACCCGACCGTCGTGATCATCAAGGGCGAAGGTGGCGTCCACACGAGCCTGATCCTGCGGACCATCGAGGCCCCGGGTGTTGATCCCGCGGGTGACAAGAGCGCGCTCGTGTTCACGCACGGACCGGACGGGTATCGGCTCAAGGATGTCTGGGACGATCGCCACGATGGCAGGGAACTGTCGCTGCGGTAGCTCGACGACGACGGCTCGCCAGGCGGTGCTGGTGAGGCGTGGCGGTCGGAAGCGTCCCCGGCGCAGGAGGCAACTCGCCGCGCTCTCTTCACCGCGAGACACTACAATCAGATCGTGCGCCTGCGTTCCACGACCGACACGTGGGCCGGCCCGCTCTGGGAAGAGCCGCCCAGCCCGAACGAACGCTGGCGGGCGACCGCCTACCTCGCCTCGACGGCGCTGGTGGCCACGCTGGTGGTGCTGGCCGTGGTCTTCGACCAGTTCGCCGCCACCGGCGTGCTGCTGATTGCGTTCCTCTCGTTCTTCCTCGCCTACCTGCTTGCGCCCGCCACCGAGCGCCTGCGGCATGCAGCGGCGCCCTCGAGCGGGCGCCCGCTGTCACGGGAGCTGGCGACGCTGGTCATCTACGGCGCGATCGCGGCCGCGACGTTCCCTGCCTGGGCGATTGGCGGCCCTCGACTGAATGCGGCGCTGGGACGGATGCGGGTGCTCGTGCCCGAGCACACCGCGCGTTTCGTCCATCAGCTCCGCGCGACCGAGGGCTGGCACGAGTCCCTCGGTTTCCCGGTAAGGGTCAACGAGCCGATTGGCGCCGCCACCCGCCTGATGACGCGGAGTCTCGAGACCGAGGTCCGCGATCTCGCGGACGAGCTCGTGGACATCAAGGGTCTCGTGCCCTGGCTCTCGACCGTGCCGGTGGTCGCATTTCTCCTGCTCACGCGCTGGCGCCGCTTTCGGAAATCGACCGCGCGGGTCCTGCCGACACCGCACCTCCGGTGGCGCGTCGACGAGTTCCTGCGGAATCTCAACGGCGTGCTTGCGGCCTATACCCGGGCCCAGACGCTGTCGGCCTTCATCGTCGGGATGGTTTGCTGGGCCGGCTTTGCGGCGCTGCGGCTCCCGTATCCGGGCACGCTAGGCCTGGCGGCCGGCCTGCTGGAGATGGTGCCGCTGGGAGGCCCCATCGTCACCGCCGTCGTCGCCACGTCGGTGGCGCCCGATCGCGTGCTGGCGATCCTCGGGTTCCTCGCGGCGCTGCGCGTGGTGCAGGACTACGTGGTCTATCCGCGGCTGATCAGCCGGGCGCTGCACCTGCATCCGCTCGCTGTCGTCCTGGCGCTCTGGGCCGGCGCGGGACTCGGCGGGCTGGTGGGCGTGTGTCTGGCCGTGCCGCTGGTCGGCACGTTGCAGGTGACACGGCGTCACTTTCGCGAGTATCGGGACATCGAGGCGCTGGTGGCCGAAACGCGCGGGACCGGTTGACCCTGACCCCGGTTACCTGGGACGAGACCGTGTCAGCCTAGCCGTGTCCCAGCCGCGCCTCCCGAATCCCCATTGCCACGAGCAGCCCGTTGAGGATGGCCTGGGGCCGAGGCGGACAGCCAGGCACGTAGACGTCGACGGGCAGGACCCGATCGACGCCGCCAATCGCCGCGTAGGTGCCCTCGCCGAAAATGCCGCCGCTGCAGCCACACGCGCCGACGGCAACGACCACGCGAGGCTCCGGCGCCGCGTCGTAGGTCCTGCGCAGCGCGATTTCCATATTGCGGGTTACAGGTCCGGTCACCAGCAGCGCGTCGGCGTGCCGAGGGCTCGCGACGAAATGGATGCCGAACCGTTCGAGGTCGTAGAAGGGGTTGGTCGTCGCCGCGATCTCCAGCTCGCAGCCATTGCAGCTGCCAGCGTCCACCTGACGCACGTGTAGGGATCGGCCCAGGCGCCCGCGGATGCGGGCCTTCAGCTTGGCCGCAGCGTCGGACAGGCTGAGTCCGGCCTCGACCTCTACCTGTCGAAACGTCCCGCGTCGCGTGGCAGGATCGATGTCGAAGGAGGCGGTCCGCGACAGCTGTTCTCGACTGTAGGCGCAGACCTCGATGTCCGGCGACACGCTGATCGCCTGCTCGGGGCAGGCGGCGACGCATGCGCGGCATTGGATACAAGCGGCGTAGGAGAGGGAGATCTCCCTTCGCTCCGGCGTCGGCTGCACTGCCTGGATCGCGCCGGTCGGACACGAGCGCACGCACTCCTCACAGGCGGTGCACCGACTGAAGTCCATGACCGGGAACCCGAACGACGCGCCCGCGCCGAACGGATCGGACTCCGTCAGTGTCCCGGCCCTGAGGCTCTTGCTGATGAGTCCCAACATAGGTGTGGCTCCGAAGCGGCTCAGCGATCGTTTCCCGAGTACGACAGGTTGAAGCTCTTGTTGATGACGGGGAAGTCCGGAATGATGTTTCCCGGAACAGCGTGAACGAGTCCGGGCCAGTTCAGGAAGCTGGGGTCCGTCACCTTGACGCGGGCAACTTCGCCCCGCTCGTCGGTGGTCACCCAATGGGTGCACGGCCCTCGCCACGCTTCTGCCCAACCCAGCGCCGACGCGTGTGGAGGCAGGCGACCGGGCAAGCCCGTCACGCACGGTGTATCCGGCAACTGGTCCAGGACCTGGTGAAGGATCCTCAGCGATTGCACGACCTCCCGGGCCCGGACCATGAGGCGTGCCCTGACGTCTCCGCCCTCTTCGACCGGGACCAGGAACTGCAGGCCCGCGTAGGCGTCGTGCGGATGATCGCGGCGCAGGTCGGCGTCGATGCCAGACGCCCGCGCCGCCACGCCGACGATGCCAAGATCCTGTGCCGCCTGGTGCGTCAGAATCCCCGTGCCGTCCACGCGGTCGGTAAAAGTCCCGGCGTCAAGAAGGAGTCCGACGAGCCTGTCGAACTCCTTCTCGAACGCGCGAAGCTGTGTCCGCAGCAGCTCTCGACCCTCTGGCTGCAGGTCCCGCCTCACTCCGCCCACCGCGACGGTGTTGCGCAGCAGCCTGGTTCCGAACACCCGGTCGTTCGTCCGCACGAGCCCTTCCCGCAGCGCCTGGGCGCGGCTCGCGGGCACGGTGAAGGCGACGTCGGTGGCCAGAGCGCCGATGTCGGCAGTGTGATTGTAGATACGCTCCAGTTCCAGCAGGATTACGCGGAGCGCCTTGCCGCGAGGCGGGACCTCGACGTTGGCGAGGCGCTCGATCGCGTGCGCGTGCGCCAGGGCGTGCCCAACCGCCGTATCGCCCGAGATCGATTCGGCGAGAAACACCCCGTGCCCCCACGGCAGTCGTTCGAAGCGCTTCTCGATGCCCTTGTGAACGTAGAACAGCCGGATCTGGAGATACAGGACGGGCTCTCCAGCCACACCAAACCGAAAGTGGCCGGGCTCGATGATTCCGGCGTGGACGGGACCGACTGGCACCTGGAACACGCCCTCGCCGGTCACGGGCCGGAACGGATGCCGCTCGCCTGGCTCCCGCGGCACCTGCGTGTCGTCAGCGAAGTCCTTGCGAAGTGCCCTGGCCCCGCCCGGCCAGTCGTCGTGGAGCGCGACCCGTGTCGGATTCGGGTGGCCGTCTGGCCTGACGCCGAAGAAGTCCATCACCTCGCGTTCGAACCAGTTCGCGGCCGGGTGCTTCTGCGCGATCGACGGGAACGACGGCGCGGCGGGATCGATGGAGGCCGACAGGCGCAGAAAGGCCTGCAGCCGCGGGAGCGACCAGACGTAATGCACGGCGAAGGCGCCGGTCCGCGCGCGGTCGTCCGTCGCAAAGAGTGACAGCAGTCGGCCGTCGAGCTCCCGGCTGACCGAATCCGCAAGGTCTGGAATGGCGGTGGCGTGGACGTCCAGAACCACCTCGCCGGGCCGGAGATCGCGGACGGCGCCTTCCGGCAGTCGAAGCGCTGTCGTCACGGCGTCGACGGTCGCCCTCATGCCGTCCCCCAGACCACTTGCGTCGCCGCACGAATCAGCGCCATGAGCGGCGCTGGCAGATAGAAGGCAGAGACGACCGCTAAGACGGCCGCCACGATCGCCGTCCCCAGGGCGAAGTCGAAGCGCTCGGGATCGGGCGCCTTCTGGTCGACAGGTTGTGGCCCCGTCACGAGTCGCCCGATCTGAAACGCCATGCCGCAGAAGAGCGCCACCAACCCGGCGAGGAACACCGAGGTTGCGGTCGGATGCAGGCCGGCGAACCCGGCCCGCAGGATGGTCATCTCGCTGAAGAAGAGGCCGAACGGGGGCGACCCCGTGATGATCACCGCCGACAACACGAGCAGCGCGCTGGACACCGGGGTGCGCCCGAGCGTACCTCCGCCAATCTCCTTGAAATTGGACGAGCTGTGCAGCTGTGCGAGCGTGCCGGCCGAGAACAGTGCCACAGGCTTGGCCAGCGAGTGGTAGGTCATGTGCAGCAGAGCACCGAAGACGCCAGCCTCCGCACCGAGTCCGACACCAACGGCCATGATGCCGACATGCTCGATGCTCGAGTACGCGAGGAGCCGCTTCAGGTTCCACTGGATCAGGATGAACGGCACGGCGATGAGCACCGACAACAGCCCGAGCGTCAGGATCAGGCCTCCAGAGAACTCCGGCCCCATGGCCGCCTTCGAGATCAGGTGGATCCGCAGGATGCAGTACATCGCGCCGTTCAGCATCCCCACGGCCATCAGGACGACAGCGGGCGACGGTGCCTCGCGGTAGGCGTCGGGCTTCCAGGTGTGCATGGGGGCCAGGCCGGCTTTCGTTCCGTAGCCGATGAGCGCGAACACCACGCCCAGACGCAAGGTGAAGGGATGCATCTGGGGCGCCGCCTGCACGAGTCGCGTCCAGTTGAGCGCCGACATCCCTTCTCCAAGGTGTCCTTGTCCGGCGGCGAACAACAGCACGGTGCCAAGCAGTGCGAAGCCGAGCCCGAGGCTTCCGAGCATCAGGAACTTCCACGCCGCCTCGAGGGAAGTGTCGCGATTGTGAAACGAGATCAGGAAGACCGAGGCCAGCGTCGTGAGCTCGACGGCGATCCACAGCACGCCCAGGTTGTTCGAAACCGCGACCAGCAGCATCGCGAACACATAGGCGGGAATCAATCCGTAGAACTCGCGGCGCATCCGCGGGGTGACCAGGCCGCGACGCTCGTTGCGTCGCAGGTACCCGACTCCATAGCAGCCGGACAGCAGGCCGACAAAGCCACACAGGACGAGCACCAGGGCCGACAGTCCGTCGACCCGGAGGACATCGTCGAACGCGGCCGGCACGTGGCCCCCGAGGAATTGTCCGGCGATGGCGAGGCACAGCCCGAAGGTTAGGGCCAGACCCCCCACCATGGTGCGTTCCTTGAGCGCGGGTGGACCACCCAGGCCGCCAACGCCTGCCGTCAACAGCGGAATCGTGAGCGTCCAGATCAGCAGGTTCACGACCTATCCTTTCAACTGCGAGAGCCGGCTGACGTCCATCGATTCGAACCGGCCGACGATTCGCTGCACGAGGACGCCGAGCACCAGCACGGCCAGAATCACGTCGAACGAGATGCCCAGCTCCACAATGAGCGGCATGCCCGAGGTGACGCCCACGGCCACCAGGAAGACCGCGTTCTCGACCGTCAGCAGCGCCAGAATCTGGGTGATCGCCTTCTTGCGGGTCACCATCAGGAACAGCCCAATCAACAGGAGGGACAGCGCCACGCCGATGAGGTGATGCCCGACGCCGCGGGCGCCCTGCTCGAATCCCGTACTGACGCGGTATCCGACGACCGTCAGACCCAGGCAGATGAGCAGCGAGGCGGGCACGTTCAGGAAGGGCTCGATCTCACGATGAATGCCGATGCGGTCCACCGTGCGCATCAGGAACCACGGAATCAGGATGCCCTTCAGGGTCACCGTCAGCGCAGCCGTGATGAACAGCTCGGGTCTCGACTCCGCGATGGCGATCGTGGCAGCCACGAGGCCCAGCAGCAGCGATTGAAGGCCGTACAACCGGATCGTCGTCAGGAGTGCCTTCTGGCCCACCATCAGGTAGGCGGTCACCAGCATGCCTGCCGCGCAGAGAGTCAGGACATTCGCAGTCATGGTCGGACGGCCCTCACAGGAATCGAATGGCCAGGGCGAGGAAGGCCAGGCCCAGGGACACCGCCATGAGCTCCGGAACACGGAACAGGCG
>DATLLC010000355.1:0-4707 GCA_035538015.1 Vicinamibacterales bacterium
ATTAGGTGCCGACGGGTGCGGCCGCGCCCGTAAGGCGCGAGCGGTTGGAGTGCCGTTCAACCAGTCCTGTGCGTCGCTGGTCGGTCGCGGTCGCTACTCCTCGCACCTGTCCGCACCCGGCCGCACCTGCCGGCACCCGATCGCACCTGTCGGCACCTGATCGCACCTGCCGGCACTGTCGGCACCCGGCCGCACCTGCCCGCACCCGTCCGCACCCGCCCGCACCCCGTCAAAACCTCGGCGACATCCCCATGTTGAACATGATGAACGCGTAGATGTCGGCGGTGGCCTCGATCTGCTTGGTGACGTTGCTGGCGCCGTGGCCCGATTTCGTTTCGATGCGGATGAGCACCGGGTTCTCCGGACTGGCGGCCTTCTGCAGCGTGGCCGCGTACTTGAACGAGTGAGCCGGAACGACCCGATCGTCGTGATCGGCGGTGGTGATGAGCGTAGCCGGGTACTTCACGCCCGGTCTGATGTTGTGGAGCGGCGAGTAGGCGTAGATCGCCTTGAACTCCTCCGGGTTGTCGCTGGACCCGTAGTCGGCAATCCAGTTCCAGCCGATCGTAAACTTGTGGAACCGCAGCATGTCCATCACGCCGACCTGCGGGATCGCGACGCGGAAGAGATCCGGCCGCTGGTTGATCACGGCGCCCACCAGCAGGCCGCCATTGGAGCCGCCCTGAGCGGCGAGGCGCGCCGGCGACGTGTACTTGTTGGCGATGAGCCACTCCGCGGCGGCGATGAAGTCGTCGAAGACGTTCTGCTTCCTCAGCTTCGTGCCCGCGTCGTGCCAGGCCTCGCCGTACTCGCTGCCGCCGCGCAGGTTGACGCTGGCATAGACGAAGCCCTGCTCGAGGAGCGCAATGCGCAGCGAGTTGAAGCCCGGAGTGGTCGCGATGTTGAAGCCGCCGTAGCCGTACATCAGGGTCGGATTGTTGCCGTCCAGCACCAGGCCCTTCTTGTGGACCAGGAACATCGGCACCTTCGCCCCGTCCTTGCTGGTGACGAACACCTGCGTGGTCTCGTACTGGCCGACGTCCAGCCCCGGGATCTCCGGCGCGCGGAACATCGCGCTCTTCCGCGCTGCCACGTCGTAGCGGAAGATCGAGGTCGGATAGGTGAACGACGTGAACGCGTAGAACAGAGAGGTGTCGTCCATGTTGCCGCCGAATCCGCTCGCGCTACCGAGCCCTGGCAGCTGGATTTCGTTCTCCAACGTGCCCTCGAGGTTGTGTACGTAGGCCCGAGACGCGACATCCTTCATATAGGTGGCGATCACCTTGCCGCCGGCGACAGCGATGCTGTCGATGGTGTCGTCCTTCGGGGCGATGACCACCTTCCAGTTGGCCGGAGCGGGGCTGGCCGGATTGATCCGCACGACGCGTCCGTTCGGCGCCTGGTTATCGGTGAACACGAGCAGCTCGCCGCGCACGCTCTCGAGCACGTCGTAGGTGTCGTCGCCGATCTCCGCGATCAGCGGGAGGAAGGTCGAATCCGGCTTCGACAGGTCCCGCACGAAGAGCGCGTTGCCTTGCTTGCCGGTGCCGCGATCGGAGACGCTCAACACCGCGAACCGCTCGTCCTCCGTCGTCGAGACGCGGTGGAAGCGCTGTGGATGCTTCGAGTCCTCGAAGACGAGCGTGTCCTGCGACTGCGGCGTGCCTACGCGGTGATAGAACACCTGGTGGTTCTCGTTCACCGACGAGAGCTCCTTGCCCTTCGCCGGGACCGGATAGCGGCTGTAGTAGAAGCCGCGGCCGCGCCACGCGATGCCCGACACCTTCACCCACTCCACCTTGTCTTCGAGTGGCTTGCGCGTCGTCAGATCGAGAACGTTCAGCTCCTGCCAGTCCGACCCGCTGCGCGACACGGCATAGGCGAGCAACAGGCCGTCCTTCGATGCTCCGTAGCCCATCAGCCGCACCGTACCGTCCGTGGACCACGTGTTCGGATCGATGAGCACCTCGGGCGCGCCTTCCAGCCCGCGTTGGATATAGAGCACGCTCTGGTTCTGCAAGCCGCTGTTCTTGGTGAAGAAGTAGAAGTCGCCCTTCCGTGACGGCGTGGAGTACTTGGCGTAGTCGTAGAGCGCGTTCAGCCGCTTCAGCAGTGGCGAGCGATACGGAATCCTCTCGAGATATGAGAAGGTGACCCTGTTCTGCGCCTGCACCCAGCCTGCCGTCTCGGCTGAGGTATCGTCCTCGAGCCACCGGTACGGGTCCGGCACCTGCGTGCCGTGATAGGTGTCGACGTGATCCACCGTTCGCGTCACGGGATAACGGAGCCCCTGTGCGGAGGCCACCGCCCACAGCGCCAACGCGAGCAGCACCGCGCGCAGGTGAGTCGTCATGCGCGGATTATGGCACGCGACAAATCGGGCTCGGGACTACCTCAGCCCTTCGACGACGCAGGCCGTCATCGCGCGCCGCTGCGATCATTGCGGCGCGTTCGCAGCCAAGCGGCGTGCCGTGAGCGTCGCCCCGTTACCTGTAAAGGTCCCCGCGCAGGTACTTCAGCCCCGAATCGCACACCGTCGTGACGATGCGGGCGCCGGGCGGGAGAGTCTTCGCGCGCTCGAGCGCCATCCAGACGTTGGCGCCAGAGGAGATGCCGCCGAACAGGCCTTCTTCCCGCGCGAGGCGCCGCGCCGTGGCGAAGGCGTCCTCGTCGGTTACCGTCATGACGGCATCCACGAGGTCGCTCCGATAAATGCCCGCGATGAATCCGGCGCCGGTGCCCTCGATGCGGTGACCACCGCTCGGCGCGCGGCCCGAGAGCACCGCGACAGTGGCCGGCTCGCCCGCCACGCAGCGAACACCGGGTACCTTGGCCTTGAACACTTCGGCGTTTCCGGAGAACGAGCCCGCAGTGCCAACCATCATCACGTACTCGTCGAGGCGCCCGCCGAGCGCCGCCAGCGTCTCCTCCGCCATCGCGTGATAGCCGGACCGGTTGTCGGGATTGTTGAACTGGTCGGTCCAGAACGTGTTGTCGTCTTCCTTGGCGAGCTCGCGCACGCGCGCGAGGCAGCGCGTGAAGAGGTCGGGCGTGACCTTGCCTCCCTCGCTCGGCAGCACTTCCAGCCGCGCGCCGAACGCCCGCATCGTCTGCAGCTTCTCCTCGGAGAAGGCATCGGAGGACACGAAGTGCGCCCGATATCCGCGCGCGGCGCAGACCATGGCGAGCGAGCTGCCGGTGCTGCCGCCGGTGTAGTCGACCACGCGGCCACCTGGCTTCAGCAGGCCCCGGCGCTCGGCGCCGAGCACCATCGACAGCGCCATGCGGTCCTTCATGCTGCCGGTTGGATTGGCGCCCTCCCACTTCACCCAAATCTCGACGCCATTTAGCGGCGCCAGGCGTTGGAGGCGGACGAGCGGGGTCTGTCCGATCT
The DNA here is from genome assembly GCA_035538015.1 of Vicinamibacterales bacterium. Lineage (GTDB taxonomy): Bacteria > Acidobacteriota > Vicinamibacteria > Vicinamibacterales > UBA2999 > VFZN01. Next base: position 3,395 of record DATLLC010000355.1, read on the forward strand.
GCATGGGGCATTCTGCCTTCACGGCGGTGAATCACGCCAGTCCCCTGTGCTCTAACCCCACAATTCACTTGAGTAAACGATGCCATCAGCCCAGACTTCCATTCGTACGCGCCCATTCCATCTGATCAGCGAGCAGTTGGAACGACCACTCAAGTGAGCTGAGGGGTTAATGGGAGCGCTTGGAGCCTCCATATGCGCTTGAGCCGGCGTGATTTTCATGCAGTGGTCGTGGGCGGAGCGATCGCCGGAGGGGTTAGGCTGTCGGGCAAGCAGGTTGGCAGCGAGTGGCGGCCGCTGTTCGATGGTACCTCGCTGAATGCGTGGCGCGGCTTCAAGTCGGATGCCGTCCCAACCGGCTGGCGCGTCGCCGGCGGGACCCTCGGCAAGGACGACGCGGTCCCCGACCTCATCTCGCGCGATCAGTTCGGCGACTTCGAGCTCGAGCTCGACTGGAGAATTGGCGCGGCCGGCAACAGCGGCATCTTCTACCGCGGCACCGAGGAGTACGACCGCATCTACTGGAGCGCGCCGGAGTACCAGCTGCTCGACGACGAGAAGGCCGCCGACAACAAGACGCGACTGACGTGCGCGGGGGCATCGTATGCGCTCTATCCGTCGCCCGCCGGGCACCTGAAACCGGTGGGCGGGTGGAACCAGACCCGCATCGTGGCGCGCGGCCAGCATGTCGAGCACTGGCTGAACGGGGTGAAGCTGCTCGAGTTCGAGCAGGGGAGCGCCGACTGGAACGCGAAGGTGGCGGCGAGCAAGTTCAAGGACTGGCCCAACTTCGGCAAGTCGATGCGCGGCCACCTCGCCATCCAGGGCGATCACGAGGGCGAGCTGGCGTTCCGCAGCATCCGCATCCGGCCGTTGTCGTAAAGAGCAAGAGTGATCAGGCGGGCTTCGGCGAGCCCTCAGGCGGGTAGCTGACGCCGAGCCTCCGCAGAGCCTCATCCGGGCATCCGTTCCAGGACGCCACGAAGCGGTTGCCTTGGTACTCCAGATCCGCCATCCCCATCTTCGTCGTCCAGAAGCCAGTTGCGGTCAGATCGCGGAAGCTGCTGAAGAACGCTCGGCCGTGCGACAGGGCGGGGAGCGTTGGCACCTCGTCGACCTCACCTGGGTCGCCCGGCTCGGGCACCAACGGCAGCGACGCCGAGATGTCGTCGAGCACCGCGGTCCGTTCGACCTCGGTGCAGGCCACGAGCGTCTTGTCGAAGCGGCGCTGGCATTCGGCGTCGATCCAGGCCAGTCCGCCGCGCATCGCCGTCTGACGCGGTGACTCTTCGGCCAGGCGTGGCTCGTCGATCATG
>DATLLC010000356.1:0-3003 GCA_035538015.1 Vicinamibacterales bacterium
GCCCAGACCCCGACCAGGGGCGCGAAGGCTTCACCCACCCCCGAGCCCGTCCCGCCGGCGGCGCTCAGCTCTCCGTAGGTCCGCACCGCGCTGGTGAACGAGAGGCCGACGAGCGGTCCGATCAGTGCGAGCATCAGCCACCAGGCCCGCGAAGCCAGCAACTCTCGCCAGTCCTTCGCGAGGAGCCACGATGCCGCCTCACGTGAGCGCAAGGACGGCCTCCTCTAGCGACGGTACCGCCGCGGAGCCTGGCCTGCGCACCTGCGCGCAGAGTTCGTCGCGCGTGCCGGAGCCGCGCACCTGGCCGTTGCTCAGCAGGACGAAGCGATCGCACACGCGCGCGGCGTCGCCGATCTGATGAATCGAGAGGAACAGGGTGCGTCCGCTGGCGGCATGTCTCCGCAGCGCACCGCCGACGTCCCGCGTCTGACGCAGGTCCAGGCCGTCGAAGGGCTCGTCCACCAGCAGCAGCGGCTGCGGAGTCAGCCAGCCGATGGCCAGCACCGCGCGCTTGCGCTGGCCTTTCGAGAGCGCACCGATCCGGGTTCGGAGCAGGGGCTCGAGCTGCAGTTGGGCGATCACCTCATCGCGCCGGCCCGGCGGTCCGCCGAAGTACCCGGCCGCGAAGTCGAGGCTCCAGCCCACCGTTTCTGCGGGCCACGGTGCGATCGCATCCGGCAGATAGAAAATCGTCGTGGTCCGCTCGCCGGAAGAGAGGTGGTGGCCGTCTCTGACGATCTCGCCGCGATCGGCCGGGATTTCCCCGGCGAGGCACTCGAAGAGCGTGGTCTTGCCCGCCCCGTTGGGCCCGATCAGTCCGAGCACCTCACCGTCGTGGACCGACAGCGACACGTCGGACAGCGCCTGCACGGGTCCATAGGTCTTGGTGAAATGGCGGACCTCCACCGATCCCGATGACACGGTGCGGCGATCCTATCGGCCGGTGTCCAACTACTACCAGCCGCCGTAGACGGCGGAAGGGCGGACCCCGCCCGCCTCACGCCGCCGGAGCGTCGGCGTTCACAGCCCGCCGGCCGTGCTCGTGATCTTCGCGCTCATCTCCTGGTAGAACTTGAACTCGCTCTGCTGTTCGGCCGTCGGCCGGCCCACCCAGCGGCCGGTGGCAGTGAAGAGGCCGCTCAGTCGCGAGAGCAGCTCCCGGGATTGTCGCTTCAAGTCGGTCGTCTGCGCGTCGCCTGCCGGTGCCTTCTGCACCTTGTCCGCGACCGGCGCGAACTGACGGATCGCTCCAGCCACCTGCATCTGAAAGTCGGCCCACAGCTTGCGATCCGCCGCCGGCGCGTCGATGCGCGGATCGTCCCTCACCTCGACCTTCTGCTCGAAGGCCCTGCCCGCGGCGGCAACCTGGCAGGGCCATACGTGCTGCCGGGTATCTACACAGTTCGCCTGGCCGCCGCGCGGCGCGTCATCGTCTTCGCCGAAGCCACCGCGCACCGGTAGATTCGCATGCCGCAGGTTCCACACCACACGGTTCACCCCGCGGGTGCGGCTCGCCGCCAGCGTCTGGACGAGCGTTCCGGCCGCGTCGTGCACCGACAGCGTCACCGGCGCTTGCGGGGAGGACAGCCAGTAATCGACGATCGCGCCGTTGGGCGGATTCTCGCCGCGGAAGACGAGGTCGCCGGCGTGGGCCTTGAGGTTCGTATAACGGATCTGCTCGGCCGGCTCGATGGGGAAGAGCTGCGCGTCCATGGTCGCGGCCGTGCCCAGGCCCTGGAGCGCGCTCAACTGATCGAGAATCCAGATCCCGCGACCGTGCGACGCCAGCACCAGATCGTTCTCGCGCGCCTGGATGGCGAGGTCGTTGAAGGGGAGCGTCGGCATGTTGTTCTTGAGCTCGATCCAGTGCTGGCCACCGTCGACCGTGACGAACAATCCGATCTCGGTGCCCAGATAGAGCACGCCCGGATTCCGGTGATCCTCGCGTATCGTGCGGGCCACGCGCTCGGCCGGCAGGTCGGCGACGATCGACGCGAACGTCTTGCCGAAGTCGGTGGACCTGAACACGTAGTTCGTGAAGTCGTTGCTGCGGTGGTTGTCCACCACGACGTAGACGGTGCCGTCGACATGACGCGAGGGCTCGATGCCGGCGAACCAGGAGGTGGGCGGCAACCCGGGAAACCGCGTCTCCGCGCTCTCGAACGTCTTGCCGTCGTCCATCGAGATGCGGAACTTCCCGTCGTCGGTCCCCACGTACAGGACGCCGCGCCGCCGCGGTGACTCGGCGATCGCCGTGGCGCCTGGGTAGTAGGGCACGCCGTCGTCGATCGACAGGACGGTCTCGTCAGGCATCCGGCCCATCAAGGGGAGCGTCGCCCGGTCGACGCCGCTCGTCATGTCGCCGAGGTCCTGCCAGGTGAGCCCCCGATCGCGCGAGCGGAAGAGATGCTTGCCGCCGGCGTAGATGGTGGCGGCGTCGTGCGGCGAGATGAGAAGGGGCGCATCCCAGTTGGCCGGGTGCATGGCATTGCCGAGCACCTGTTCGGCCACCGGTTTCCCCCACGTGTTCCAGTTGCGTCGATCGCCGATCGCACCGGTGGGGTCGCCGGGGCGGATGTCTTGCACCTGCCAGTTGCGGGTGTCGTTGCGCTGGAGGCCCAGGAACTGCGACGACGAGTAGGCGACCCGCGGATCCTTCGGGTCCGGGACGCCGTAGAAGCCATCGCCGCCGCAGAGGCGTGACCAGTGTTCGTTCAGGATGCCGGCGGCGGTCCACACCGCGCTCGGACCGACCCAGCATCCGTTGTCCTGCAGTCCGCCGTAGACGTTGTAGGGGTGCGCGTTGTCCACGGCCACCCGGTAGTACTGCGAGAGCGGCAGCGAGGCGACGTAGAGGAACTTCAAGCCGCGGTCGTACGAGATGCCGATACCGCCGTCATCGAGCTTCACGACGTGACGCGAGTCGCGCGGGTTCACCCACACGAACCGGTCGTCACCGTGGGTGGTCGTGCGCGGCGAGGTGAACGTCTCGCCGCCGTCGTC
>DATLLC010000357.1:0-5057 GCA_035538015.1 Vicinamibacterales bacterium
CCGAACCGGAACTGGTTGACGATGTTGCGGCCCAGCACCGAGTTGAGCGCGAAGTTCGTGTGCTGGTCGAGGTCCCACTCCCTCTGCTGGCCGGCCGGAGTCACCGCCAGGTTGTTGGTCTGACCGGTTTGCGGCGACCACTCGGCGAGCCACCGTACCGACCAGCTGTGATTGCTGTTGATCTGGTGGTCGAAGCGAGTGAGGGCGTTCCAGGCCCGCACCTGCGTGACTGTCGCCCAGTTCAGCTCGGGCCGCGGCGGAATCTGAATCGTCCGCCCCTCGTTGATCCAGACGCGCTCGATGTTGGCGAAGAAGTGCGCCTTGTCCTTGACCACCGGGCCGCCGATCGCGCCGCCGAACTCGCGCTTCTGGGCGTTGGGCTCGTCGAGGTTGTTCTGGTTCACGAAGAAGTCCTCGGCGCGCATCTCCTTGTTCGTATAGAACATGAATCCCGCGCCGTGGAACGAGTTGGTGCCCGACTTGGTCACCGCGTTCACGATCGCGCCGGAGGTGCGGCCGAACTCGGCGTCGAACTGCCCGATCAGGATCTGCGATTCCTGCACGCCCTCGATTGGGACGCGCACCTGGCCGCCGTTGTTCTGGCCCAGGTAGTCGTCGTTGTCCCAGGCGCCATCGACGAGGAACGAGTTGTTGCGCGTGTCCACGCCGTTGGCCGAGATCGTCTCCGAGCCCCATGACGCCAGGTTCGGCACCTGGATGACTCCCGGCAGCAGCGCCGCGAAGCCGAGCCAGTTGCGCGAGAGGCTGGGCAGCTCGGTCAGGTCCTGGGTGGTGAGGTTGCCGCCGATCTGCTTCGACGTGACGTCGATGATCGGCGACTCGCCCGTCACCGTGATCGTCTCCTCCAGCGTCCCCAGCTCGAGGCTGATCGGGACCGTCGTCGTGTTGCCGACGGCGACCACCAGGTCGCGCCGCAGGAAGCGCTTGAAGCCGCTCAGCTCAGCGGCAACCTGATAGGTGCCGGGCGCGAGGCCGGGCACGTACCAGCTGCCGTCCGCGTTGCTGATGATTTCCCGGAACGTGCCCGATGCCTGATTGGTTATCGTGACAGTGACGCCCGGAAGCGAGCCTCCGGACGTGTCCGCCACGGTGCCGCGCATGTCGGAAAGTCCCTGCGCGGACGCTTCGACGGCAAGACAAACGAGCACTGCGGCGAGTGCCCCAAAAACCGACCGACCGAGCTGCGAGTTCATGTCAAGGCCTCCTACGGGAAACGACGCGAGGATGCCGAGCTGCGGGCGCTATGAAACGGACGGGCGACGATATGGTCGACAGAGAATAGCAGAGGAGTTGCGCCGATCCGCGGGAATTCAAACTCATCCATGGTGCGTAATCCGGGCCACAATTGACGCAGGAGGTGTGCGAATGACATGGCACGCCAGGTTCGTCTTTGTTCCCGCCCTGCTCCTGGCCGCAATCCCGGCCGGCGCCCAGCCGCTCGGCATCTTCTCCTGGCAGCTCGCGCCCTTCTGCAACGTCGTCTCGGTGGAGGTCACCCAGACCGGTGGTGTGTACCGCCTGGCGGGCGCCGACGATCAGTGCGGCAGCACCCTGGCCACTGCCGTCGGCCTGGGGTATCCCAACCGCGACGGATCGATCGGCTTCGGCCTCTTGATCGTCACCGCCCCGGGCGGCGTGCCGGTGCACCTGAGCGCCAGGTTGCGTCCGTCCGATCTGGGAGGGACGTGGCGCGACAGCGCGGGCAACTCGGGCGACCTGCTGCCGCCCTTCGCGCGGCGCACCGGCGGCCGGCCGCGGCCCGAGCCGGTCTTCGGCGCGGCGCTCGTTCAGCCCGAAGGCGGGCCCGATCGAGGTTTCAACGTGATCGTGAACACCGACACCGGCGATGTCACTGGCGACGCCGCGGCCATCTTCGGGCAGTTCGGCGAGGCCAGCGGCTTCGAGCAACCTGGCAACGCCGCGCTGCGCGGCGACAGCGCCGCGGACACGGGGACGCTCGGCACGTCGCGATCAGGATCGGGGGTGCGGGGCGTGGCCGACGGCGGTGTTGGCGTCGAGGGCCATGCCGAGAACGGCACCGGCGTGCGCGCTTCCCACGCGCGCGGCGGCACCGCGCTCGAGATCGCCAACGGCGGTTTGAAAGTGTCGGGCTCGCTCCGCCCCGCCTTCGTGCATACGACCGACGGCGGCAACACCGCTGGCGACAGCAGCTGCATCTCGCACGCGCTGACCAGTGACCGGCCCGAGGCGATCGTGCTCGTCACGCATCGATGGGGCGGATCCGGCGTCAACGTGCCGACTGTGGGCGTGTACTACGACAACGAGTGGCGCGGCTGGTGCATCTTCACCGAGGGCGGCGCCGCCATGCCGCTGGGCGTACCGTTCAACGTTCTGGTGATATCTCAGTAGGAATTCAAAGCAGACGTCCTACTGCGCCGCTGCCGCCGGCTGGGCGGCCGCGATGAGCGGCGCCGGACCCTGCGGCAGCATGCGGAACATCTCCGGTCGCACGGGCAGGATGAACGAGAAGCGATAGTCCTGCTGCATCCGGCCGACGGGGATGCCGACCAGGTCGCCGTTCTGGTTCAGCACGCCGCCGCCCGACACGCCGGGATGTCCGTCGGTGAGGCAGGTGACGAGGCCGTTGGCCGTGTGCTGGCCGACATATCCGGTGCCCACGATGATGCCGCGCGAGTAGTCGTTCCCCAGTCGAAAAATCGGCTCGGCGAACTCGTAGCCGAAGGTGGTGTCGATGTTGAGCGACGGCAAGTCGATTGCTTCGTTGACCTTGATCAGGGCCCAGTCGCCAGTGTGCACCTCGAAGGTGGCGTCGCCCGCATCCACGATCTCGGCGGGCACGTCCTTGTCCTTGTAGCGGAGCGTGATCGACGTCATGTGGCGCTCGACCCCGTCGCGCTGATCGTCGAGGACGACCACGCCGTGCTTGACGGTGATGAAATACCCGTTCCCCAGGTAGCCGGCGGTCCCGTAGCCTTCCTTGCCGAGGCTGTCGACCGTGTTCAGCTCGACGAAGCTGGCGCGCCGCTCGCGCAGGAGCCGCACCGGCATGAGGCCCATTTCGCTCTGGAGCTGTCGCTTGATCTCCTGGACCATCGCGCTCTGTGGCGCGCCCATCGCGGCGATGAACTCCGGCGCCCGCATCTGATCGACGCTGCGCGCGAGCTCGACGCCGAGCGCGGCGAGGCGGGCGTCGTTATCGGCGAGCTGCAGCGCCATCGTGCGTTGCGCGTTCCAGCTGCCAAGGCTGAATGCGAGCGCAACGATCGAGGCGGCGAGGCCAACGTAGAGAACGTGACGAACCTTCACGGCGTGCCTTTATTCCGCGGGGTGGAAGAACGGATGAGCTAAATGTAACACGACGCTCGCGCCGTCCACCCTTGATCTATCAACGATCCGACGCTAATTTTCACACAAAATAATGGATGAGCTAGCTTGCGAAGCGACCGCCGCGGCCCCAGAATGGCGCCGTGCTTCAGCTGTCTCGCCCTCGACCCTGGATCGGCCGTTCCGTGCCCGCGGGGCTAGCTGCCGCCCTGGCCGCGGGCACCTTGCTGGTCGCCCAGCACCCCCCAGCCGACGTGCTGCCGCTGACCCTGAATTGGCGCAGCATCGGCCCGGCCCGCGGCGGCCGATCCATTGCCGCCGCCGGCGCGCCCTCACGCCCCTTCGAGTACTACTTCGGCGCCACCGGCGGCGGGTTGTGGAAGACCACCGACGGCGGTCACTCGTGGTCGCCGGTGACCGACGGCCAGATTCGCAGCTCGTCGGTCGGTGCCGTGGCGGTCGCGCCCTCGCGCCCCGACACGGTCTACATCGGGATGGGGGAGGCGCAGCTGCGCGGCAACATCATGCAGGGCGACGGGATCTACAAGTCGGTGGACGCCGGCAAGACCTGGCGGCACATGGGACTTGCCGACACGATGACGATCGCGCGCCTCCGCGTCGACCCGGAGGATCCCGACCTCGTCTACGCGGCCGCGCTGGGCGATCCCGCTCGCCCCGGGGAGTCGCGCGGCGTGTTTCGCTCGCGAGACGGAGGAACCACCTGGCAGAAGGTCCTCTTCCGCAACGATCAGACCGGCGCCGTGGACCTCGCGCTCGATCCCTCCGACCCGCGCACGCTCTACGCCGCCCTCTGGCAGGTGAGGCGCGGGCCGTGGCAACTCTCGAGCGGGGGTCCGGGGTCCGGGCTCTTCCGGTCCACCGACGGCGGCGACACCTGGGCCGAGATTACCCGCGCACCGGGGATGCCGTCCGGCGTACTCGGCAAGATCGGCATCGCGGTGTCCGGCGCCAATCCTCGGCGGCTGTATGCCATCGTCGAAGCCGCTGCCGGCGGGCTCTACCGCTCCGACGATGCGGGGGCGTCGTGGCGGCTGGTCAACGCGAATCGCGATCTGTGGCAGCGGGCCTTCTACTTCAATCGGGTGGTCGCGGACCCGGCCGATGCGGACTCGGTCTACGTCCTCAACTTCATCGTCGCCAGGTCGTCCGACGGCGGCGCCACGTATCGCTTTCTGCGGACGGCCCACGCCGACGCCCACGATCTCTGGATCGATCCCGGCAACCCCGCGCGGATGATCCTGAGCGACGATGGCGGTGCCGCCGTGAGCGTCAACGGCGGCGCGAGCTGGACGCGGCAGACGTTTCCGACAGCGCAGCCCTACCGTGTGGAAACCACCATCGACTTCCCGTATCACGTGGCGGGCTGCCAACAGGACAACACCTCGGTGGCCGTGCCCAGCACGCGCGACGAGACGGCGCACCTGCCTGGTGAGCCGGTTGGCGCGGACTACTACGAGGTTGGCGGCGGCGAGAGCGGTTGGGTGGCCCCGCATCCGGCGAAGCCGGATCTCTTCTTCGCGGGATCGACGAATGTGTTGACGCGCTTCGACCGGCGCACGGGCGAAGTTCGGGACGTGCAGCCGTGGCCGCGCATCGTCATGGGCGAGCCGGCGCGCGACATGCCGGAGCGCTGGAACTGGACCTACCCGGTGGTCTTCTCCGTGCTGCCGCCGCACGATCTGTACGCGGCGTCGCAGCACCTGTGGCGC